>JAUYSH010000091.1 GCA_030696455.1 Elusimicrobiota bacterium
GGCCGGCGCCGGCGGCGGCGGCGCGGCGGACGCGGCCGCCAAGGCGGCCAGGGCGGCGGTCAGAACCAAGGGGGCGGCCAGCAGCAGCACGGCCAGCGCCAGGGCGGCCAGCAGTACGGCGGCGGCAATCGCCAGCAGAACGGCGGCGGCCCCCGGCCTCCCCAGATCCCTCAGGCCCCGGTGAAGTCCGACGTCGAGGCGGCGTTCTCGGCGCTCACGCCCGTCGATCCCTACCAGTGGTTCCAGCTCGAGAAGGGCTCGACCGACCCGTCCATGCGCGCCCTCGACCTGCTCGCTCCCATCGGCAAGGGGACCCGCGGCCTCATCGTCGCACCCCCCAAGGCCGGCAAGACGACCTTCCTCAAGCAGGTGTCCAACGCGATCCACGAGATCGACCCGAAGGTCCGCCAGTACTGCCTCCTGGTCGATGAACGCCCCGAGGAGGTCACGGACTTCAAGCGCTCCGTGCCCGCCGAGGTCTGGGCCTCGTCGTCGGACCAGAGCTACCAGCAGCACAAGAAGATCGCCGAGGATCTGTTCCGCATCGCGCTGCAGAAGGTCGTGGAGGGCGAGGACGTCTTCATCCTGCTCGATTCGCTCACACGCCTTGCTCGTGTTTATAACCAGTTCGCGACCGGGTCGCGCACGATGTCGGGCGGCCTCGACTCGCGGGCGATGGAGATCCCGCGCCGTTTCTTCGGCGCGGCGCGCAAGCTCGAGGGCGCGGGCTCGCTGACCATCCTCGCGACCATCCTCGTCGACACGGGCTCGAAGATGGACGACATCATCTTCCAGGAGTTTAAAGGCACGGGGAACATGGAGCTTGTGCTTTATCGGCAGGCCGCGGAGCAGCGCATTTTCCCGGCCCTGAAGGTCCGCGACAGCGGCACCCGCAAGGAGGAGAAGCTGTTCACGCCCGAGTATCTCGAGGGCGTCTACAAGCTGCGCCGGCTCGTCGCGGGCATGGGCGACATCGAGGCGATCAAGGCGCTCACTGAGATGATGCGCGTGCACAAGACCAACAAGGCGCTGTTGGAGTCGTTGAAATGAACGGGCGGAAGATCCAGCCGGTCATCACGCCGAAGGCGCCCGGGGCGATCGGCCCGTACTCGCAGGGCATCTCCGCCGGCGGCATGGTCTTCGTCTCGGGCCAGACGCCGCTGCGCGCGGACGGCAGCTTCGTCGACGGGACCGTGGCGGAGCAGACCGGGCAGTGCCTCGACAACGTGCGCGAGGTCCTGCTCGCCTCCGGCCTCACCATGGACGACGTGGTCAAGACTACGGTGTACATGACCGACCTGGGCCGGTTCGCGGAGATGAACGAGGTTTACGCGAAGCGCTTCCGCGCGCCGTTCCCGGCGAGGGCGACCGTGCAGGTCTCGGCGCTGCCCAAGGGCTCCGCTGTCGAGATCGACGCCGTCGCGG
This sequence comes from Elusimicrobiota bacterium, assembly GCA_030696455.1. Lineage (GTDB taxonomy): Bacteria > Elusimicrobiota > Elusimicrobia > UBA1565 > UBA9628 > GWA2-66-18. The sequence goes on from JAUYSH010000091.1 coordinate 1,426, forward strand.
TTCGGCCCTAGGCCTCCATGTTCGCGCGCGGGCTCGCCGCGGCGCTGCTCGCGCTGCTCATCAGCGGCGACGTCGCGCGCCTGGGCTGGGGCGTGCTGAGCCTGTGGTATCTGACGTTCCCCTACGTCTGGCTGTTCGTCCTGCTCGAGGCCGTCCGCGCGCGGCGGCGCGTCGGGGATGGGGAGGTCTTTCTCGCCGGGACCGCGATGGCGATGCTGTACGGCGGCATCTACGCGAAGGATCTCCAATACGGCCCGCATCCGTTCGGCGTCGACTGGCTCGGCGTCCTGGGCGCGGCCTTCGACGGGGGAATGACGACGGTCCTCGCCCTGCACGTCGCCGCGCGCCTAGTCCCTCGACCAACGGAAAGAGGAAGGGACACCCCCTTGCCTTATGGCTGGGTCGCGCCTTTCGCCACGCTTGGCTTTCTCATTTTCGTTCTCGGTGCCGCGTCGGCCGTGTACGCGGTGAAGACCGCGCTCGATTTCTACCGCGCCGATCGCATGCTGGGCCCGACCTGGCTCGTCGCCGACCTGCTCTTCGCCGGCGCCGCCTGGTTTCTCGCGCGGCGCGCGTGGCGGCGCGCGGAGGAGGACTCGGAGGGGGAGCGGGAGCGCGGGATCTGGGCGTTGGCCGCGTTCGCCGTCTGGCTCCCCGGCTCGCGCATCATCGCGCGCGCGTGCCTGGCCGTCGAGCTGCCGATGGCGCTCGCCTACTTCTTCGTCGGGGCCTGGACCGTCGCCGCGGCCGGGCTGTTCTGGCGTCTCTGGCGCGAGCGGGCCTACGCCGACGGTACGGCCACGGAATCCGCCGCCGTCGCGGGCTCGCGTCCCGCGCTCGCCGCGGCGTTGTGGCGCGCGGCGGGGGCTCTGCTGCTCGTGGCGTGGCTCGGCGAGGATCTCAACGACGTCAGCGCCGCCGGCATCTTCTCCGCCGCGATCGACTGGCCCTCACGGGCCCTGTTCGCGTGGGCCTTCCTCACCTCGCGCCTCGAAGTCTGACGTCCGCTGACATAAGCTGACGCGCGGCGCCTGGCGGAGGGCGTCTGCCGGCCTTACATTAGAGGCATGGCCTGCGAGAATCGCGTCAACGTCCTCATGATCGACGACGACCCCGAGGCCCTCCTCTTGATGGGCATGCGCCTCAACGAGGCGTGCGGGACGGACCGGCGCTTCGTGCTCGAGGGCGCCGAAACCCTCGAGGCGGGCCTGGCCCAGGCCGGGCAAGAGGATTACGACGTGATCCTTCTCGACCTCAACCTGCCCGACAGTCGCGGCCTCGCCACCGTGGCGACCGCTTGCGGCAAGGCCGGAAACACGCCCATCGTCGTCCTGACCTGCTTCGAGGACGAGGCGATGGGCCTCGAGGCGATCGGCCTGGGGGCGCAGGACTACTTGATCAAGGACCGCATCAACATGACTTTTCTCGGGCGGGCGATCCGCTTCGCCATCGAGCGCTCCGCCCTGCTGCGCCAGGCGCGCGAGCTCGAGCAGCTGCGTGCCGAGGTGCGCGAGCGGCGCAAGTCCGACCAGTTCAAGGACCGCCTGCTCGGCGCCGTCTCCCACGAGCTGCGCTCCCCGCTCACCGTCGCCCAGGCCGCGGTGGCCAACCTCGCCGACGGGCTGGGCGGCAAGCTCTCCCCGGAGCAGGCCGAGCTCGTCGAGATGGCGGGACGCAACCTCGACCGCCTGGGCCGGCTCGTGATCAACACGCTCGACTTCTCGCGCCTGGACTCCGGTCGGGCGTGCCTGGAGTTCCGCCGGGTCGACTCGCGGCGTCTGATCTCCGAACTGACCTCGGATTGGAAGCGCGCACTGGCCAAGCCCCTGAGAGTCGAGCTGGACCTGGCCGACGGCCTGCCGGCGGCGCGCGCCGACGCCGACCACTTCGCCCAGATGCTGAGCAACCTCCTCGACAACGCCGCGCGCCACGCGGCGCGGCGGGTCGGCATCAAGGCGCGCGCCGAGGGGGGAATGCTTCGGGTCACGGTGGAGGACGACGGCCCCGGCGTGCCGCCCGAGTGCCGCGGCGAGATATTCGTCCCCTACGTACAGCTGAACCGCGCCGCGGGCTCGGGCTACAAGGGCACCGGCCTGGGCCTGGCCATCAGCCGCGAGATCGCCGCGCTGAGCTCGGGGCGCCTCTGGCTCGACGAAGCCGCCGCGCCGGGCGCGCGCTTTCACTTCGAGCTGCCGCTCTGGACGGCCCCGGCCGCGACGGTCGCGAGCTGAGATGATGCGCCTGCTCAGCATCGAGGACGATCCCGATCTCCAGCGCCTGCTAGCCCTCGCCCTGGCCGACGAGGAGTTCGAGGTGCACTTCGCCTTCACCGGGCCGACCGGCTTCGAGTCGGCGATCTCGCTGCGGCCGGACATCATCCTCTGCGACCTGATGCTCCCCGGCTACGGCGGCCGGGAGCTGATCCGCCGCCTCAAGGAGGAACCCGCGACGCGCGACATCCCGGTGGTCGTCGTCACCGCCTACTACGACACCGCGACCATGATCGAGGCCGAGGTGCGCAAGCTCGGCGTCATCGAGTACGTGCGCAAGCCCGTGCGCGGCGCGGAGCTCCTCGTCCTCCTGCGCCGCATCGCCGCGAACCTGCCTAAGGCCGCGACGCCGCGGTCAGAGGGCTAAGCGGGCCGGGGAGCCCGCTGCTTCGATCAGAGGATGGGCCCCAGCGGAAGCAGCCGCAGCAGCAGCCGCCTCTTGCCCGGCGGCGCTCCGGCGTCGGCCTCTCCGGAGCCCAGGCTTAAGCCCTTAAAGTCCGGCACCGGACTTCGGACCCAGAACGCCTGGGCCGACTGCCCGGCGAGTCTTTTCCCCATGGGCCCACGCAGTACAGCAACGCCTCTGCCATAATCCGGATATGTCGTTATTGATTTGGATCAATAAATGAGGCGCTTCCCCCTGCGCCGCCTGCTCGGAGCCGTGGTTTCGTTCGCCATCGTGGCGGGCGCGCCCGGCTCTCAGGCCTATCACGCCGCGGCGCAAACCGCCGCGGGTCGCCCCGCCAAGGGGGCGCCCGCGCCCGTGGCGACCGGCGCCGCCTGGTCCGCGCTGTCCGCGCCCGTCCCGTCGCTGACGCCTTCGCTGCTCTCGGTCTCGCCGTCCTTGCTCGCCGCCCCCGCCGCCGCTCCCGAGGTCCGCGCCGTCCCCGCGGCCGCCCTCGCGGTCCCCGTGCGTCCCGCCGCCGCCGTTTCCGCGGCCGTGCCGGTGGGTCCTGCCAAGATCGTGCCGACGCGCGCGCCGCTGCGCGTCGCGGCCAAGATCCCGCCCGCCGTCTCCGCCCCGTCCGCTTTGATACGTTCGCTTCCCGCCGCGTCCGCTCCTGAGACGCCCGACGCCGCGGCCCGGATGTTCGACGGTTCGGTCGCCAAGGCCGAGGCTCCCGCGGCGGTCGCCGCTCCCCGCGCGGGCGGCTTCGGCCGCTCCCTTAAGAGAGGCCTGGCCATCCTCGCGCTCTCGGTCGGCATGCTCGCCTCCCAGCAGCAGGCGAGTGCCCAGTCCGTCCCGCTCCCCCATCCTCCGGCCGCCGCTCAGGCCCAGCCCGCCGCCGCCGTCCGCGTGGCCCTTCCCCGTCCGATCGAGGCCGCCGCCTCCGTCGACCGCCAGGGCGTGACCGTCGGCGAGCGCGTCCAGCTTTCCCTCACCTTGCGCAACACCTCGGACAAGCCGGTCACGGTGCACAACCTGCGCTCCTCGCTCCAGGAGGCCCTGCCCGCCGACCTCGAGCTCCAGGGCAAGGGCGCCGAGGCCCCCTTGGTCCTGGCGCCCGGCGAGAGCAAGACGGTCGTCTACGAGGCGATCCCGTTCGGGTCCGGCACGCTTACCTTGGATGGGGGCATCGCCGTCGTCGCCGTCGGCGAGACCGCCGTCTATCCCGAGGGCATCGAGATCGTGATGCCCAAGACCGAGCTCAAGGTCGCCACCGTGCTCACGCCGGACTGGAAGGAGAAGGGCCTGCGCGACATCGTCGGCGTCAAGCGCGCCGACGGCCCGGACTGGATGTGGCTCGCGGCGATCCCGCTGGGCATATTGCTTTTCGTCGGCGTGCACCGCCTCGTCGCGGCGCGCCGCCTGTACCCGAAGCTCGATGACTCGCGCCTCTCGCTCGTCACCGTGACCGAGACCGAACTCGAGCGCCTCAAGGCCGAGTCTGACGACCTCGACGCCGCTTCCTTCTATGCCCGCTACCAGGAGCTCCTGACCGGCTTCATGGTCGATTTCGCCGGCATGCCCAAGGCGGCGCGCGACGCGCGCACGCTCGAGCGCGACCTGCGCAAGTCTTTCTACGACGCCGGACAGGCCGGCGTGGCGTCGCGTCTCGCCGCCCAGGCGGAGGCCGCCCGCTTCGCCGGCTCCGAGACGGACGCCTCCGAGCGCGCGCGCATGATCGAGCGCCTCAAGGCCCTCGTCGAGAGCGTCGCGGGCAAGGCGGGCAAGCCCAAGGAAAGCTCGGCCGGCGTGCTCGGCATGCTGGCACTCTTGCCCGGCGCCGCGGGCCTGACCTTCGGCAGCCCCTACGTCCTCCTTCTGCTGATCCCGCTCGCGGCGTACGCCTTCTGGTCGTGGCGCTCCGGCGCCAAGTCCGCGCGCTTCGCCGTCTCCTCCTCGGCGCAGACGCCCGCCAGGCGCACCTTGCGCGAGAAGCTGGCCGGTCTTCCTAAGATACTGCGCATGGCCGCCATCGGCCTGATCGTCGTGGCCCTCGCCCGGCCCATGATCGGCACCGAGCGCACCGAGACCTTCATCCCCTCGACGGACACCATGGTCTCCATCGACCTGTCCGGCTCGATGAGCGGCGACAAGCTCCAGGGCGTGCGCGACGCGGTGCGCGGCTACGTCGAGGAGCAGCGCCGCGGCACCGAGAACCGCGTGGGCATGGTCACCTTCTCCGACGAGTCCTACCTGGACATGAAGCTGACGACGGACTACGACGCCCTGATCGCGCATCTCAAGGAGCTGGAGACGACGGGCTCCACCGCGATCGGCAAGTCGATGCTGACCGCGATCGCCCATTTCCTCGAGCTCAGCGCCCTCGAGCTCGACGGCAAGAAGGACCCGCGCGCCGCCGAGGTCCAGCGCCTGCTCAAGGACTCCGGCCTGCCCGCCGCACTCGCCTACGCCAAGCAGCACCCCGACCTGCTCAAGACCATCTTGCAGCCGGAACGCGCGAAGATAGTCGTTTTATTCACCGACGGCGACTCCAACTCCGGTATTGATCCTCAGGACGCCGCTTCTATAGCGGCCTCGCTGGGCATCAAGATCTACGGCGTGGGCATCGCCGGGCCGAACGAGAGCTTCAACGAGGCGACCTTGCGCGGCGTGGCGGAGAAGACGGGGGCGAAGTTCTTCCGCGCCGGCGACGCGGGCGCGATGCGCGAGGTGCTGCTCGAGATCTCCCGCCTCGAGAAGAGCCCGGCCAAGATCGTCTCCGCGGTCTCGGTCAAGGACTACACGAGCCTGCTCGCCCTGCTCGCCTTCCTGCTCATCGGCGCCGAGCTGACGCTCGCGAACACGCGCCTGCGCACCCTCTACGGCCTGGCGTTCGTGATGGCCCTCAATCAGGCGCCCCTCGACGTTTCCTCCTTCCAGGCCGCGCCCGCCGCCGCCGTGACCGCGCAGGTCTCGGCGCCGAAGTCTTTGACCTCCGCCGTGCCCGCCGAGGTCATCGAGGGCAACAAGCTCTACAACCAGGGACGCTTCGCCGAGGCGCTCAAGAAGTACGCCGAGGCCGTCGAGCGCCACCCCGACGTGCCCGAGATCTACTTCAACATGGCCGACGCCTACCTGCGCCTGGGCCAGAACGAGAAGGCCGACGCGGCCTGGGCCAAGTACCTGTCTTTGACGCCCGACGCGAAGAAGCAGTCCCAGACCCTTTTCAACCTCGCCAACTCCGCCCTCATGGCCGAGGACGCCGAGAAGGCCGTGGAGCTATACAAGGAAGCCCTGCGCCGCGACGCGACCAACATGGACGCGAAGTGGAACCTCGAGGCGCTCAAGCAGCAGCAGAAGGAACAGGATCAGAAGGAAAGCAAGGATTCCAAGAAGGGCAAGCCCGGCAAGCAGAAAGGAAAGCCCGGCGACGGCAAACCCGGCGAGGGCAAACCGGGCGACGGTAACCCGGGCGACGGAAAACCGGGTGATGGAAAGCCCGGCGACGGAAAACCCGGCGACGGCAAGCCCGGCGACGGCAAGCCCAAGGACGCCAAGGAAGGCGCCGACAAGCTCGGCGAGGAACTCGGCAAGCAGGAAGGCGGCGAGAAGGACGCCGCGCGCAGGGGCATGACCCGCAAGGGCTCCGGCGTGTGGGGCATCGGCGCTTTGCCGCTCGCCTTCGCCGGCCAGGGCCTCGTCTTCTCGTCCTCGATGTTCCTGTGGGCCGTCGGCATCGGCCTGCCCATCCTCGTTCTCGCCGTCGCCTGGGGCATCAAAAAGCGCATGGACGCGGCCAAGCGCCTGAGCCCCGGCACCGCGCCCAAGACCTTCCGCTCCTGGTGGGGGGCGCGCCGCTTCCTCGGCAAGTCCGCGCTCGCCTTGACGGCCGCGGGCCTGATCGGCCTCGCCGCCGGCGACCCCCGCGGCGGCATGGTCGACGAGCGCGTCAACTTCGGCGGCAAGGACATCGTCGTCACCGTCGACGGCTCCCACAGCATGGTGTACGCCGAGGACGGGCGCATGGCGCGCACGCAGAAGGAGCTCAACGAGTTCATCACCCGCCTGCAGGGCACCGACCGGGTCGGCCTCGTCGTCTTCGCGGGGAAATCGCGAACGGCCTCGCCGATCTCCATCGACTACGGAAACTTCGAGTTCAAGATCAACCGCCTCGAGGTCGAGTCCCGCGGCATCGGCGAGGGCTCGAACCTCGCGGCCGCGATCAAGTACTCAGCCAACCACTTCGAGACCGCCAAGAAGCTCGGCGACCGCCAGCGCATCCTGATCATCATCTCCGACGGCGACGTGCCCGACAGCGAGATCGCGGCCGCCATCGCCTCCGCGGCCGAGCACAACGTCACCGTCTACGCCATCGGCGTCGGCGACCCCGCCGGCACCAAGATCCTCATGCCCACCGCCGACGGCGCCGGCACCGAGTACTTGATCGACACCAAGACCGGAGCGCCCGCCATCACGCGCCTCAATGAGGCGCCCTTGAGACAGCTCGCCGAGCGCACCGGCGGCGCCTTCTTCCGCGCCGGCGAGAAGACCTCGATCGACGACGTGCTCAGCGAAGTCTCCCGCCTCGAGAAGGGCCAGAAGGGCGACCTGATCAAGTCCCCGAGCCCGGTCGGCGTGTACCTGCTCTGGCCCGCCTTGCTGATGCTGCTCCTCGACCTGATCCTCCCCGGCCGTTCCCTCCTGCGGCGCGGGGCCTCGACGGCCAAGCCCGAGGAGAAGGCCAAGAAGTCCGGCCCCGGCGCCGCCGGCCTCCTCGGCGCCGCCCTCATCCCGCTCGGGGCCTGGCCCCAGATCCTGCCTTTCGCGGCACTCGCCACGGTCGTCGCCGCCTACATCGCCGCCGACTCCTGGAGCGGCGGCAAGATCACGCGCAAGGTGCGCGAGTGGTGGCAGAGCCGCCGCGGCTTCATCGAGAACGGCGTCTCCTCCGACCTGATCCACCTTTATGACCTCCGCGAAGTCGACGAGCGCCGCCTGGCTTCGTTCGTCAAAGGCTGGCGCGACGCGAAGGAGAATATTCGCGAAGCGATGATCTCGTCCGCTTCCGCCGACGACGCTCTTTGGCGCGAGAAGCTCACCGCCGCGTATCTGACCGGCGGCTCCCCCGAGCTGCTCGAGAAGGTCCTCACCGCGCTGCGCCGCGCCGCCCGCCAAAAGCTCGAGCCGCTGGCTCCCATCACGACGCGCATGTCCCTGCGCAAAGCTCAGATCTCGTGGATGGCCCACTCCGACGCCGAGGTCCGCCTCGCCGCCCTGACGGCCGTCGCGGCCGGTCAATCGGTCGCGTTCGAGGCGCCCAAGCCCATCGCTCAGGCCCCCGGCCTGTTCGCCCGCGTCAAGCGCGGCGCCTCCGTCGCCGTGCTCGCCGTGATGATCGCGGTCACCGGCGTCTCCTCGGTCGGCACGCTGAACTTCCGCGTCGAGCAGCGCGAGGCGGCCGAGGTCGCCCTCAAGCTGTTCTATGCCGAGGACCTGTTCGTCTTCTCCGACCGCTACGTCGACGAGCGCATCGCCCGCGAGGTGATCCCGGCGCTCAAGCGCTGGCACGAGTCGCCCAAGACCGCGGGCCCGGACTTCGAGCGCGCCTTGACCATACTCCGGGAGTCGCCCGACCCCAAGGCCGACAACATCCTGGTCACCATCTTCCGCCACTCCGGCATCCTGCCCCTGACCCAGCAGGCGGAGAACACCTTGCTGCGCTCGCTCATCGAGCGCGAGAGCGACGCGCTGTGGGGCTCGATGGAGGCCCTGATCGCGCAGTCGCGCACCGACGCCGCCTCCGCGCAGACGCTCGTCAAACTCGTCATCCTCGGCGTCGAGGTCGGCGACGAGAAGACCTTGGCCCAGCTTTTCCGCGTGCTCAAGAGCCCCAACAAGCAAGTGCAGCAGCAGGCCGCGGGCGTCCTCTACACCCATCTCTCCCGCGACGCCGGCGCCAAGTTCTACGAGGGCCTCTCCGGCGTGCAGGCCAAGCACGCCGCCGACCCGATGCTGCAGATGTGGACGACGAGCTTCGCCCTGCGCCGCCTGACCGAGCCCGCCGCCGCCGAGGCCGACCTGGTCAAGGCCAAGGGCTTCCTCGATAAGGCCCTCGTCAACGCGCGCGCCATCGACGCCGCGCGCGTGGAGATCTACAAGCAGACGCCGCCCGACCAGGAGGTCTCGGCCCCGCCCTCCATGGTCGCCATGCTCGCCAACCTCGCCTCCTCGATGCAGGGCGACGGCGGCGCGCCCGCTCCGCTGGCCGGCGCCGCCCGCTACCTCGTGACCAAGGCCGCGACCGAGCTCATCAAGGACGCCGAGAAGACGATCCCCGGCCTGCACGAGCGCCTCGTCAAGGACGGCGTCGTTCTGCCCGACACCCAGAGCTCCTACGGCGGCAGCGGCTACGACGATTACTACGACGACCACGGCCACGGCGGCTACTACGGCCGCGGCGGCCGCTACGGCGGCACGTCCACGACCCAGAACTACCGCGAGGTTTACAAGCTCGCCCACCTGCGCGCCCTGCAGGCGGCCATCGACGAGCTGGGCGGCCCGTCGGCCAAGACCCCGACCAAGGAGAACTTCGCTTTGCGCGAGCTGATGGAGCGCGCCGGCATGATCATCGAGCAGGGCCTCGAGGCGGGCGCCAAGTCCGGGATGATGGAGGGCGGCACCGCCCCCGAGGCCGCCGCCGAGCAGCTCTACTCCACCCTCAAGGCCGGCGACGGGACCTTCGCCGGCCACTCCTTCCTGCGCGCCTTGCGCGAGGCCGGCCTGGCCCCCGCCTCCGGCGACCTGTCGAGCCAGCTCGCCTACCCCGAGTCGCTCGACGCCGCCCAGATGAAGTCGCTGCGCGACCTGCTCGTCACCGTCGCCCGCTCCGGCAACGGCTGGGACGCCGAAGGCAAGCCGCGCGCGCTGACCTGGAGCGAGAAGCTTTATCTTTCCGGCGCCATCGAGACCGTCCAAGCCGCGCGCCTCAAGAACTTCCCCGACGCGGAGAAGCTCGCCGCCGCCGACCTCGAGCCCCTGGCCTTGGCCGCGATGTCGCGCGAGCTGACGGCCAAACCTTCCGCCGAGCTCGCTCTCGCCCTCGAGGCGCGCCTGTTCGCCCGCGCCGCCAAGGGCCCCGTCGACGTCGCCGACGCCTCGGCCCTCCTGGCGCAGGTCTTCACCGCTCTCAAGGGCTCTTCTCACGAGGCCGCCGCCCTCGACGCGCTGGCCGCGGCCCTCAAGGCCCCCAACGGCGCCGCGTTCAAGTCCGCGGCGCTCACGCTCGCCGTCGAGGGCCTGCACAAGCTCGCCGAGCGCGCCGAGAACGCGACCCCCGGCCTCAAGGCCAAGCACGCCGCGGCCGGCGTGCGCGAGAGCGAGAGCGCCTGGCGCCCCGACGTCAAGCTGCGCCACTTCCGCGTCGTCGCCGAGAGCGTCACCGGCGCCGATGCCGCAGCACTCGCCCGCTACACCAACCTCGCCGCCTTGGCCGGCGCCCCCCAGGGTGACTCCGCGGGCGAGCTGGCCGCCGACGAGGTCAACGTGGTCCTGCTCGCCGGCTACCGCCTCTTCCCCGGCTCGGAGTTCAACGAGGCCCTGCGCGCCGCCGGCCTCATGAAGGGCGACGGCAACACCCTCTCCGACTACCAGGGCAGCTACGACCGCAAGCAGCTCGAGGCGATCCGCGCCTGGCTCGCCGGCGTCGCGAAGGCCAACGCCGGCCTGGGCAAGGACGCCCGCGAGCTCAAGCTGTCCGAGAAGGTCTACCTCGCCAACGCCCTCGACCGCGTCGACGCCATACTGGCCGCCCGCTTCGGCGTCCCCGCCGCCCCCGTCGCCGCCGACGTGCTGGGCTCGGTGAGCCGCCCCGGCCAGGAACCCCTCGCTCTCGCCCGCCTCTCGCTCGCGCTCGACAAGCGCAAGGGCGACGCCGCCTACGCGCTCAAGGCCCAGGACGCGCTGTTCGCCATCTTGGCCGCCCGCCCCGGCGACGCCGAAGACGCCAAGGTCGTGCTCGAGGCCATCCGCACCGCGGTCAAGGGCACCTCCTCCGAGCAGGCCCAGCTCTCCGCCATGGTCAAAGCGCTCAAGTCCACTCATGGCAAGGAGCTGCTCGAGGCCGTCGCCGAGGACGCCGAATCCGCCGCCCAGTCCTTGGCCGAGGACGCCGAGAAGCTCTTCCCCGCTCTCAACAAGGCCCTCATCGACTCCGGCGCGCGCGAGGACAACGACTCGTGGCGCGGCGAGTTCAAGCTGCGCCACTACCGCGAGCTGCGCGCCGCCATCAACGCCGAGGCCGCCAAGGTCAAGAAGCCGACCGCCGCCCAAAGCGCCGCCGCCGCGCGGGCCGCGCGCCTGCTGCCCCTGCTCGAGGCCGCGGCCGTCACCGCGGGCGTGCTCCCCGGCGACACCCCCGGCGAGATCGCCGCCGAGCTCATCAACGAGCCCCTGCAGAAGGGCTACCAGGTCTTCCCCGGCGTCGTGTTCAACGAGAAGCTCCGTTCGCTCGGCGTGATGGACCCCGGCACCGGCAATGGTCTCACCGATCATCGCCAGACCTACACTCAAGCCGACCTCGTCAAGCTGCGCGGCTTCCTCTCCGCCACCTTGTCCTCCGGCCAGGGCTGGGAAAGCGACGGCACGACGCGCCGGGCCTTGACCGACGCCGAGAAGAAAGCCGTCGAGGAAGCCCTCGCCGCCACCGACCGCGCCTTGGCCGCCTACGCCAAGCCCGCCAAGACCTTCGCCTTCGCCCCGCTCGCTCTGGCGGCCTTGCCCGCTCTGGGCCTGGCCCCGATCCTCCTCTTCGCCGTCCTCGGTCTGGGTGCCGCCTACATCGTCTGGAAGCTGTGGCCCTCGATCACGGGTACCGAAGAGACCGAGGCAGCCGTGCGCGAGTCCATCCCCGGCTCCATCATCGCCCGCCACCGCCGCATCGAGCTCGTCGCCCGCCGCATGGCCACCGCCGTCAACGGCGGCAATTTCCGCTCGCGCTTCATCGGCCCCGGCGGCACGGACTTCGCCGAGGCCCGCCCGTACCAGGGCGAGGACATGCGCGAGATCGACTGGAAGACCTCCGCCAAGAAAGACGAGCTCTACGCCAAAAAGTTCGAGCTCGAGCGCGACATGCCCCTGATGCTCGTCGTGGACATCAGCCGCTCCGGCAGCTTCGGCACCCGCGGCACGACCAAGCGCGAGGCGATCGAGAATTCCGCCGCCGTCCTGGCGCTCGCCGCCGCGCACTCCAACGTGCGCGTCGGCCTCGTCCTCGTCTCAGACCGCGTCGAGCAGGTCATCCCCGCGCGCGGCGGCTCGCGCCACGCGATGATGATCGTCGACGCGATCCTCAAAGCCGAGCCCACGGGCAAGGCCACCGATCTGAAGCCCGGCCTGGAGGCCGCGGGCAAGCTGCTCGGCTCGCGCTCCATGGTGGCCGTCCTCTCCGATTTCATCGCGCCCGACTTCAAGGACGCCTTGGGCTCGATCGCCTCGCGCCACGACGTGCGCGCCATCCGCGTGACCGACCCCGCCGAGCTGGCCCCTCTGCCCGACGTGGGGCTCCTGCCGGTCGTGGACGCCGAGACGGGTGAGACCCGCATGCTCGACACGTCCTCGCGCGCGGGCCGCGCCGAGAGCGCCGCCGCCATCAACCGGCGCGAAGAAGCCGTCGAGGCCGCGTTCGGGGCCTCGCGCCTCAAGCCCATACAGATTTCCACCGAGGGAGACCCGCTCGAGTCGCTCGAGCTCGCCTTCCATCCCAAAGCCAAGCAGACGTTCACGCCTTAAGGAGAGTTATGAAGAAAGTGCCCTCGCAGTTCGCCAAAATCGGAGCCGCGGCGCTGATCGCGTTCGCTCCTCTCTCGGCCTCCGCGCAGACGGTGACGGGACGGGTCGTCGTCCCCTCGGTCACCGGCGGGATGGTGCCGGCTCTCGGCGCCGGGCTCTCCGCTCCGATGATGACGCTTTCCTTAACGCCGTCGGCGCTCACGCTGACGCCCTCGCTCGCGGCTCCGTCCGCGGCCTTGGCTCCTTCCGCCGTCCCGGTGGCATTCGCGCCTCAGGCGGCCCCGGTCACCGCGGCTCAGCGCATGCAGGACGCGACCGCGGCTCTCGCGGCGATGCCCAACCTCTCCAAGGCCTCCGGCTCTCAGGCTCGCGGCGCGGGCACGGCTCTCGAGGCGGCGCTCACCGGCGAGAAGTACGCGTCGGCGGCTTCCGTCGATGTCGCTCCCGTGGGCTACGCGCAGGGCGCCTCGCCGGAGCTCGCGGCTCAGGCGGTTGCGAAGGCCGAAATCATCAAGAAGATCCGCGCGGAGATCGGCAAGGTCATCGTCGGTCAGGAAGAGATGATCGACTCCATCATCACCGCGATGATCGCCTCCGAGCACGTGCTGCTCGAAGGTGTGCCCGGCGTGGCGAAGACGCAGACGGTCAAGGCGTTCTCCGACGCGGTCGAGGGGGGATTCCAGCGCGTGCAGGGCACGCCGGACAAGCTTCCTTCAGATTTGCTGGGAGCTGAAATCCTGCAAGAAAACCCGACGACGGGAAACAAGGAGATCAAACTCGAAAAGGGACCCGTCTTCACGAATATTTTGCTTGTCGACGAGATCAACCGCATGATGCCCAAGACTCAGGCGGCCTTGCTCGAGGCGATGGCCGAGGGCCGGGTCACCATCGGGCGCAACACGCTCGACCTGCCCAAGCCGTTCATGGTGCTGGCCACGCAGAACCCCATCGAGCAAGAGGGCGTGTACCGGCTCCCGGAAGCGCAGCAGGACCGCTTCATGTTCAAGGTGCTCGTCCCGCGCCCGGCCATGAACGAGCTTAAAGAGATCATGGACCGCTTCAGCAAGAAAGACGGGCAGCCGAAGGCGGGCAAGATCACTTCGCTCGATGAGATGGTGGAGATCCGCAAGGTCGCGGAGCAGGTGTATGTCGATGAATCCATCAAGGACTACATCGTCAACCTCGTCGAGGCCACGCACAATCCCGCGAAGTACGGCATCGACGCGAAGGACGTCATCGAGGGCGGGGCTTCTCCGCGCGCGGCGATCTTCCTTCTGAAAGCCGCGAAGATCAACGCGCTCCTTAACGGTCGCGCGTATGTGGGACCGAACGACGTCCGCGAAGTCGCGGCCCGTATTCTTCGCCACCGGCTGACGCTGAGCTACTCGGCTAACAACCTGACCACGGACCAGGTCGTGGAGAGCATCCTCTCCAAGGTTCAGGTGCCGAAGCCTTCCGTGCGGGCGGCGGCGACGCTCGCGCCGTCGAGCAAGAACCCTTAAGCGATGACGGTCGTATTCGCGCTGGCGGCCGCTTTCGCGGCCGCCGGCGCGGCGTCTTCTCAGGTCGTCGTCAGGCTGCCGCCTTCCGCTCCTCGGGTTTCTCCGCCGGCGCTCATGGCGCCGCTACTTTCGGCGCCGGCCGTCTCCGCGCCCCCGTCTTTGCCGGGGATCCGTCTTCTGGGGGTTCCCGGGCCGGGCGTGACTCCGGCGCACATCGAGGCGGCCAAGGCGCTCGCGGTGCGCGCGGGCAAGCCGGTCGTCGTGCACGGCAGCCGGCAAACGGGCTTCAGCTATCACACGGGCCTTCCCTTCTCGGCCTCCTCCGACCTCAACCTGGGGGTGATCGGGGCTTGGGACGGGCGTCGGCCGATCGCCTCCGTCGAGGACGCGGTGGGGCGGGGTTATCTCGTGGCGGCTCCGGCGGCGGCGCGTCTGCCGGGCGCGCTGGGGCTTCTTCAGGCGCAGGCCCGGCCTTGGCGCACGGATGAGCAGCTGTCCCGTCTCGCGGCGGCGCCGCGCACTTCAGGAGAAAGCTTTCGCTTCGCCGTGATCGGCGACGCCGAGCCGGGTCGATTCTGGATCGCGCGGAAGCTTTTCAACACGCCGGGCGTTTTCTGGAAGCTGCTGGCGAGGGCGGACAGGTCCAAGCCGGATTTCATCCTCCAGCTGGGGGATATGGTGAGCCGGGGGACGGTGGCGAAATTCTGGGCGTTCTTCCGGGGGCTGAGTTCCGCGGGGCCGGAGACTCCGTATTTGACCGTCATCGGCAATCATGACCGGCACAAGCCGCATGGGGTCACGAATGATCGGGTGTATCGGGCGGCGTTCGGGGGGACGGACTATCACTTCGATCGCGCGGGGCGGCGCTTCATCGTGCTGGACTCGAGCGCGGGGCGGGTGACGCGGGCTCAGCTCTCGTGGCTGGCGGGGATCCTTGACCCTGCGGTGCCGACAGTCGTGTTCACGCACATACCGCCGGCGCCGCTCTCGGAGTGGACAGATTGGGGGCGCATCAAGGGGGCGGGGGGATTCCGGGAGGGCAGCGAGGCCTTCATGGGGCTGATGGCCGCGAACAAGGTTCAGCGCGTGTATATGGGGCACATTCATGGTCTGGGCGTTCTCGAGCGAGGGGGCGTCAAATACGTGCTGACGGGTGGGGGCGGCTCGCCTCTATTCCCGGGGCCGGTCAAGAAGCGCCTGCATCACTGGCTCTCGGTCGAAGCGGGGCCGGAGGGGCTCGTTGAGACCGTTCACGCCGCCGACGGGTCGTCGTTCCTCCTGCGCTAGACCCCGCGTTTGAACGGCAACTGTTTCCGGAAACAGTTGGGTAGCACCGGAGCGTTTGTCTCCCGCGCGACCAGGCTACTTCTTCGCGGCCTGCTTCACGCCCGAGCCCCTGCACTGCTGGCGCCCCAGCGGCGAGTCCGCCTTGAAGATGAATGTCGCCCGCTTGTAATTGTCCTTCAGCTTGACCGTGAGCAGGCTGCTGAGCACCGACACCTTCGAGCTGACCGTGATGTAGTCCTTCCCCGGCCCCTCCGGCTCGTCCTCATCATCCGCGACCGTGAGCGTCCCCTGTATCGGCTTGTTCCCCAGGAACTTCGTGATCGGATGCCCCGGCAGCGCCGTGAACACCCGGAACCGGTCCTCCTCCCCGACCTCGACCACATCCGCCTTGCCCCAGGAAGAGGAGGGCTTCTTCGGGTCGCGGAACTCGACCAACACCGTCTTGGTGAGCCGCTTGAACACGACGAGGACCTTGTCTTTATAGACCCTGCAGTCCCGGTCCACGAGCCAGGTGCCCATCAAGGGCTTCATCGCCGCGAACGGATCCTCCGCGCGCACGGAGAGAGGAGAGAGCAGCAGCAAAAAGACGCTTATTTTTCGGAGCATGCCGAAACGATATGAAACTTCACCCCTGCTATTAAGCCAACCTGTAAGTGGTGGCCCTGGTCTGGCCTTCACGGATCACCAGGCCGGCGTCGACCAACGGCTTGATGATCTGCCCGGCGCGAGCTCGCGTGAAGCCGAAGGCGGCTTCGATGTCGGGCGTCCTGGCCCGCCCCTTATCCCGCAGGAACCGCAGGACATCCTCCTGCCGCTTGGTCAGGCGCATCGGTGGAGCCTTCTCCGTTACGTATAGTTTACGTCAAGGGTTACGGCAAGGGCATGTCCCCCGTTCTCCTATTGCAAGTGCTCCTAAAAATTATGAATTACCCATATATTGAAAAGAAATAACTGGGAATTCGCCTTCCGGCCCAGGGAACAATTCGGGCTGCTCGATCGTATGATGGAGAGAGGACCATGGTCCGAGGAGCCGATTTTGCAAGTGACACTTGCAAAATTGACCGGGCGACCTCCGGAGCCAGGAGCGCGTCTATTTTCCCTTGTCATTCGGTCAGCCCCGGAGTAAACTCATAGCGGTTGCGGAGGGCGCATGATGAAGGTTGGAACCGTCTTGATACTGCTCGGAATGGCCATCATCCCCGTGTTCTGGGGAGCGGGGATATGGGCCTTCTTCACGTCTCCGGAGATCCCGCTCATCGTCAAGCTGGCCGTGGGGTCGTTCATCAGCGGAGCATTCCTGATCGTCCTGGCCGCGCTGCGGGAGAGATGGGGCGAGAAGGATAAATACTCGGAGGTGAAGGAATGATCATCGCGACCGCGGACGCCATCGAGGGACGGCGGATCAAAAGAGTCATCGGCCTGGCGAAGGGCAACAGCGTCAGGGCCAAGTTCTTCGTCTCGGACATCATCGCCGGGCTCAAGAACATCATCGGCGGCGAGATCTCCGAATACACCCAGCTCATGGCCCAGTCCCGGGAGCAGGCGCTCGACCGGATGGTCGCCGACGCCGAGAAGCAGGGCGCCAACGCGATCGTCGCCATGAGGTTCACGACCGCCTCGATCATGGCCTCCGCGTCGGAGATACTCGCCTACGGGACGGCCGTCGAGCTCGAATGACGATGAGCGGCCCCCAGGACAAGCCGGGCGGCAAGTCCGAGATCCTGTTCTATCAGTCCGAGGACGGCAAGAGCCGCATCCAGGTCCGGCTCGAGGACGACACGGTATGGCTGACGCAGGCCCTGATCGCGGAGCTGTTTCAATCGACCAAGCAGAACATCAGCCTGCACATCATAAATGTGTTTGACGAGGGGGAGCTGGACCCCAAATCAGTTGTCAAGGAATACTTGACAACTGCCGCGGACGGCAAAAAGTACGCCACTTCGTACTATAACCTCGACGTGATCCTGTCGGTGGGCTACCGCGTACGCTCGCACCGCGGCACCCAATTCCGCAAATGGGCGACCGAGCGGCTCCGGGAGTACCTCGTCAAAGGCTTCACGATGGATGACGAGCGGCTCAAGGAAGGCCGGAACCTGGGGAGCGACTATTTCGACGAGCTCCTCGAGCGTATTCGGGGGATCCGAGCCTCAGAGAAGCGCTTTTATCAGAAGCTGAGGGATATCTACAAGCTGGCCGTCGATTACGACCCCGCCGCCGAGTCCGCCCAGGAGTTCTTCCAGATCGTCCAGAACAAGCTGCACTGGGCGGTCACCGGACAAACGGCGGCCGAGCTCATCGCCCGGCGCGCGGACGCGGCCAAGCCGAACATGGGGCTCACGACCTGGAAAGGGGCGAAGGTGCGCCGGCAGGACGTCGCCGTCGCCAAGAACTATCTCGACGAGAAGGAGATCCGCGAGCTCGACCGCATCGTGACCATGTATCTGGACTACGCCGAGCTGCAGGCCGAGCGCCGTCAGCCGCTCTACATGAAGGATTGGAGGGATAGGCTCGATGCCTTCCTGAAGTTCAACGAGCGCCAGATCCTCGAGCACCCGGGCAAGGTCTCGATGGAGGTCGCCAAGAAGCTGGCCCTGGAGCAATACGAGCGATTCGAAGCCAAGCGCCTGGCCCAGGAGGACTCCATGCCGGATGAGGACTTCGACCGGGCCGCCAAGCGCCTGGAAAGCCGGCCGGCGAAGGGGCCCAAGGCCAAGAAGAAGCGCCGACGGGGATAATTTTCTCTGCGAGCGGAGCGGAAGCGAAAAGACCGCTAAAACCAATTAAAACGCCTATATTTACCGGGAATCCCGGTAGTATTGATATATACCGGGATTCCCGGTATAATAGACATAGATGAAGATTCACCTCCCTAACAGCGCATTCCTGGGAAACATAGACCCCTTCATTCGGGGCTTCGATCCCTCGCAGCCCGATTCGCTGGAGATCACCGCAAACGACAAGTGGATCTCGGTTCACCCGGCCGTGCTGTCGATGATCGCGGCTCTCGGGCTGACGGTCAGGTCCGAGAACATAATCTGCCAGCCTTTCGAGGCGACATCACGGCACTACTTCGTGCGCATGGGTCTTTTCAAGCTTCTCGGCATCCCTTCGGACATCGTGATCAAGGAGCACGAGCCCGCCGGGCGCTTCATCCCGCTGACCCAAATCCGGACCGCGGATGAGCAAACGCGTTTCATCACGGACATGATCCCGATGCTGCACCTCGAGGCGGAGCAGGCGAAAACCTTGGGCTACATATTCAGCGAGCTCATCCGAAACGTCATCGAGCATGCCGACGCCGAAAACGGCGCCGTGCTTTGCGCCCAGTACTACAAGAAGAGCAACTCGATACGCGTCGGCATCGCGGATACGGGCTGCGGGATCAAGAATACCATCACCCGCGCGCATCCCGCGGAAACGGATCTGGACGCGATTCGGCTGGCCCTCATGCCCGGCATCACGGGGACGACCTCGAAGGAGGGCGGAACCGAGCAGAACGCGGGCGCGGGGCTGTTCTTCATCAAGTCGATCGCCAGCGTGAACAGGGATTTTTTCGTCATCTACAGCGGCGCCGGCTTCTATAAGCTGCTGAAGAAAACCACCGCCAGGCACCGGCGGCTCAATGCCGATCCGTTCGTCGACAGGCACACCGTGAGCCCGGACATGCCGGCCTGGCCGGGAACGGTCGTCGGCGTGGACATCACGCTCGATCAAACCGAGGAATTCTCCCTCTTGCTCGACGCCATCCGCGACACATACAGCTCGGCGGTGCGGGAACGTCGTATGGAGCGCCATAAGAGGCCGCGTTTTTCATGAAGCTCATCGAAATACGCGGTCATGCGGGGGCCTTCGCCGAAAATAAGGACACGGCGAGAGACTTGCGTTTGAATGAGATCATCCCCGCGCTTGAGAGGAAGGAAGAGGTCGTTCTGGACTTTTCCGGAGTGGACGCGACCACGCAGTCCTTTATACACGCGCTGATCAGCGACTTGCTGAGAAAATACGGCAGCGACGTCTTGGACCGGATCGAATTCAAATCCTGCAACGAGACCGTCAGGAAGATCATCACCATCGTGGTCGACTATATGCAGGAAGGGATGGATTAACCCGGGGGTTCATCGCGAACGCGACTATCCTTGAGGATAGTTCCGTTGGGAGAACCCCGGCGTCGAGCGCGGTCAGCGCTGCGGCGCGCGCGTCGGCTTGGCGTCGGCGGTCAGCACGATCTCGACGGGCTCATCGCCGCGCAGCACCGTGACCGTCGTCTTCTGCCCCGGTATCATCTTGGAGAGGACCGCGGCGACGTGCCCCGCCGCCTCCTGCCTGCCCTCGGCGATCGGCTCGCCCCCGACGGCGATGATCAGGTCCCCGCGCAGCAGGCCCGCCTTCTCCGCCGCCGAGCCGTGGCGCACGTACTCGATCTCGAGCCCCGCCTCGGGAGCCAGCGGGTCGGAGAGATTGGCGATGATGCCCATGGAGGCCGTGGCGATGTTGCCCGTCTGAGCGTACTGCGCCATCACGCGGGCGACCTCGGGAGCCATGATGGAGAAGCCCAGGCCGTCGGAGCCCCCGCTCATGGTGAAGATCTGCGTGTTGACGCCGATGACCTCGCCGCGCGAGTTGAAGAGCGGACCGCCGGAGTTGCCCGGGTTGATCGAGGCGTCGGTCTGCATGTGCTTGACGTACATGTTCCCGCGCCCGTCCATGCCGCTGACCACGCCGGCGGTGACGGTGAAGGGAAGCCCGCGCGGATAGCCCGTCGCGGTCACTTCTTCACCTTCGCGCGGAGCCTGCGAGGCGAGCTTGACGAAGGGCCAGGGCTTGCCGTCGCCGCGCGGGGCCAGCTGCACGATGGCGAGGTCCTTGTCGTGGTTGACGGCGAGGACCTTGGCCTTGATCATGCTTGGAGCGCCCGGGACGCGGGCCTCGACGAACTCGCCGGGCTTGCGCGTGCCGACGACGTGGGCGT
This sequence comes from Elusimicrobiota bacterium, assembly GCA_030696455.1. GTDB lineage: Bacteria > Elusimicrobiota > Elusimicrobia > UBA1565 > UBA9628 > GWA2-66-18. The sequence continues at coordinate 21,628 of JAUYSH010000091.1, forward strand.
TGGTGATGAAGACGCCGTCGGGGGTCAGGATGAAGCCGGAGCCGGTGGCCATGCCCTGTCCCATGCGCACGAGCACGTTGACCACGGAGGGCTTGACCCGGGCGACCATGGCCTCGCGCGACTCGACGGGAGCGGTCTCGCCCGTGAGGGAGGCGATGGCGTCGGCGACCTCGGGCGGCAGGGCCTGCTGGGCGTGCTGGACCTGGGTGATGGCGGCGCGCGCGGCGGCTTCGCTCGAGGGGTTGGTCGCCGGGGCGTTGAAGAGGGAGAAGGTCGAGGCGACGATCATCACAGTCGCGAGGGCCTTGGCGCCGCTCATGCGGAAGGCGCGCTCCTTGCGGCGGGAGAGGTAGCCGTAGAGCAAGGAGGCGACACCCAGCAGCCCCGCGATGATGCCGAAGGCCGCGCCGGCGAAGGGGGAGACGCTCAGCGCGATGAGGAAGCCGCCGATCGCGACGAGGTTGAAGAGGAGGTGGGCCACGAAAGGGGCGGCCAGGCTGCGGCTCTTGTAGGCGGTGTGGGCGAGGAAGAGCCCGAGGATGACGTTGAGGGCCAGCACGAAGGGGGAGAAGCCCCAGGCGGCGAAGTGGGCCATCGCGAAGCTCATGGCGGAGATGGAGGCGGCGATGGGGAAGGCGAGGCGGGAGAGCCATTCGCCGGCGCGGAGGACGCGCTTGGTCGCGCGGACGACGCCGGCCGCGTCGGGAAGCTCCTCGATCATGGAGGAGATCTTGCGCGTGAGGGGCTTGAGGGCGGCGAGGACGAGGAAGGTGCCGCCGAAGCCGAGGAGGCGGAAGGTGAGCTCTTCCATGCCGACGGCGAAAGGGAGCTGGATACCGAGGAAGGCGGCGGGGGACTGGGCCAGGCCCTCGACGATCTCGTTGGGGCCGTACTTGGTGAGCAAAGCGACGCGGCCGAAGGCGCTCAGGGCGGTGTCGGACATGTACTGCGGCCAGGGGAAGACGTTGAGCAGAGGGCGCAAGGTGACCTCGAGGATGGCGCCGAGGCCGACGAGGTTGAGGCCCTGCTTGAGGCCGTAGCCGAGGCGCTGGCGGAAGGTCATCGGCGTAGCGAGCGGGCCGCCGAACTCGTCGATGGAGGCGGCGCGCTTGGCGGCGGAGAGGGTCTTGCGGGCCTCGTGCTGCTTGAGCAGAGAAGCCTTGAAGCCGCCCAGGCGCGAGGCGGAGACGGCGGGGCCCTCGGTCTCGTTGCGTTTCGCGGAGGCGCCGTCGAAGGCGAGGTCGGCGGCGGTCTTGGCGGATTCGGCGGAGGGGACGGCGACCGGGGCCGCGGCGGGCTTGCGGCTGAAGAGGGAGGTGACGCGCGAGATCAGGGACTTTTTCGTGGCGGGGGCGGCGGCCGCCTGAGGAGCGTCGGGGCGGAGGGGGGCGTTCTCGGAGGCGGCGGCGCGGACGGCGGCGGAGAGGGCGGCGGGCGCGACGACCGGGGCGGCGGCGGAAACGGCCGCGGGGGAGGCGATGGGGGAAGGGGCGATCGAGGGGGCGCCGAGAGTCCCGTTGAGGGAGGCGGCGCCGATCGCCAGCGACGGCGCCATCGTCATTCCTGAGGCGGAGCCGATTACGGGGGAGACCGGCATGGAGCCCGTCTGCCCGGAGGCGACGCGCACGACCTGGGCCTGGACCGCCGGGGGCACGGAGCCCATGAGGAGGGCGGCGGCGAGGAGGATGGACAGGGCGCGGCGCGGGGAGGTCATCATGGAAGGAGTGTAGCCCTTCCCCGTCGGGACGACGGGGGCCGGAGGTCCCAAGAAGGGGGCTTCTTTGGTCCCTCCCCGGGGGGCCCGATGGACCCCCTCGGATTTCCCCGGCTCGCATTTGAGTCTCGTGTAGTATAATTGGCCCATTGTCATATTGGGCCTTTTGGCCCCGGGAGTCCTTATGCGCCTGAAACTCGCCCTCGCCGCCCTATCCCTCCTAGTATCCGCCCAATTCGCGTCTGCTGTAGACGATGCGCCTAAAGTCGATTTTGATCAGGGAGTGGATGCCGCCGGGATCCTACAGAGGGCACGCGAAATCGCAGCAAAGCAACTCACTCCGATTCCCCGCGTCAAACGGAAGCTGTTTAAGGCGGAAAAGAGGAATAAGGCGGTCAAAGGGCCTGGCCAATATCAGCCCGTCAGTCCGCTCATCACGGGCAGCGCAGTTTACCCGCTGGGTGTGAATCTACGGGCCGATCCGAAATACCCAGCGCTCGATCCCGCCGTCCTGAAGCCTCTCGAAACTGAATGGACGGATATCACCGCTGTCAGGAGCGATCTCCTGTCGCGGGCCTCTGGCTGGGAGGGCGAGAACGAGCAACTGTACCTCGACGGGCTGCAGTTGGATCGAGATCTTGCGGGATTGGAACGGCGCCAGGCGGATCTCAACGCCGAGATCGCTCAATATAATCAAGCCTGCACGACCCGTCCTCTTCCGCCGGATCAATATCAACAATGCGTTTCCTGGCGCGACAGCCTGACCAGGCGCATATCACAGCTTGAATCCGACATCACGCGATACAACGGACGCGTGAGCTCTTGGAATCAGCGGTCACGGGCTATTTTCGATCGGCGGGGAACCTTGGTTGGACTGATCGCCGAGTGGGAAAACCGGATTCAGAATTGGATTGAAACCGTCAAGAAAGCGATGGCGGCGCAATGCCGGCCAGTCGACACCCTTGAATCCCGACCGCCGCAGTGGAATCTATTTACCGGAGGATTCACCAAAGAATTCGAGGTGAGGGCATTTTTCAAGTCTGAGCCTAAAGACGCTCCTCCCTGCCCCGTCGATTATCTCTGGAGTTTGGTAATACATCCCCCGGTCCCTGACGGGCCTATCGGCACGATCTCTCCCTTGACTGGTCCGAAAACCGTCTTCAAGTCAGGTAATTTTCCGGGTATCGGAACGATAGTCGTCCAGGACCGAAATTCGGGTCGCGGAACGGGCTCGACCATCAACGTGGTTCACCCTTCAAAATGATCGAGCCAGTACTTTTCTTCGCAGTTACTCCGAAGGACAGCGACGATGAGCTCAAAATAGCTGATGCCTTGTCGCAGCTGTTGCTCGAGGACAAGGCGCTGCAAAGGCGGCTCGATCCAAATTCCGGCAAGTTGTCCGTTCTGGGAATTGATGAGATCCAGCTGGATAAGATTCGTCGCCGGCTGCAGCGGGACTTCGGTGTCCGGTCCGAGTTTGGTCCCTATGAAGTGTTCGGTCGTGAAGCGATTCGAACTAGAATACGTCAGGACGCGACATTCACCCGCGAACTCGAGGGACGACGTCAATTCGCGCATTGCGTGCTTGAGTTTGAACCTTTAGCGGAGCGCGAGGGCTTTGAATTTATAAGCGCCGTGAAGGGGGGGGGGATATCCGCTCCCCACGTCTCTGCAGTTGAGAAAGGAGTGCGCGAAGCGCTGCAGAACGGTATCTCCTCTGGGTTTCCAATCGTAGGCGTAAGGGCGACCTTGGTGGGAGGCGAAAACCGCGACAATAATTCGGATGAGCTCGCGTTCAAAATCGCCGGCGGAATGGCGGTGCGCTCGGGCTGCATCAAAGCGGATCCGGTCGTTCTCGAACCCATCATGAAATGTGAGGTGGGTGTGCCGGAGAAGCACGTAAAGGCCGTCGTCGGCGATCTCAACGCTCGTCGCGCCAAGATTCTCGATATCGCTGGAACGAGCATTAGGAGCGTCAAATGCACGGTGCCGCTTTCCGCGATGTTAGACTATGCGGCCGCGGTTCTGGCCATTACGGATAACACGGCGACATTCGTGATGAGCCTGAGCCACTTTGAGGAGAGAAATTAGTCCGATCGTCCCCTAAGAGCGCCCTCAGCTTCTCCTGACTCACCCCGGCCCCTCCGCCAGGGCCTTGATTATTTGGGATAATGAACGGCATGACCGTGCGCGTCTACGAGTACGAGAAGTGCTCAACCTGCCGCCAGGCGCTCAAATTCCTGGACGCACGCAAGGTGGCCTATCAGCGCGTGCCCATCGTGGACCAGCCGCCGACCTTGGCCGAGCTCAAGGCCATGCTCGCGTATACCGGCGACCTCAAGCGCCTGTTCAACACCTCCGGCGTCGTGTACCGGGAGCAAAGTATCGGCGAGAAGCTCAAGACCATGACCGAGGCGGAGGCTTTGGCGCTTCTGGCGAAGAACGGACGGTTGGTCAAACGGCCGTTCGTCCTGCTCAAGGACCGCGGCCTGCTCGGGTTTAAAGAAGACGAATGGAAGGCGGCGTTTAAGTGAAGGTCTCCGTCCTCGTTCCCGCTTACAACGAGGCCAAGACGATCGCGGCGTGTCTCGAGGCGGTGTATGGGCGCAACCCGGGGCGGGACCTCGAGGTCATCGTCGTCGACGACGGGTCCACCGACGGGACGTACGAGGCGGCGAGGGCCGCGGCGAAGACCGGCACGGTCGTGATCAAGCACGAGAAGAACTCGGGCAAGGGCATGGCGATACGGACGGCGCTGGCGGCGGCGACGGGCGAGGTGGTGCTGATTCAAGACGCCGACCTCGAGTACGACCCGGCCGATTACGCCAAGCTATTATTACCCATCGAGCAGGGCAACGCCGAGGTGGTGTATGGCTCGCGTCATCTGGCGGCGGGCAACGAGCGCTCCTACGCGCGCTACTACTGGGGCGGTCGCTTGGTCTCGGTGTGGTGCAATTTTCTGTACGGCTCTTCGATCACGGATGAGCCGACGTGCTACAAGGTGTTCAAGACCTCTTTGCTCCGGTCCTTCGATCTTAAATGCACCGGGTTCGAGTTCTGCCCCGAAGCGACGGCCAAGACCTTGCTGCGCGGCATTTCCATCTTCGAGGTGCCCATCAGCTATCGCCCGCGCCGCATCGAGGAGGGCAAGAAGATCCGCTGGCACGACGGGGTCGAGGCCCTGTGGACCTTGCTCAGGCTCCGATGGACGCGCGGCTAGACCCGCGCCGTTCGGACGCGGCGGTTTTCACCTTGGCGCTGGCGCTGCGCCTGGGCTTCCTGGCTTTCTTCCTGTCTCGGGGCCTGGGCGAGGTGTACGGCCGCGACCTGTACTTCAACCTCGCGTTGTCCTGGCTCGGGCACCTGCCGATGCCGGCGTTTGACGCGACGCACCCGCCTCTTTATACGATGGTCATCGCCGCGGTGTTGGGTATTTTCCGCTCGCCGAATCCTCTTCCGGTTCTGTTGTTGCAGTGCCTCGCGGGTGCGGCCACCGTCGTTCTGGTCCGTCGTTTGGGGTCGCTCTTGGCGGATAACAGGACAGCGCGGCTTGCCGCGCTGTGGTGCGCCGTCGATCCCGCGCTCATCTTTTTTACTCCCCATCTTCAGAGCGAGACGGTATTTATCGCGATGACGCTTCTCTTTTTTGTCGGTCTGGTCCGCGAATGGGACCGTCCTCTGTCCTGGCGCCTGGTCGCGCTTGGTTTCTGGGGAGGCTTGTGCGTCCTTTGCCGTTCGGTCCTCGGCGGCTATCCCGCCCTTTTGTTTTTGGTCTTATGGCGAGCTCAGGGGCTCAAGCGAGCGTTCTTGTTCTGTGCCCTTCTCGGCGTCGGCTGGCTCGCTCCATCCATCGCGTGGACGGCTAGAAATTATTTCGTTTACGGCAAGGTGGTCCCCGCCGCCACCTTGATGGGCTGGAACCTCTATGAGGGCTTCACTCTCGACCGCGAGGTCGTGCGCCGCCATCCCGCGGAGATGGGCGAAGAGGTCCGGCGGCTCGGGCTCACCGACCCCGTCGCCGTGGGCGATCACTTCGCCAAGAAGACCATGGCGCTCGTGCGCGCCGACCCGCTCGGCGCGGTCAAGATCGTCGTCGGCAAGGCCTTCCTGTTCTGGCGGCCCTTCCCGTACGACCCGCATGTCTGGTGGCAGCGCGGGGCGCTTGGGGTCTATTTCACCGTCGTCTTCGCGCTGGCGCTGTGGGGCGCGCGCGGAACGTTCGCCCCGGGCTCGGCGTGGGGCGCGGTGTGGGCGCTGATCGTCTACCTGACCATGGTGCACTCCGTGTTCTTCACCTCGCTGCGCTACCGCCTGCCGCTTCAGCCCTTCCTGGTCCTGCTCGCGGCGGCGGGGGCGGCGGCCTTGCTCAGGGCGCGGGAGAAGCGGCGTGCGTAAGCAGGTCGAGGCGGTCTCGCCCTGGGCCTGGGCCTTGCTCGCCTGCGCGGCGGCGGCCGTCCTGCTGCGCTTCATCGGCATCGGCTACGGCCTGCCGCACACCTACAACGCCGACGAGCCTCATCTCGTCAACACCGCGGTGTCCTTCGGCGGCGGCAGTCTCAAGCCGCACTCGTTCAAGTACCCGACGGTGTGGCCGACCATGCTCGCCGGGCTTTACGGCCTGTGGTTCGGGCTGTGGTCTATGCTCGGCTTGCGTAAATCCCCCGCGGACTTCGCCGCCCTGTACGGCTTCGCGCCCGCGGGCTTCTACCTGATCGCGCGCGTGGTCGCGGCGGCGGCGTCCTTGGCGGCACTCGTCGTCGTCTCGCGCACGGAGCGCGGCGAGGACCGCGCGCGCTGGCCTTACGGCGCCTTGGTGCTGGCCTTCTCGCCGGTGCTCGTCGAGCTGGCGCACGCCGCCAAGCCCGACTCGCTCATGCTCCTGTTCGTCGCGGGGGCGTGGGCCTGCGCGCTGCGCTTCCAGGCCGGCGGGCCGCGCGGCTGGCTGTACGCGGCGGGCGCCTTGGTGGGAGCCGCGTGCTCCACACAGTACACCGCCGCACCCCTGGCGTTGCTCATCCCGCTCGCCTGGCTTCTGCGCGACGGGGGAGTGGTGACATGGGCCTGGCCGCTGCAGGCCGCGGGCTTCGCCGCCGCCGCCTTCTTCCTGGGCTCGCCCTACATCGCGCTCGACTTCGGCCGCTTCGCCGCGGACTGGACCGACTACGCCGACCTCGGCCGCCTGCGGCCTCACGACGGCGCGGCGATGGCCAAGACCGTGGCCCACAACCTCTGGACCTTCGGCGGCGAGGGCTCCCCGGCCGGGGCGGCCGCGGTTCTGGGACTCGGCGTGCTCGCGTGGCGCCGGACGCGCCGCGCGCTGCTGCTCGCGGTGCCGGTCGCGGCCTATTTCGCGGTCCTCGCGGCGTCGCCCGACGGGGGCTGGCAGCGCTACCTGCTGGGCGTGTTCCCCGCCTTGGCCCTTCTGGCGAGCGAGGGCATGGTCCTGCTCGGCGGCGTGAGCCCCTGGCGCCGGGCCGCGGTCGCCGCCCTCGTCCTGGCCCCCGGGTTGTTCCTGTCCGGGCGCTACGTCTACGACCTGACCTTGCCCGACACGCGCGCGCAGGCCGAATCATGGATGACGGAGAACATACCCGCGGGGGAGACCATACTGCTCGATCTGCCCCACGCCTCGCCGCGGGTCATCCCTTCTAAGGACCAGTGCGAAGAACTCGCCGCGCGCACCGCCGCCGCGGGCTCGGCGCGCTCGAAGCTGTGGCGCGCCATGGCCGAGCGCCATCCCGGCGGCGGCTGGCGGCTCTACCGCATCCGGCGCTCGGCGGGGGATCTGTTCTCCGCGCCCAAGCACGTCGCCGCGTCGCAGGCCGACGGCGACTTCCTCGACGTGCGCCCCGGCCTCGACCCCGTGCGCGCCGTGCGCGCCGGCTGGGTCGTCACGTCGAGCTTCGGCGCCGATCCGCGCCGCGCCCGGGAGCTCTCCACCTTCTTCTCCGAGCTCGCCGCCGGCGCCGACCTGGTCCGCGAGTTCCCGTCCGAGCCGGGGAAGACGATGGGGCCCTGGCTGAGGGTCTGGCGCCTGAGGAGATGACATGGCCCTGCACAATGTGATCGAGAACCTGATCCACGAGCTGCGCTACCGCGAGGTGCAGCCGCACCTGCGCCCGTGCCGCCGCCTGGCCGACCTCGGCTGCCGGTATGACCATTTTTTCCTGACGCGGGTGAAGGACCGAGCGAAGGAATGCTGGGGACTCGACGTCACGGTCGAGAACGGGACCGACGGCAACGTAACGATAATCAATGCCGACATCACCAAACGTCTTCCCTTCGAGGACGGCTTCCTCGACCAGATCACGATACTGGCCGTGCTCGAGCACATCGCCGACCCCAAGGCCGTGCTCGCCGAGGTCCGCCGCTGCCTGGCGCCCGGCGGGCGCCTGATCGTGACCACGCCGACCAAGCTCGGCATCAAGGTCCACGATCTCCTCGTGCGCACGCGCCTGGTGCGCGACGTGGAGCCCGATGAGCACAAGGACTTCGACGTCTCGCCCGAGGCGCTCGCCGACTGGGCGCGCTCGGCCGGCCTCGTCGTCGAGGACGTGCACTCCTTCGAGCTCGGCATGAACGCCTTCCTGCTCGCCAGCCGGCCTCAGTGAGCCGCCGGCGCGACTGTTTCCGGAAACAGTCGGCGCGGAGGATAATGATAGGATTGCGCTCGTGACGACGAGGAAAACGGCGCTGATCACGGGTGCCACCGGCTTCATCGGCCGGCGCCTGGCGGTCGTGCTGGCGGATCAGTACGCGGTGCGGGGGCTGGTGCGCCACTTCGCGCGCGCGAAGGAAGTGCTGCCCTCGGCCGTGGAACTCGTCCGGGGCGACCTGACCGACGCGGCGTCTTTGAAAGCCGCCGTCGCGGGCGCCGACGCGGTCGTGCACTTGGCCGCGCTCAAAGGCGACGAGCCCGACATCGTCGCGGTCAACGTGGGCGGGGCGCACAACCTGGTCGCGGCCTGCAAGGCCGCCGGGGTCAAGCGGGTGATCAACGTCGGCACCCAGGCCGCGCGCCTGCCGCGGCGCGGCGCTTACGGCGACACCAAGGCCCAGGCCGACGCGGTGTTCGCCGCCTCCGGGCTCGAGGTCACCACGCTCCTGCCGAGCGTCGTGTACGGCCCCGAGGACCCCGGCGTGTTCGGCAAGCTCGTGCGCCTGACCGCCACCGCGCCCTTCGTGCCGGTGATCGGCGACGGCACCGCCCGCTACCGGCCCGTGCACCTCGACGACGTGTGCGCGGTCATCGCGGGCTGCCTGCGCGACCCGAAGACCGTGGGCAAGACCTACGCCGTCGGCGGGCCGCAGACCGTCACCTACGACGGGCTCATCGAGGGCATCGGCGCGGGCCTGGGCCGCAACCCGTTCAAGGTCCATCTGCCCGCCCCGGCGGCGATGCTCATCGCCCGGGCCCTCGCGGCCGTCATGGCGTCGCCGCCGCTGACGGTGAGCAACGTGATCGGCGCCGTGCACAGCGCCCCCGACGCCGACTACGACGCGGTCTTCACCGAATTGGGCTTGAAAGCTCGTTCCTTTCCCCAAGGCATCAAGGACTCGTTGGCCTGATGTCATAGGCCTGTCGAACGCCTGAGACGGGCCCGCCATTTCCTATAATGTCGGACTCATGGCCAAGCCCAAAGTCATCGTCGTCATGCCCGCCTACAACGCGGAGAAGACCCTCGAGCGCACCATCAAGGACATCCCGCCCGGCACGGTCGACGAGGTCATCCTCGTCGACGACTGCTCGAAGGACGGCACCGTCGCGCTGGCCAAAAAGCTCGGCTTGACCGTGATCCAACACACGACCAACAAGGGCTACGGCGGCAACCAGAAGACCTGCTACACCGAGGCGCTGCGCAAGGGCGCCGACGTCGTGATCATGGTCCATCCCGACTATCAGTACGACGCGCGCCTGGTCCCGATCATGTCCGACTTGATCAGCCACGACATCTGCGACATGGTGTGCGGCAACCGCATCCGCACCCGCTGGGAGGCGCTGCACGGCGGCATGCCGGTGTACAAGTACGTCTTCAACCGATTGCTGACCATGTTCGAGAACTCCGTCACCGGCCAGAACCTCGGCGAGTGGCACTCCGGCCTGCGCGCCTACTCGCGCAAGTGCCTGGAGACCGTGCCGTGGGAGGGCAACTCCGACGACTTCGTCTTCGACCAGCAATTCCTCATCCAGGCGGCCTACCTGAAGCAGCGCCTCGGGGACGTGCCCGTCGCGGCGCGATATTTCGCCGAGGCCTCGTCGATCAACTTCACGCGCTCCTGCGAGTACGGCCTGTCGGCGATGTGGTGCCTGGGCCAGTACGTGCTGCAGCGCCTGGGCGTGATGCGCTTCGCCCTGTTCGAGCCGAAGACCGGGACATGAGCCGAGCCGCGGCGGCCTTCGCGCTGCTGACGGCCGGGCTCGGCGCGTTGTCCGCGGGCGACTCTCTGTGGGTGGCGCTGCGCCCCGGCTTCGTACCCTTGGTCCTGCTCGCGCTGACCGTGCTCTTGGCGACGGGCTCCGGGCGGATGGTGGTGGGCAAGCTCGACCTCGGCGACATGAGCGAGTCGCAGAAGACCTTGGCCGGGGCGACCTTGGGCTTGGGCCTGCTGGCCCTCGGCGGCTTCTTCCTCGGCGCGGCCGGATTGTTCAAGCCGTGGGCCGCCTCGGCGCTGCTCGCGGCGCTTTGGGTGGGGGGCTACGCCGAGCTGCGACCCGCGCTCGAGTCCTTGGCGCCCGACCGCAATCTGTTGCGCGAGCGCCCGCTCGCCGCCGCCGCCGTCGCCCTGCCCCTGCTCGCGGCGCTGTGGATGTGCCTCGTGCCGCCGCATCAGTACGACTCGCTCGTCTATCATCTCGCCTTGCCCCAGGCCTACCTGCGCGAAGGGCGCCTGTTCGCGCCGCCCGGCATCGTGTACTCCCATTTCCCGCAGAACGGCGAGATGCTCTTCTCCCTGGCGCTGTTGCTCGGCTCCGACCTGCTGGCGCAGATGTACATGTGGCTGGCGACCGTGCTCTCGATCTGGTGGATCTTCCTGCTCGGGCGGCGCGAGGCGCCGATGAACGCGGTGGCGCTGGCGGCGATCTTCATCGCGACGCACTCGGCGCTGCTGCTGCTGTCCTCGACGACCTACGTCGAGCCGTTGGTCATGCTCTGGGTCACCGCGGCCGCATTGTCTTATGAACGCTGGCGCGGCCTCGCCGCGGCGGGCGGTTCGCCCCGCGGCTGGCTCATCCTCTCGGCGCTGTTCACGGGCTTGGCGCTCGGGACCAAGTACTACGCCGGCATCGGCGCGGCGGCGTTCGGCCTGCGCCTGCTGTTCGCCTGCGCGCTCGACCGTCGCAAGGAGCGGGCCGTCGACCTGCTCCTGTTCACCGGAATCGTCACGGCGCTGTTCGCGCCGTGGCTGATCAAGAACTGGGTGTGCGTGCGCAACCCCGTGTTCCCGTTCCTCTACAAGTGGTTCGAGAACACCGGGACCGGCTGGAACGCGGAGCTCGCCGCGGGCTACTTCAGCGTGCTCGTCGAGTACGGCCACGTCGGCGGCTTCTTCAAGAGCCTGATATCCTTGCCCATCCTCCTGCTGCGCAACCCGCTGCGCTTCGGCGGCGGCATGGACGTGCTCGGGGACCTGGGCTGGGACGTCACGCTGTGGCTGCTGCCGCTGGGGGCCTGGGCGGCGTCGAAGAGCCGGGCCCTGCGCGGTCTGCTGCTGCTCTGCGCGCTGTGGGGCGCGGCGTGGTTCTCGACGGGCGTCGTCCTTCGCTTCCTGACCGTGCTCGTGCCGGTGCTGGCGCTGCTCGGCGCCTGCGGCCTGGTCGCGCTGTGGGGGAGCCTTGCGCGCTGGTCGCGCGTCGTGCTCGCGGGGTCGCTCGGATTGATGACCGCGGCCCACCTGTTCCTTTTCGTCTTCGTCCACGCAACCTTCGGCTCGGGCGCGACGGCCTTCGGGCTCGAGACGCGCGAGGAGTTCCTGACGCGGCGTCTGGATTACTACGCCTGCGCGGACTGGCTCCGGGGGCGGCCCGTCGAGAATGATAAAATACTGATCGTCGGGGAGCAGCGCGGCTACTTCGTGACGGCCGATCATCTCCCCAGCACCGTGCACATGCCCAACCTCTTCATCCGCCGGGCCAACGAGGCCGCCGACGCGCCGTCGCTGCTGGCGGCTTTCCGCGCGGAGGGGTTCACCCGCGTGCTGATCGTCCCGCGCGAGGCCGCCCGCCTGGGCCCCGGCCTGGGCTCGCTGACGCCCGCCGGCGCCGCCAACTGGAAGGGCCTCGAGGACGGCCTCAAAACGGAGTTCGCCGGCCGCGGCTGCGTGGTGGCTCGCCTGTGAGGAGCGACGCGGGGCTGCTGCTCGTCTCGTTCCTCTGCGCGGGCGCGGTCTCCTTCTTCATGACCCCGCTGGTGCGCCTGCTGTCGCTGCGCCTGGGCGTGCTCGACGCTCCCGGCTCGGCGGTCAAGACGCACAAGGAGCCCACCCCGGTGTTCGGCGGCGTGGCCATCTACCTGGGCTTCATGGCGACCATGCTCCTGCTGCGCCTGACGACGAACTTCCCGACCGGGACCCTCTACAACCTGCGCGCGCTCGTCCTCGGCGGCTCCCTGATCTTCGCGCTGGGGCTCATCGACGACCTCAAGCGCCCCGAGGGTGTCGACTACAAGCCCAAGTTCCTCATCCAGATACTGGCCGCGATCCTGCTCATCCTGTTCGGCCTGCGCATGCGCTTCCTCGAGCCCGATTACGTCGCGGCGTTCGTGACCGTGGTCTGGGTCGTGGGCGTGACCAACGCCTTCAACATCGTCGACATCATGGACGGCCTGTCCGCGAGCCAGGCGGCGGTCGCGGCGCTGTGCTTCCTGATGATCTCCTTGCCGACCGAGGAGCTCTACGTCAACTTCGCCTCGGCGGCGCTCGCCGGGGCGGCGCTCGGGTTCCTGCCGTGGAACCTCTCGAAGAAGCGCAAGATCTTCATGGGCGACAGCGGCAGCCTGCTCATCGGCTTCCTGCTCGCGGGCATCTCGCTGGGCACGCGCTACTCCGAGGTCAACGACGCGGGCGTCTTCGCGCCGCTGTTGATCCTGTTCGTGCCCGCCTTCGACACCTTGTTCGTGAGCCTCCTGCGCTTGAACCAGGGCAAATCCCCGTTCCTGGGCTCCAAGGACCACTTCGCGCTGCGCCTCGAGAAGATGGGCTTCGCGCGCGGACGCGTGGTGCTGATGGCGGGGGCCGCGGCGGCCTTCCTCGGCTTCTGCGCGTTCCTCGTCACGCAGCTGCCGCTGGGCGGCGCGATTTCGGTGTACGTCCTCGTCGCGGTCCTGGTCGGCTGGGTCGGGCGCCGCATGGCGCTCGTCGAGATGCGATGAACGTCGACGTCCTCATCCTCGGCGGCGGCCTGGCGGGCCTCTCGGCGGCCTATCACCTGGGCGAGCGCGGAGTCCGCTCCCGCCTCGTCGTCGAGGCCAAGGACCGCGTCGGCGGCACCGCCGGCTCGGTGAGCACCGGCAAGTTCACCTTCGACTACACCGGCCACCTCCTGCATCTGCACGACGCCTACGGGAAGGCCCTGATCCTCGACCTGCTCCAGGGCAACCTCGCGGCGCACGAGCGCAAGGCGTGGATCTACTCCCAGGGCGCGTACACCCGCTACCCGTTCCAGGCCAACACCAAGGGCCTGCCGCCCGAGACCGTCGCGGAGTGCGTGGCCGGTTTTCTTGAGACGGTGCACCGGCCGCGACCCTTGGCGAAGAACCCCGATTTCCTGTCCTGGTCGCGGGCCATCTTCGGCGACGGCATCACGCGCCGCTTCATGCGCCCCTACAACGAGAAGCTGTGGCGCACGCCGCTGAACAAGCTCACCACCGAGTGGCAGGGCCGCTTCGTGCCCAAGCCCACCGCCTCCGAAGTCGTCTACGGCGCGCTGGCCGACAACAACGCCCTGTTCGGCTACAACGCGACCTTCCGCTACCCCGTGCGCGGCGGCATACAGTCCTTGCCCGACGCCCTGGCCGACCGCCTCGAGCCGGGCGTGGTGCGCGTGGAGAGCCCGGTCGTCGCCGTGGACCTGCGCGAGAAGGTCGCCTCGGTGCGGGGCCTGGGTGAGGTCCGCTACGAGCGCCTCGTGAACACCTTGCCGCTCAACGTCTTCCTCGACCTCGCCGGGCCCCTGCCCGCGGACGTCAAGTCCGCGCGCGCGGACCTGCGCTGGAACACGGTCTGGAACCTCAACGTGGGCATCGACCGCCCCGCCCCCGCCGACAAGCACTGGATCTACTACCCCGAGAAGAGATTCCCCTTCTACCGCGTCGGCTTCTCGAGCAACTTCTCGCCGCACCTCGCTCCCGAGGGCCACGCGGCGCTGTACCTGGAGGCGGCGCGCCCCGGCGGCGCGCGCGTCGACCGCGACAAGCTCGAGGCGTCCATGATCAAGGGCCTGCGCGAGGCGGGCCTCCTTCGCCGCAGCGACGAGCTCTCCGCCAAGATCTGGATGCCGGTGCCGGTCGGCTACGTCGTCTACGACCGCGCCCGCACCCCCGCCGTGGAGACGATCTTCCGCCATCTCAAGACCCTCGGGGTGGAGTCCATCGGCCGCTACGGGGGCTGGAAGTACTCCTTCATGGAGGAGACCATACTGGACGGCAAGCGCTGCGCCGAGCGTCTCACCGGCTCCGCCGACGCTCCAGAGGATCCGCCCGCCGTCCCGCTGAGGGCGCTCAAATGAAAAAGAACCTGCCGCTGCTCCTGCTCATCCTCCTCTCGGCCTGCGTGGCCGAGACCGTCGAGCGCCGCCGCCCGCGCAAGGGGCCCATCAAAGAGGTGGGCTTCGTCGATCCGGGCGGGGGGACGGTCCGCTACTCCGTCGAGGGCTGGGGCTGGTTCGTCGCCGGCCGCCGCCGCGACGCCCTGCGCCGCATCCGCCGGAACTGCGGCAAGCAGCTGGCGCCGCAGATCACCGACGAGTACCGGCGCAACGACGCCGACATCGCCTACGCCGGAGAGGACATCGCCGTCAACCTCGACAAGGGCATGGACCATTTCAAGATCGCGCCCTTCCAGCACATCGTCTACGAGTGCCGCCCCAAGGGCGCTCCGCCCGAGACGCCCGCCGTCTCGACGGCGCCCGCGCGCGCCTTCCTCGTCGTGCCGCCCACCGCGGAGGTCTCCACGACCACCGTGATCGAGCCCCCTGTCCTGTCCACCGCGACCGTCCCCCAGGAGCCCCAATGATCAAGCTCGACCGCGCCCTCTGCATCTTCGACCTGGAGGCCACCGGCGTCAACGTCCTCGAGGACCGCATCGTCGACATCTGCATCTTGCGCCGCGAGCCCGACGGCTCCGAGACGGTCTTCTCCTCCCTCGTCAACCCCGGCGTGCCGATCCCTCCCGAGGCCACCGCCATCCACCACATCTCCGACGAGATGGTCGCCGACCAGCCCCGCCTGTCCGACCTGGCGCCGAAAATACTCGAGATGTTCAAGGACGCCGACCTGTCCGGCTTCAACGCCGCGAAGTACGACATCCCGCTGCTCTCCGCCGAGTTCAAGCGCTTCGGCGGCCAGTGGCCCGAGGCGGGGAAAAGAGTCGTGGACTCGTTCACCATCTTCCAGCGCAAGGAGCGCCGGGATCTCACCGCCGCCTACAAGTTCTACTGCGGCAAGGACATGACCGGCGCCCACCGCGCCGAGGCCGACGTGCGCGCGACCGCCGAGATCCTGTGGGCGCAGGTTGAAAGATACACCGACCTCCCGAAAGATGTGGCGGGCATCGAAGCCTGGTGCAATCAGATCGATCCAAGCAGGGTCGATGTGGATGGTAAATTCGTTTGGAAGAACGGCGAGGCCGCGTTCGGTTTCGGCAACAAGCATAAGGGTAAAACGATACGGGAAGTAGTTCGAGCCGACCGCGGTTACTTCTCGTGGATGATCGACAAAGGTAATTTCAGCGCCGATGTGGTCCGGATCTGTAAAGAAGCGTTGGAGGGCAAGTTCCCGGAGAAGAAAGGGTAGTTATCCCCGGACTTCCAGCGTTGGAAGTCGGGGGGTAAGTTTATGGGTAAGAAAAATAAAAATATCGCCGTGGTCTTGCTCTCGGGAGGTTTAGACTCCACGACGGCGTTGTACTGGGCCAAGAGCGAGTACTCTTCCGTTATCGCTTTATCCATCCGCTACGGTCAACGTCACGTCAAGGAGTTAAACGCGGCCCGCGCCGTTGCGCGGGCCGCGAAGGTCCAGCTCCACGAGGTCGTGGTATCGTTGCCGTGGCTCCAAGGCTCGTCTTTGACGAATTCGTCCCTTCGAATCCCAGACATGCCGTTGAAAAAAATCGGCTCCGGCGGCATCCCTTCGACGTATGTCCCCGGACGAAACACCGTCTTTTTGTCGTTAGCCGTTTCTCTCGCCGACGCCGTCGGCGCCTCCGCCATCGTCATCGGCGCGAACGCTCTCGATTACTCCGGTTATCCGGATTGCCGTCCTCCCTTCATCAACGCCTTCGCCAAGGTCGCAGTCGAGGGGACCAGGAGAGGCTCCGAGGGCAAGCCGTTGAAGATCCTCGCCCCGCTCCTGCGCCTCGACAAAAAGGGCGTCGTTAATCTCGCCCGTCGAGTCGGCGCCCCTCTCCGTTTAACCTGGTCGTGCTACGCCGGCGGCGCCCGTCAGTGCGGTCGTTGTGATTCGTGCAAATTGCGCGCCAAGGGCTTCCGCGAAGCCGGCATTCCGGATCCCGCCGCGTGACCCAGTCCCTCAAGCTGTCCGACGAGTCCCGCGCCCGTCTCGTCGAGATCTTCTCCTCGCTTCAGGGCGAAGGCCCGCGCCTCGGCGAGCGCCAGATCTTCGTGCGCCTCGGCGGCTGCAACCTCTCCTGCGATTACTGCGACGAGCCGGATACTATTCCTATTCCATCAGGACTCGTGCGGTCCGCTGAATATGTGAAAAGCGAGATCGAGCGCCTCGCTCACTCAAGGTCCCACCGTTCGATCTCCTGGACCGGCGGCGAGCCCCTGCTCCACCCCCAATTCCTGATGCCCTTGATGCGCTGGGCCCACAAGCGCGGCCTCGAGAACCACCTCGAGACCAACGGGACCTTGCCGGTCCCGATGTCCGCGTTGGCGCCCCTGTGCGACCTCGTCGCGATGGACATCAAGCTTCCCTCCTCGACGGGCCGCGACACCTGGAGCGCGCACCGCGACTTCATCCGCGTGCTCCCGCCGGCCGCCTTCGTCAAGGTCGTCCTGAGCGACCGGGCGACCGAAGAGGAGTGGAAGCAGGTCGTCGAGCTCGTGCGCCGCGCGCCGCATCCCCTGCCGCTGTACCTTCAGCCCGCCACGCCCATCGGCAAGGTGAAGCCCATCCCCGCCGCCCGCTGCCTGCGCTTCGAAGCTTTCGCCCGCCGCTCCGTCAAAGACGTGATCGTGCGCCCGCAGTGGCACCACCTCTGGAACCTGCCCTAGGGCCGAGGCGGCCCCTCGTTGAGCATGGCCCAGAAGATGCCGACGGTCGTCACCGCGGCGAAGAATTCCTCGAACTTGACCGGCTTGACGACGTAGGCGTTGACGCCGAGCCGGTAGCACTCCGCCAGGTCGGCGGGCTCGCGCGAGGAGGTCAGCATCACGATGGGCGCGTTCTTGAGCTTCTCGCTGTTCTTGATCTCCCGGAGGACCTCGATGCCGTTGACCTTGGGCAGCTTGATGTCGAGCAGGACGACGATGGGGCAATCGAACGGCCGCTCCGCGTAGGCGCCCTCGCATTTGAGGTAATCGAGAGCTTCGGCGCCGTCGCGCGCGACGACGATCTCGTTGGCGATCTCCGCCTCCTTCTTCAGGACCTCGACGATCATCTCGACGTCGCCGGGGTCGTCCTCGACGAGCAGTATCTTGCCCAGACAATTCTTGGCCTTCATGGCCCTCCTTGCGGTTGCGGCGACGGGAGAGCGAAATAGAACGCCGCCCCCCTGCCGACCTCGCCCTTGGCCCAGGTGCGGCCGCCGTGCTTGGCGATGATGCGCCGCACGTTCGCCAGGCCGATGCCCGTGCCCTCGAACTCCTCCATGCGGTGCAGGCGCTGGAACACGCCGAAAAGCTTGTCGGCGAAGCGCATGTCGAAGCCCACGCCGTTGTCGCCCACGCACACGACCGTCTCGCCGGGCTCGCCGGGAACGACGGCGATCTCGATGGCCGCCGGGGACCGGCCGCGGGTGAACTTCAACGCGTTGCCGATGAGATTGAAGAAGACGAGCTTGATCATCGCCGCGTCGCACACCGCCTCGGGCAACGGGGCGACGTTCCACGTGACCTTGCGCCCCTTGAGGTCAGGCTTGAACTCCGCGATGACCTCGGCGGCGACGTCGGAGAGCGCGACGCGTGTTTTCACGAGGTCGGTCCGGGCGGTCCGGGAGAACGCGAGGAACTCGTCGATCAAGGTGCCCAGGCGCTTGGCCGAATGGGAGATCTTGTCCATCAGCTCCGCGCCGCGCTCGTCGAGCTTGCCGGCCAGGTTCTTGCGGAGCATCTGGATGAAGCCGTCGATGTGGCGCAAAGGCGCCCGAAGGTCGTGGGCCACGGAATAGGAGAAGGTCTCGAGCTCCGTCTGCGCGGCCTCCAGGCGAGCGCTTTCCCGGGCCTGTCCCTCGGCGCGCTTGCGCTCGGTGATGTCGATGACCGAGGCCAGCACGAGGCCTTCGGACGCCTCGATCGGGGTCAGCCCGATCTCGACGGGGATCTCGCTTCCGTCCTTGCGCAGGCCGTGCAGGTCGCGTCCGGCGCCCATGGGGCGGGCGCGGGGGGCGGCGTGGAAGCCGGCGCGATGGGCGGGATGGGCGGCACGAAATCGGGGCGGGACCAGGAGCTCGATCTTTTGGCCGAGGAGCTCGCCTCGGGAGTAGCCGAACAGCTTCTCGGTCTGGGTGTTGACCATGACGATGACCCCCGCGCGGTCGACCATGATCATCGCGCTGGGGGAGGCCTCCACCGCGAGGCGGAAACGTTCATCGGACTTATTCATGCTCATCCCGGGATACTCAACCAATTCGATATTTGGGCGCAGTGTCCCCGGCGGGACGGTTTCGTGACGAGCGCGACGGCGTCAAAGCTCCGCCCTGCGCAGGCGCAGGGCGTTGACGATGACGGAGACGGAGCTGGCGCTCATGGCCGCGCTCGCGATCATCGGGCTGAGCAGGAGCCCGAAGAAGGGGTAAAGGATGCCCGCGGCGAGCGGCACGCCGAGGGTGTTGTACACGAAGGCGAGGAACAGGTTCTGGCGGATGTTGCGCATCGTGGCACGGCTCAGGCGCCGCGCCCGGAGTATGCCTTTGAGGTCGCCGCGGACCAAGGTGACCCCCGCGCTTTGGATGGCGATGTCGGTGCCGGTGCCCATGGCGATGCCCACGTCGGCCAGCGCCAGGGCCGGGGCGTCGTTGATGCCGTCTCCCGCCATCGCGACACGGCGGCCCTCGGCGCGCAGGCGCTCGATGACGGCGCCTTTATCGGCCGGTGAGACCCCGGCGTGGACCTCCTCGATGCCCAGGCGCCGCGCGACGGCCTCGGCGGTGGCGCGGTGGTCGCCGGTGAGCATCAGCAGGCGCAGGCCGTCGGCGCGCAGCAGGCCCAGGGCCTCCGCCGCTCCCGGCTTCACCCCGTCGGACACGCCGAGCACGGCCGCGGCCTTCTGATCCACGGCGACGAACAGCGCCGTCATGCCCTCGGACCGGAGAACGTCCGCCTTGGCCGCCAGGCCGCCGAGCCCGACGCCGCGCTCGCTCAGCAGCGCGGCGCTGCCCACGAGCACGCTGCGGCCCTCCACGGTCCCGGCGATCCCGCGGCCGGTCACCGACTCGAAGCCCTCGGCGTCCGCCGCGGCCCCGGCGCCGCGGTCCGCGGCCCCCGCCAGCACCGCCGCGGCGAGAGGATGCTCGCTCGACTTCTCCACGGAAGCGGCGAGGCGCAGGACGGCGGCCTCTTCAAAGCCGGGCTCGAGCTCGACGGCGCTCAGGCGCGGCCGGCCCTCGGTCAAGGTGCCCGTCTTGTCGAGCACCACGGTGTCGACCTTCTCAAGCGTTTCCAGCGCCTCGGCGCTGCGGATGAGCACGCCGGCCTGCGCGCCGCGGCCGGTGGCGACCATGATGGACATCGGCGTGGCCAGGCCGAGGGCGCAGGGGCAGGCGATGATCAGGACGGCGACGGCGTTGACCAAGGCGTAGGCCGCGGCGGGCTCGGGGCCGACGAGCGCCCAGACGAAAGCGGTGGCGACGGCGGTCGCGATGACGGCGGGCACGAACCAGCTCGACACCTGGTCGGCCAAGCGCTGGATCGGGGCGCGGCTGCGCTGCGCCTGGCCGACGAGGGCGACGATCTGCGCCAGCAAGGTAAACGCGCCGACGCCGCGGGCCTCCATGAGGAAGCTTCCGGTCTGATTCGTCGTTCCGGCGCTCACGGCGTCGCCCGGGGCCTTCTCGACCGGGACAGGCTCCCCGGTCAGCATCGACTCGTCGACGGCGCTGGCGCCGGCCGTCACGACCCCGTCGACGGGGACGCGCCCGCCGGGCAGGACGCGCAGGCGGTCGCCGACGGCCACCTCATCGAGCGGTACCTCCTCCTCGGAGCCGTCCGCGTGGACGCGCCGCGTCGTCTTCGGCGCGAGCTTGAGCAAGGACTTGATCGCGAGGCTCGTCTGGCCGCGCGCTTGCAGCTCGAGCACCTGGCCGAGCAAGACCAAGGTCACGATGGTCGCGGCGGCTTCGAAATAGACCTGAACGCCGTTATGCCCCGCGAAAGCGGCGGGGATGAGGCCGGGAAACGCCGTCGCGACGAGGCTGTAGGCGTAGGCCACGCCGGTGCCGAGCGAGATGAGGGTGAACATGTTGAGGTTCCCGGTCTTGAGCGAGGCCAGGCCGCGCCGGAAGAAGGACGCGCCGCCCCAGAGCACGACGGGTGTCGCCAGCGCGAACTGCAGCCAGTTGAGGGCTCCGGCCGGGAAGCTCTGATGGAAGAAATGCGGCGCGAACATCTCGCCCATGGCCAGGCCGAGCAGGGGCAAGGTCAGCAGCGCGCTCCACTTGAGCCGGCGGCGGTTGTCGTCGAGCTCGGGAGCGGCCTCGTCCTCCGCCGAGACGACGGCCGGCTCGAGGTCCATGCCGCAGATGGGGCAGTCGCCTGGGCCGTCCGAGCGCACCTCCGGATGCATCGGGCAGGTATAGGGCCCGGAGCCCGAGGCCTTGGGCTTGGGCGCGTCCTCCGCGTAGGCGGCGGGGTCCTTGGCGAACCGGTCCCGGCAGGACAGGCTGCAGAAGTGGACGTCGTGGCCCTCGTGCTCGAGCTTCGCCGCCGCGTCTTCGGGAGCGATCGTCATCCCGCAGACCGGGTCCTTCACCTTCGCCGCCTTGCTTTGAGTCTTCATGTCCGCCTCCCGGCGGGCCTTTGGCCTGCCTCGTACGGTAGACGCGGGGAGGGGGAAACGATTACAGCGGAGGAGGGCTATTTACGGCAGGAGCAGTCGAGGCAGCCGTGGGCCGCGCAGGCGCCGCACGTCTTGAGGAGGCTGGCCTTCAAGGATTTGCGCGCGCGGTGGAGGCGCACGGTCGCGTTGTTCTTCGACAGGCCCATGCGGCCGGCCAGGTCGGCGAGCGGCTCCTCGTCGAGCTCCACCTTCTTGAGGATCTCGCCGTACTCGGGCTTCATCGTCGGGATGATGTCGTGCAGGCAGCGGCAGACGGCCTTCTCCAGGCGGTCCTCGTCGCGGGCGGAGAGCGGTATCTCCAAGGCGGCGCGCTGCTCGGCGCCGGCGCGGGCGGCCCGCCGCCGGTAGAAGTCGGTGAGCGCGTTGCGCACGACGGCGAAGAACCACGCCCGCACCGAGCCCTCGTCGCGCGGCCGGGCCTTGCTCTTGAGGCCCTTCACGTAGGCCGCCTGCAGGACCTCTTCGGCCTGCTCGTCGCTTCCCAGGCGCGCCCTCAGGAACGAGAGGAAGACGGCGCGGTTCTCGAGCAGCTCGGGGGGGAGTTTCTTCCTCGGCATGAACTACCTCGCGTAGGCGAAGCCCATCACGACGACGAACAAGACGGAGTAGCCGACCTCGGAGTAGCCCAACGCCTTGAAGTCGACGCGCTCGGGCGCGCGCAGGCCGCGCTGGACGGATTTGAGGAAGGCGGCAATGAAGGGGATGGCCGTCGCGGAGGGCACGCCGCCCGTGGCCGCCCAGGCGCCGACCGCGCCCGCGGTCAGGACGTGGTAAAGGTTCGAGCGGGCGCGCATGGCCGAGAGCGCGGGCAGGGCCCCGGGATCGGCGACCGCGCGATGCTGGAGGGCGGCCATCTTCACGTAGAAGATGGGGCCGAGATAGAAGGCCGAGCACAGCAGCCAGATCGACCAGGCCCGGGCGTCGAGCTGGAAGGAGGCGGCGTAGTAGGCGGCGGGCGCGCCCAGGCAAAGGCCGAAGACCCCGGCCCCCTCGTTGAACGCGCTGAAGCGCTTGCCGGAGCGGTTGGCGAGCAGGTTCTCCGCCAGGAGCAGGCCCGAGGGCACGGCGAAATACAGGAGCTTCCAGCAGCCGAGCAGGAGGATCAGGGGAACGAAGGCGCCTGTCGCCAGCACCGCGTAAAACGCCAGCCAGCCCTGAGCGCGGCGGTCGCGGGGCTTGGCCAGCAGGACCTGCAGCGGCGCGCGCGACACGAACACCGCCAGCGCGCCCAGCACGAAGAGGACGGCCGCGAGGGGAGAGAATATGGGAGCGGCGATGAGGCCGATGAGAATCGGGGCGAGGAGGATGGCCCACGCGCCATGTTCGAGGGGGAGCATGTTTAGATATATTAGCAACGATTCGACCATGAGGACGTTATGGTCGCGAGGCCGTAGTGTTGCTTACATAGGTGCGGTACTGGAGGATTTCCCATGACGCGACTGATTTTGCCGGCCTTGATCCTTTTTCCCGCGAGCGCTTCTGCCGCCTGCGGTCACGCGGCGCGGGGCGGCCACGGCTGCGGCGCCATGAGCCTCGTCGCCATGGCGGCGATCGCCGCGCTCGGCGTCTGGGTGCTGCGCCTGGCCGAGAAGGACGGCGGCGCCGTCAAGCGCGCGGGGCAGGCGGTGGGCTGGACGCTCGCGGTCGTCGGCCTCGGAGGATTCCTGTGCGGGACCGTGAGCTACGGGATGAAGCGAGCCCGGAGCTGCGGCGTCCCCTCCTCCGCCGCCGGCATGGCCTTGCCGCCCGGCCATCCGCCGCTCGTGCCCGGGAAGTAGAGCGCGATCATGGCCAATAAACCCTCCGGCTACAAGAAGACGACCCGCATCGTGCACGGCGCGGCCAAGACCCCGCGGTGGGACTATGCCCACCACGTGGTGCCGCCGCTGACCGCGTCGACGACCTTCCGGCTGGAGTCCGTCAAGCGCGCCGCGCGCGGCTTCAACGAGTTCGGCGCGTTCCGCAAGGAGACCGACGCGCCGATCCTCATCTACGACCGGCTCGAGGAGCCGACCCGCGGCCTGCTGGAGAGCCAGATCGCGTCGATGGAAGGCGCCGACGCCTGCCTGACCTTCGCCTCGGGCATGGCCGCCGTCTCGGCCGCGCTGGGCTGCCTGCTCCAGAAGGGAGACGAGGTCGTCGCGCACACCTTGCTGTACGGCTGTACGCATTCGCTGTTCACGAGCTGGTACCCGAAGCTCGGCATCAAGGTCCGGCGCGTGGACTTCACCGACGCGAAGGCCGTGGCCCGGGCGATCAACTCCCGCACGCGCGCGCTTTACTTCGAGTCGCCGGTCAACCCGACCTTGGACCTCGTCGACCTGCGCGCCGTCTCGGACGTCGCGGCGAAGGCGAACAAAGGCCGCAAGCGGCGGATCTTCACGGTCATCGACAACACCTTCGCGACACCCTTCGGCCAGCGTCCCATCGAGCACGGCATCGACGTCACGGTCCACTCCCTGACCAAGAACATCGGCGGCTTCGGCACCGAGGTCGGGGGCGCCGTGTGCTGCTCCAAGGAGGTCTTTCCCCTGCTGGCGAGCTACCGCAAGGATTTCGGCGGCATCCTCTCGCCCAAGGCCGCGTGGGCCATCCTGGTCTACGGCGTGCCCACCATCCCCCTGCGCATCAAGCGCCAGCAGTACAGCGCTTTGCACGTCGCGCGCTACCTGCAGAACCATCGCCTCGTGTCGATGGTGCGCTACCCGGGGCTCGACTCCTTCCCGCAGCACGCGCTGGCCCTGCGCCAGATGAGGGATTTCGACGGCGGCTTCGCGCCCGGCAACATGATCTACTTCAAGCTGAACGAGAAGAAGATCGACGCGGTCAAGTTCGTCGACCACGTGGCGCAGAACGCCTACTGCGTGACCTTGGCCGTCAGCCTCGGCCACACCAAGACCTTGATCGAGATGCCTTCGGGCATGACCCACTCCGCCTACGCCGGCCACGGCCCGATGAAGGAGAACCGCGGCGTGCGGCTCTCCATCGGCCTCGAGAGCCCCGTCGACATCATCAAGGACCTCGACGCCAGCCTGCGCGCCGTCGCCCGCCGCCGCTAGACGGCTCGACTGTTTCCGGAAACAGTCGGGGTCAGAGAAAGACTTTCTCGGGATCGATCTTGAGCCTCAAGGTCTTGAGCTCGAGGGCGGTCGGGTCGGCGTTGCGCGCGACCTTGGCGGCGACGGGAAAGGGGAAGCCCGTCTCGGCGACGACCCGCTCGACCGTCTCCCCGGGGTTGAGCGCGATGAGGCGCATGCGCTTGCTCGTCGGCTCGAAGTCGAAGACGGCGAGGTCGGTGACGACCCGGTAGGGCCCCGTCTCCGGAGGCAGGCCCGCGCGCTCGCGCGCGCCGGGGCCGTCGAGGTAGCCCGGCGTGGTCAGGAAGTCGACCTTCGGCACGAAGCGCTTGCGCTCGTGCTTCATGATGATGATCGTGCGCCAGCACAGGGAGCCCACGTCGTTGGCCCCGCCCGAGCCGGGCAGGCGCACCGCGGGCGCGCCGTAGGGGCCGATCACGGTCGTGTTCAGGTTGCCGTACGGGTCGATCTGCGCGCCGCCGAGAAAACCGTCGCGCACGACGCCGCGCTGCGCGGCCTCCATCACGTCGCAGATGCCCATCGCGGCGACGCCTCGCCGAAAGGAGTTGGATTCGCCGACCGCGAGCGGCAGCCGCTCGAGCGTGGAGCCCACGCCGCCGAACTCGAAGACGGGGATCAAGGACGGCGCGTACAGCGCGCGGGCGAGCGAAGCGGCCAGCATCGGCACGCCGGTGCCGATGAAGACGGTCGTGCGTCCCTTCATGAGGCGGGCCGCGGTGCAGGCGAGGCGCTCGACGGCGTTGGCCTTCTCAGCGCTCATCGGGCCTCACCTTCAGCGCGCGCAGGCGGGAGGCGCCGACGCGCTTGAGATAGCCGGCGTGGTCTTTCACCCCGTGCACGGTCTCGTCGAGATATTTTCTCGTCGCCTCCTCGGACCGGGTCGCCTCCAGATAGGACTTGATGTGCGGCTCGTCGCGGCGGTACGCGCCGCACGTCTCTCCCGGATGGGCGCCGAAGGGCGCCTCCACGACGGCGTCGACGAGGAAGTACGGGATGACGGTGCGTTCGGGCTTCCTGCGGAACACCTCGGTGTCGACGATCTCCTCGGCGCTCACGATGAGGCGCTTGCAGGCCCGCGACATCTCCACGGCGAAGCCCGAGATGCCGTCGATCTGGCAGTTGCCGAACTTGTCGGCGCGGTGGACGTGGATGACCGCGGTGTCGAGGACGAGCGCGGGCAGCAAGGTCAGCTCCATTCCCGTGAAGGGATCCTTCATCGTCTTGGCCGGGCTGCGCGCGAGCGTGTCGGTGCCGAGCATCGAGCGCGCGGGCAAAAACGGCAGGCCCATCGCCGCCGCCTTCATGCGCCAGGTGATCGCGGCGTTGGACCACTCCGCGAGCTCGATGGCGCCTCGCTCGACGGCGCGGCGCAGGATCGGAGACAGGCCGTAGGCCTCGTAGCCGACGTAGGTGATGTCGAGCTGGGAGACGAGCCCCGAGGCGATCAGGAAGTCGGCGTCCATCAGGCCCTGCCCCAGCAGGCGCAGGCCGCCGACGCGCTGGCGCACGACCTCGCGCACGACGGAGAGCGGGCAGCGCACCGTGCCGTACAGCTCGAAGCCGACGTAGTCGCCGCTATGGATGAAGCGCTTGACCGCTTCGCGCTCGGTCATGAGCTTCGGGCGCAGCGAGAAGTCCTTTTCGTCGCGGAGGAAGCGGCGGAAGCCGTCGGGATCCGGCGGCTGGAAAAGCGGGGGCGGGGCCAGCGGAGGGGACGGCGGGGGCAGCGGGGCCTGGGCCGGAAAGGTTTTCGTGGTCTCGAGCGGGCGGAAGTCGCTGCACGGCTCGGACAGGAGGTCGACCGCGGAGCGCGGCATGCCGTGCTTGACGCAGAAGCGCAGGGAGCGGCCGTCGGCGGCGGTCCGCGTCTCCAGCCATCCGCAGTCCGAGCAGACGGGTTTGCGGATCGTCGTCATGGGCTCTTGAACGGCTTAGGCGACGACCGCTTCCCGCGGCGCGATCGCGGGCCGCTCGACGGGGGCGACGCCCTTGCAGCAGCGCTCGCAGTAGGGCTCGGGCACGAGCCTTCCATCGATGAACAGCAAAGACGACACGGGATTGCGGCAGTCGGGACACAGTTTCATATCGATCTCCCCTCGAAGGTCTTGACCCAGGCCGTGATCGCGGCCAGCTGTCCGGGGCCGGTCAGGCCCGCCTGCTCGAGAACCTTGTCGCCGGAGCCGCTGCCCAGATAGCCGTTCTTGAGGGGATGGATCGTGGCCGCCAGGCCGGCGTCGGAGCGAACCCACCGCCACAGCGTGGCTTGGGTGAAGTCCGTGATGCCCATGGAGCTGAAGGCCATCTCCGGCGGGAAGACCTCGCGCTTCTCGGCGTCGCTGAGCCGGTCGAAAAGCTCCGCGCTGGCCACGTAGAAGACGTTGAGCTTGACGCCCGCGGCGTCGAGCGCGGGCAGCACGTCGCGCATGAAGTGGTGCGCCACGCCGTGGCCCTGCAGGACGACCGTCGCTTTGCCGCCGCGGCGCACCGCGTAGACGCCCTTGGCCGCCGCGGACGCGGGCGGCAGGCCGAGCTTGGTGCGGTCCGGCACCGGGCAGGCGGGGCGCGTGACGAACGGGGCCAGCACGGCGGGGCGGGCGCGCAAGGACGCCATCACGAGCGGCCAGACCTCGGACGGGTCCCACGGCGTCAAGGTGATCATCGAGCCCTTGGGAAAGTTGTCCTGCAGAAGCTGAAGGGCCTGCGGGCAGGCGTGGGTCGGGCCGTCCTCGCCGGTCAGCGGGCCGGCGTGGGCGTTGACCATGATCCAGGCCCGGTTGGGCTCGCCCGTCGCCTCGCGGCGCATCTGCTGGCCGATGGAGTGCAGGCGCGCGGGGACATGCTCGAGCGCGGCGATGAAGGCCGAGTACGAGCTCGACACGCCGATGTGCAGGCCCAGGCTCGACGCCCCGGCCATCACGCCGCCCATCGCGTCCTCGCAGATGCCGCCCACGGAGATCAGGCGCGAGAGCGGATTGTTCTTGGCGTGGAACCAGCCCTTGGCGAAGGCCTTGTTGATGGGAGACACGCTCGTGGACTCGGCCAGGTCGGCCGCGCACGCGATGATGGCACCCTTGGTGACGGAGTTCAGGTAGCCCAGCGCGTCGCCCAGGGCGCCGCGTATGGTCGCGGGCTTGCCGGCCTCGAGCTTGAGCGGGTCGGGCGTGGTCTCCGGCTTGAGCTCGGAGGCGTACAGCGCCGCCAGGTCGGGTCCGCCGGCGCGCACGGGGCGTCCTTTCGGCGTCGCCAGGGCCGCCTCGGCCACGCGTCCGGCCGCGAAGCGCGCCACGTCGGGGCGCTTCGTCTCGAAGGCCTTGCGCATCGTCAGCAAGGTCTCCCAGTACGCCGCCTCGACGCGGTCCGGGGTCCTTTCCCCTTCGAAACGAGGGAGCTTCACGCCGAACGCGGCCTCGAAGGGCTCGACGGCCGCGTAGAAGGGATCCGAGCAGAAGGCGTGGCCGGCGCCGTGGGAGCCCTTGCCCTCGATGCCGTATTTCCAGCCCTTCGTGGTGCGGTACACGATCGCGGTGGGTTGTCCGTTGTCGAGGGAAAGCGCCGCCTGCTGGGCGGCCAGGACGCAGCGGAAGTCGCTGCCGTCGCCGGCCTCGACGAGGTTCCAGTCGTTCATGTACAGCAGCTCGCGCGGGTCCCACTGCACGTAGTCGCCGGGCTTGTCGCCCTCGGCGGTCACGCGGTCGGAGTCGATCGAGGCCTGGTTCCAGTCGAGGTGCATGATCGCGTTGGAGAGCCCCGCGGTGGCCGCGGTGGCCAGCGCCTCGTGCACGCGCCCGGCGGTCATGCCGCCCTCGCCTTCGAGGATGTGGACGCGCGGCCCATTCGGGCCGAAGGCGTCCATCGCCGCCAGCGCCAGGCCCACGCCGGTGCAGTCGCCGACGCCGGAGGCGCCCGTGGCGACGGGCACGAAGGGCGTCATCGGGGTCGGATGGCCGTCGAGAGCCATGCACTTGAACTGCCGGAAGAGAGGCGTCGACTGCGTCGGGTTGCGGCGGAAGCCCAGGAGGTCCTCGAGGCGCAGGCGGCGGCGCTCGGCGGGCAGGAGGTCGGGGCGCGCGATGCGCGTCCACTCGTCGCGCAGGGCGTACATCGCGTACAGCCCCATCGCCTTGTGGCCGGCGGCGTAGACGAGGACGTCGTTGTCGATCGTGTCGGGCCGGGAGAAATCGTAGCGGAGATTTTTATAGAGGAGCGAGGAGACGATGCGCCCCGAGGAGATGCTGCCGCCCGGGTGGCCGGAGTTCGGCACGTAGTTGAAGAGGATCGCGCACAGCGCGCGGTAGGCGGCGTCCATCGCCTCGAGCGTCTCTACGCCTTCGAAGTCGGCGGGCTCGGGCTTGAGATAGACGGCGCGGCGCGGCCTTAAGGTGAACGTCTCGGTGGTCGGGGCGGCGGTGGGCATTGGATGTTCTCCGGGACCCTAGGGTCCCCAGTGGCCGGAGGGCTTGGGCGGCTCGAAGCGGTCGCAGGCCGGGCGCGAGGTGACGTTGGCCGGCAGGACGCGCTTCTTGCGCGCGCAATGATGGCGCGAGCCCTTCTTGGGGTCGAGCTGCATCTCGCAGTGGCGGCATTCGACGCACTTGCTCTTGCGTGTCATGACGGTTACCTCTTTTCGGTCTCCCAATATTCGTCGACGCGTTTCTGGATCGCGGCGAGCTCGTCGGCGGGGATGTTCTTGAAGCGCCCCTGCAGCTTGAGGTATTCCTCCACCGGCTTGCGCTTGGCCACGGGCATGTTCAGGCGCATGGCGCCGTTCTCCACCTCGTAGAGGCGGAACAGCCCCGTCTGCACGGCCAGGCGGGACAGCTTCGTCGTGTCCATCGGGTCGGTTTTCCAGCCGGGGGGGCACGGCGACAGGACGCGGATGAAGCGGAAGCCCTTGATGGTCCGGGCCTTGGCGAACTTGCGCACCATGTCCTCGGCGTAGGCGGGGGTGGCGGTCGCGAAATAGGGGATGTGGTGGGCGAGCATGATCGCGTCGAGGTCCTTCTTCGGCCGCGCGCTGCCCGCGGGGGTCGACATCGTCCAGGCGCCGCCGGGCGTGCCGCCGCTGCGCTGCACGCCGGTGTTCATGTAAGCCTCGTTGTCGTAGCAGACGTAGAGGATGTCCTCGTTGCGGTCGGCCGCGCCGGAGAGGGCCTGCAGGCCGATGTCGAAGGTGCCGCCGTCGCCGGCCCAGGCCACGACCGTCGTCGTGAGGTCGCCGCGAGAGACGAGCCCCGCCTTGACGCCCGTCGCCGTGGCCGCGGCCGCGGCGAAGGGGCTGTGCAGCAGGGGGAGGTTGATCGAGCTGCGCGGGTTGGCGCCGGAGATCACGGTCCAGCAGCAGGCGGGAACCACCATGACCGTGCGGTCGCCGAGGCCCTTGAGGGCGTAGCGCATCGCCATCGTCGCCCCGCAGCCCTGGCAGGCGAGGTGGCCCGAGCTCATCAGCTCCGGGACCGGGATCGAGGTCTTCATCGCGCGTCCTCCACCCAGGTCGCGGCCGGGATCTCCGACGGCGTCGCGTCGTCGACGCGCTCCCAGATCTCTTGCAGGAGCTCAACCGTTATATCGCCGCCGCCGAGGCCGGTCACGTAGCCGTGCACCGAGACGCCGGGGCGCGGGTACAGTGCGGCCTTGAGCTCCTGGGCGAAGATGCCGCCCATGCCGGGGGAGTAGTTGCGGTCGACGACCGCGAGCTTCATGCCGGGCTTGACGAAGGCGCGCAGGGCCTTGGCCGGGAAGGGCCGGAAGGCGCGCAGGCGCAGGTTGCCGGCCTTGAGGCCCTTCTCGCGCAGCGCGTCGACGGCGGCGCGCGCGGTGGAGCCGACGGCGCCCGAGGTCACGAGGATGGTCTCGGCGTCCGAACAGCGGTAGGCGTCGAGTTGGCCGTAGGAGCGGCCGAAGAGCTCGCCGAACTCGCGGCCGACTTCCTCAATAGCGTCCTCGGCCTCGGCCATATCGGCGGCCATGCGCCGGCGCAGGCGCAGGTAGTCCTTGGGCTGGGTCAAGGAGCCGAACGTGATCGGCTGATCGGGGTCGAGCTTGAGCTCGGGGCGAAACGGCGGAAGGAAGGAATCCACTTCGGCCTGGCTCGGCACGTCGACGGGCTCGTAGCTGTGCGACAGGGTGAAGCCGTCGAGCACCACCATCGAGGGCAGCATCACGCGCTCGGCTATCTTGAACGACATCAGCACGGTGTCGAGGACCTCCTGGTTGGTCGAGCAGTAGGTCTGCATCCAGCCGGTGTCGCGCTGGGACAGCGAATCGGTCTGGTCGGTCCACAGGTTCCAGGGTGCCGCGAGCGCGCGGTTGACGTCGATCATCACGATGGGCAGGCGCGCGCCGGCGACCCAGTGCAGGAGCTCGTGCATGTAGGCCAGGCCGTGCGAGGAGGTCGCGGTGAAGGTGCGCGCTCCGGCCGTCGAGGCGCCGAGCAAGGCCGCCATGACGGAATGCTCGGACTCGGCGGCGATGAACTCCCCGGGGAATTCACCTTTGGACTTCATTTCCGCGATGGCCTCGAAGACCTGGGTGGCCGGGGTGATCGGGTAGCCGACGGAGACCTGGGTGCGCGCGAGTTGGGCGCCGACGGCGGCCGCGTGGTTGCCGCTCAGGACCTTCTTCATGACGCGGCCTCCGCGATGAAATGCACGCACTTGGCGGGGCACTCGGCCACGCAGATGCCGCAGCCCTTGCAGTAGTCCATGTCGATCTCGGGGACCTTGTCGGTGAGATCGACGCAGGCCTCGGGGCACTGCTTCCAGCAGATGTTGCAGCCCGTGCAGGCCTTGGCGTCGATCTCGGGGCGCATCGTACGCCAGTTGCCGGTGTGGTTCTCGTCCATCGAGCGCGTCGCGATCAGGACGCGCGGATAAGCCTTGGGATCTTCGTCAAGAAGCGGCAAGGAGAACCTCCCGGGCGGCTTCGAAGGCGCGGCGCGCGGCCTCCACGTTGGCGTCGGCCTTGACCGGCACGGCCTCGCGGACGCACTCGAGCAAGGCTGCTAGGCTGCACAGCCCGAACACGGCGCAGGCGGCGCCGCACATGGCGGTGTTGACGATGGGGCTCGACGCGGAGCCGAGCTTGAGCTCGAGGGCGATGGCGTGCGCGGGCACCGCGAGGAATTTTTGGCCGGGAAAGCGCTTGGTCAGGCGGGCGACGTCCTCCGGACCGCCGTTGGTCAGGACCGTGCCGCCGGGCTTCAAGCCTTTGAGGATGTCGGAGGCGTACAAGGTCGGGTCGAGGACGACGAGCGCGTCGGGCGCGTAAATCTTCGTGCGCGCCAGTATGGGCTTTTCGCTGACGCGGGCATAGGCCATGACCGGGGCGCCGCGGCGCTCCACGCCGAATTCGGGGATCGCGAGGCACTGCTTTTCGCCTTGACGCAGGACGGCGTCGGCGATGATTTTGGCCGCCAGGACCGTCCCTTGGCCGCCGCGGCCGTGAAAGCGGATTTCTAACATAACGCCTACACATTAACGCAACAGAAGGGCCAAAGAAGCGTACTTCAAGGCAGCATAAGGTGCGCGGCGGCCGCAGGCCTGAATCCACGGCGGCCGCAGGCCGCCAAGCTCCAAGTCTGATTCAAGCGCGCGGTCGTCATAATGTCCGTCATTCGAGCGCCCGATCCGTTGCCGTTTCGGCCTTTCGCCGTTTAACGGCAACGGCGGGGAGAATAAAAATGACGGACCTAAGGCGGGCTCCATGCTTTTCGGTCGGCTTGAAGCTAAGGGTAAGAACGGAGTAATGAGGTATACGACGACAAATTGCGGCTATTAAATAACGACCGGGTATTGGCCGCCGCGTGTTGTGCGCGGGCTTGATTGGGGGCCAAGAGGGACTATTGTAAGGCCAGAGGACCCAATCAGACCTGGGCCCAATGTCGTAGGCCTGATGGCCCTCAGGACCACGCCAAAACGACGCTATTGGCGCATAATCCCGTTAACAGATGGCCGCCGCAGGAGGACACCCCGTGATCGTCGAACGAGCCGCCGTGAAGAAGTCCATCGCCGTGAGCCTCATCCTGGCCCTCGGCCTGAGCCTGCCCGGCACCTCCGCCTGGGCGCAGACCTACAACGCGCGCGTCACCCCCGGCGTGTCCGCCGCCGGCGCCTCCGCCGCGGCCTCCGTGACCGGCGCGCTCTCAGGCTCCTTCGCCGTCCCCTCTCTTTCCGCCGGCTCGTTGAACGTCCTGACGGCCCCCGTCCTCTCGGCCCCGGCCCTCGCGCCCTCCGCGCTCGCCTTCGTCCCGTCGGCGCTCGCCGCCGTGCCCGTCGCGCCCGCCGCGGCGAAGCCCGTCGCCGTCGCCGCCGCGCGCGCCGCCGTTTCGCCGGCGAAGGCCGCCGTCAAGGCCGCGCAAGCCGCCCCGGCGCCGCTCGCCGCCCTTGCCGGCATCGCCGGGGAGTCCGCCTCCGCGATCACCGCGGTCGAGGTCGTCTCCGTCGGCCGGATGTTCGACGGGTCCGCCGCCGAAGCCCGCGCGCCCGCGCTGGACCTGCGCGGCCGCGGTCCGCTCGTCTTCTCGTCCAACCGACTGCGCGCCGCCGCCGCGCCTTCCTTCACGCCCGCTTCCCCGTCCGCCTCGCCGACCCAGCAGCGCATGGTGCGCACGCTTCATCAGGTGGCGTCGATCTTCGCCGAGCAGTACGCGCCGCTCGACATGAAGAAGGACCGCTTCCAGCTCGACCTCAAGCGCGAGTACGACAAGGCCAAGGCCGCCATCCTCGCCGACCCGGAGATCACGACCCGGAAATTCCAGGACCTGCTCGCGTCCTTGGTCGCCTCGATGCGGGACTACCACGTGAGCATCTCCTTTCACTCCACGGAGAGCTCCAAGCTCCCCTTCTCGGTCGCCGGCGCCGAAGGCCGCTACTACCTGACCTTCATCGACCGCGAGAAGCTGCCCAAGGAGGTCTTCCCCTTCGAGATGGGCGACGAGCTCGTGTCCTTCGCCGGCAAGCCGACGGCCGAGGCCGTGAAGGCCATCGCCGCGCGGATGACGGCCAACGTCGCGCAGACCGACATGCGCATGGCCGAGCTGTTCCTGACCAACCGCCGGCGCGCCCGCGGCGACAACGACATCCCCAATGGCGCCGCGCACCTCGTCATCCGCCGCAAGGGGGAGTTCTATAAGGTAACGATGCCGTGGGATTACACTCCCGAGCTGATCGCGCAGGACGTTCCGGCGCGCAATGCCGGCATGCTCGAGCCCGAGGGCTTCGACGGCGGCGCTCCCGCCGGCCCGGTCAGCGCCGGCTTCTTCAGCTCGGCCGGCAAGGCAATCGTCGCCGCCGTCCATCCCTTGATCGAGCTCTTCGCGAACATGCGCGCCGACGCCGCGGACAACCCGTTCATGATCGGCGCGCGCAAGAGCTTCGTGCCCCGCCTGGGCAAGGTCCTCTGGCGCAGCGACGAGGACAGCCACTTCGACGCCTACATCTTCGAGACCAAGGACGGCAAGAAGAAGGGCTACATCCGCATCGCGGCCTACGACGGCGACTACGCCGAGGTCCGCGAGTTCGCCAAGATCATGGCGAAGTTCCAGGTCGAGACCGACGCCTTGGTCATCGACCAGGTCAGCAACCCCGGCGGCAGCGTCTTCTACTTATACGCCCTGGCCTCTCACCTGACCGACAAGGTTCTCGTGGCACCCCGTCACCGCATGATCATCGGCGAGGCCGAGGCCCACCAGTCCGCCGAGTTCCTGCTCCAACTGATGCGCAGCCAGAAGAATCCGCCCAAGGAAAAGAAGAAGAAGGTCAAGGAGGGCACGGAGGAGGAGCCGCCGAACGCCGGCGGCTACCCGATCACGGCGAAGTTCATGCAGCTGATGGTCCGCTCCGCTCAGTACATCCTGGAGCAGTTCACCGACGGAAAGCGCTACACCGGCCTCATCCACGTCAGCGGCGTCGACGACATCGACCCCGCGCCGAAGGCCGCGGAGCGCTACACCAAGCCCATCCTCCTGCTGACCAACGCCCTGGACTTTTCGGGCGGGGACTTCTTCCCGGCGATCCTGCAGGACAACAAGCGCGCGACCGTCATGGGCGTGCGCACCGCGGGCGCGGGCGGCATCGTCAAGTCGTTCTCGGTCAACCAGTTCGGCATCGACCGGCTCTCGGCCACGACGAGCCTCGCTCAGCGCCCCAACGGCCAGCCCATCGAGAACCTGGGCGTGACGCCGGATCTTCCATACGAGATCACGGCCCGGGACCTGCGCACGGGCTTCGCCGAGTACCGCTGGAAGATTCTGAAGGCCCTCGAGGGCCTGCTCGACCCGGGGCCGGCTCCGCCCGCCGCGCCGGCCGCGCCTCAGGGCGAAAAATAGGAGGCGCCGAGACAGGCGTCCACTAGGGGACCGCCTCGGCGCCTCACAGAACCCGCCCCGAACCCGTAACGCCGGGCGCACCCTCGCGTCTCGACGACAGCGACCGCGACGACGCGCCCGATACTACGGCTTGCGACGAACACTCCGACTGCCACTTACTTCATCGCCGGTTACGGCCTCGGCCTCAACTCGGCGTCCACTTCGCGGCACCGACTGCACACCGGTTTCGGAGCGGGTATGCGATGAGTATAGCCCCGAAACCCCGGGCGTCAAGACCCACTCACGGTAAAAAATTCTCGAGTGAAAAGTGATTCGGCCTTTCCGTCAAGTGCTGGCCGCCCGAGCCGCGCGAATGGTAGGATTCGGGAATGATCATGATCATTTTTCTCCTGATGTCCGCCGCGAACGCGAACGCCGCCGACCTGCCCGGCATGCCGGGCGCCGCCCTCGTCGCGGTCGCGCCGCCGGCGCCCGCCGAGGCGAAGCCCGCGCCCTTGCTGCCGCCCAAGGTCCCCGAGCGCCCGAAAGGCACGCTCGACACCGCCGGCGAGGTCGCCCGCGACCTGGCCGTGCGCGTGCAGTACTTCGAAGACGGCCAGGCCTACTACCGCGCCTACACCAAGGGCTCGCACACCCCCGAGGAGAACAAGGCCTTCGTGAAGTTCCTTGAGGACTACGAGAACGAGCTCGGCATCGCCAAACGCACCTACGCCATCCTCGGCGTCTGGCTCGAGAAGAAGTCCTCCATCAAGGACTAGGGGCTACTAGTAACCTGGGCGGTCAGGGCCTTTCGGCTCATGCGGCGCGCCTGAATCGGGTTATAATAATCACAGGGTCATTCCGACCCGGAGGTTCCCTTTCATGATCATCGCCGCCCTGCTCGCCGCCGTCCTTTCCGTCCCCGCGTCGGCCCAAACCGCCGCCTGCCAGCGCAACGAGATGACCTCGGCCTGGGAGAAGATCACTTTCGGCCTGTGGCTCAGCGACTACACCGTTCCCGATGACGCGCGTACCGCGGACCTTAAGTACGCGGGCTGCTCCGTCAGCCAATTCGGCCAGGAAGGCCGGAAGTACGTCAGCGCGGACGGGCAGTTCACCGTCGTCGCCCTCACCGGCGCCGGCGGCGACGACGGCGCGACGACCTTGGTGCTGCTCCGCGACGGAGCGAAGGTCATCCTCGGGACGTGGGGACACCACAAGGTGTTCTACAAAGGCGTCGGCATCGACAAGGTGAGCGTTCCCAACGGCGGCCGCGGGGCCGTGGTCAAGAACGTGTTCGTGATCCCGGTCGACTGGGCCAAGTAAGAACGGCCTAGCGTCCGGCGGCCGGCCCGCCCAGGGCCAAGGTCAGCGCGCGCAGCTTGGCCTGCACCGCCGCCTGGTTCTTGGGGCCCATGCGCATGAGCTGCTTCTGCGCGGCGCTGCGTCCCTCCAGGCCCGCGTCGGCGTAGGTCCAGCCCAGCCCTTTCTTGCCCTCGCCGAGCTCGACGTCGCCCTTGAGCGGCGGCGCCGCCAGCAGCTCCTCGACCGCGGCGCGCAGGGACGCGCGGGCGTCGGCGGTGTTCTTTTCTCCGAGCTCGCGTTGGGCGATGTCGAGCAGCGGCAGCAGCTCCTCGAAGACGGCCGCCGCCGCGACGGCGTCCACGCCGGCGACCATGGCCGCGAAGGCGTCGTAGCGTGCGAAGCCCGCGGGGTCGACGACGGTCCGGCCGCCCTTCTTGAGGACCCGGAACTTGCCCTTCGGCGCGAAGGCGGCGAAGGTCTCGCGCGGCACCTTGCCGTCGGCGACCATGCTCATCGCGGCGGCCAGGCGCTGGATCAGGTATTCCTGCTTGAGCCATTCCGCGAAGGACGACGCCGGGGAAAGGCCCGCCGCGCGTCCGCGGACGAAATCGTCGCTTGCCTCGAGCGCGGGCAGGCGCGGGGGCAAAGCGGGCGGGACGCCCTCCTGGGACGAGGAGACGCCCGGCTCGGCCGTGGTGTTGAGGAAGGAGCGCGCGCCGTAAAGGCCGAGCGCGGCGCCGGCGGCGAGCAGGACGAGGACGAGCAGGAGTCCGGAATTTTTCATAGTTTTGGCCTCAGCGCCAGATGATACGGCTTTCGCGCGGCGATGTGGAGTCGTCGGGTGTAACGGTTAGATGCACGCGCCCGAGCTCGCGGCCGTCGGAGGTCACGACCTCGACGCGCCAGCGGCCGGGCTTGTGGCGGGCCTTGAAGGTGTACCCGCGCCAGCCCTCGTCGCGGCCGCCCGTGATCGGCAGCGGTATCGCGTCGGGCGCGCCCCAGCCGTTTTCCTCCCGAAACCGCCAGCGCACCTCGAGGCGCTCCTGGAAGCGCGTCGGGGAGAAGACGCTGACCCAGCAGTAGATCGCGTCGCCGGGCCGGGCGAGGAAGTCCTGATCGCCGCGCTGCCAGAACTTCCAGCGCGGCCGCGTCGAGGTCAGCGCGAAGCGCCCGCCCTCGCGGCGGACCTCGTGATAGATCCCGATCTCGGACAGCGACAGCGGCACAGGAGGGATCAGCTTGGCGAAATAGAGGACCGCGAACAGGGCGGAGATCGCGGCGAAGGGCATGACGACGTGGCGGCGCACGTCCTCGCGCTGATCGGGCAGGCGCACGTGGAGGCGCCACACCAGCGCCGCGATGCAGGCGGCGGCGGCGGCCAGCGAGCCGAGGAACGGCAGCGCGCCGATGCGCCCCAGCAAGGTGGGGATCAGGTAGGTGAAGTAGGAGACGAGGCACAGGCTGAACAGCGACATGCGCAGCAAGGTTCCCGAGCTCTCGAACGGCTTGAGCTCGTTGATCGCGAGCAGAGCGGCCAGCAGGAGCAGGAAGATGAAGGAGACGCCCATCGAGGCGCTCTTGAAATAGAACAACGTGTAGATGTTGAGCAAGGTCCCGAGCATGAAGTGCGTCGCACCCGCGTGATAGCGCCAAGCGGTCTTGAGGCGTTCGGGCGGGGTGAAGGCGCCGTGGCGCTCGCGCAGCTCGAGGCCGGTGAAGAAGGCGCACAGGGACAGGTAGGCCGCCTGGTGGATGATGTTGTGAAGCTTGTCGATGCGTCCGACGACGAGGGTGTCGAACAGGAACCCGGCGATGAAGAGGCCGGCGGTGCAGGCCGCCTCGTGGTCGCGGTAGTGCGCCTTGACGCGCTCGAGCACGGCGCCTACTTGGCCGGGCTCGGGTGGTGGAGAACCCGGTAGGCCTTGAGGGAGTCGTTGACCGCGCTGACCATGGCGCAGGTCGCGAACGCGATCAGCATCAGGTCGAACTGACGGTCCGTGTCGGCCCGGGACAGCGCGAACGCCGCGGCGGTGGTCGCGAGGTGAAAGGTCAGGATGTGCCACGGCTGGTTCCAGCCGAGCATCAGCACGTCCATCGGCATCAGGACGAAGGCGACGAGAGGCTTGACCTTCGCGCCGCCCAGGAACAGCGGGAACCAGACCGAGCCCGTCATCACGAGCCCGTACAGCGCGAGGCAGACGACGAAGGCGAAGAGGCCCTCCAGGAGGCGGCGGGCGTGGCGGCGCGTATGGGCATGCGGGTGTTTGGCCGTCACGCGAGCGGGACGGCTCCGGGGCGTTGGAAGCGCCGGGCGAGCTCGTCGCGGTTGAGCGAGAGCATGGCGCGGCGGCCGTGCGGGCAGGCCGAGCCGTCCTTGCAGTCGCGCAGGGCGTCGAGGAGCTTGTAGGCTTCCTCCTCTCCCAGGCGGTCGTGGGACTTCACGGCGGCCTTACAGGCGATGGTGGCGGTGACATCGTGCCGTAGCCGTTCGGCTTCATGTACGGGATCGGAAAGGCTGTCGATAATGCGGTGGATCAATTTTTTGACGTCGTCGGCTTGATAGAAAAGAGCTGGAACCGCGGTGACGTGCAATCCGTTTTTTCCGAAGGCCGCGACCTCAAAACCTATCTTGTGAAGCCGGTCGGATTTGTCCAGCACGGCCCTCACGGCGGACGCCGGAAGGTCGACCGGGACCGGGATCATCAATTTCTGCGACTTCGCCCCGCCCGTCTCGATCTCGCCCAGGAGCTTCTCATAAAGGACGCGTTCGGCGGCCGCGTGCTGGTCGAGGATGAAGAGGCCTCCGTTGGCCTCGAAGAGCAGGTAGCTGCGCTCGATCTGGCCCACGTAGCGGAAGGGCGGGGTGTACCAGGCGGGCGCGCCGTCGGGCGCCGACATCGCCATCGAGGCGCTGAGCTTGATCTGCTTGAACGGCTCCGGAATGAAGCCGCGGCCGCCTAAATAATGGTCGGACGCTGGGGCGTTCGACGCCGTCGCCGGGGCGTCGGCGACCACCGAGGCGGGCTCGGGCTCGGGCATCGGCGCGAGCGTGATGGGCGCGGCGGCCTTGGCCTTGGCGAGCGCGGCGGCGACGAGGCCGGACACGATCTCGAACATCTCGCCGTCATCTTTGAAGCGCACCTCGCGCTTGCCGGGATGGACGTTCGCGTCGAAGGCGTCGGGGTTGAGCTCGAGCAGCGCGACGCAGACCGGCTGCTTGCCGGAGGGGCGCTGATCCCCGTAGGCCTTGTATAGGGCCGTGCTGAGGATCTTCGAGGCCACCGGGCGCTTGTTGACGAAGAAGTACTGGAAGCCGCGCGAGGAGGGCATCTTGTCGAAAGGGGAGACGAGCATGCGCACGCGCACGCCGGGGCGCTCTACATCGATGGGCAAAAGGCCGCTGGCGAGGTCGTCGCCCAGCACGGCCGCGACGCGCATGTCGAAATCGTGGAAGAAGTCGCCGGAGTCCTCGGGCTCGAGGCGCAGGACCTGGCGGCCCTCGGACTTGTAGGTGAAGCGCACGCCGGGGTTGGCCAGCGCGGCCTCCTCGATGACCGCGGCGAGCTTGGAGCGCTCGGAGCCGTCGGATTTGAGGAACTCGAGGCGGGCGGGCGTGTTGTAGAACAGGTCCCTGACGAAGACGGTCGTGCCGGCGACGGCGGGAGCGGGGCCGTCGGTGATCCTGCCCTTCTCGCTCGTCACGCGCCAGCCCGTCTTGGACTCCTTCTGGGCGCTCGTGACGGTGACCTTCGCCACGGCCGCGATGGCGTACAACGCCTCGCCGCGAAAGCCGAAAGTATGGAGGTTGTCGAGGTCCTCGAACGCGGCGATCTTGCTGGTGGCGTGGCGCTCGAGGCAGAGCTTGACGTCGTCGGCGTCCATGCCGACGCCGTTGTCGGACACGCGCAACGAAGTCTTCCCCGCGCCGAAAATCTCTATATCAATGCTCGTCGAATGGGCGTCTAACGAGTTCTCTATTAATTCTTTTAATAAAGAGGCCGGTCTCTCGACGACCTCCCCGGCCGCAATTCTCGAAAATACTTCTTCAGATAAACGTTGAATAATCGGCATCAGAGTTGTTTTTTTAACGCGTTCAAAGCCTGCAGCGCCTCGATCGGCGTCATCGTTTCCGGATTGATGAGCTTAAGCGTGCGTAAAACGGGATTCTCCTCGAACAAGGGCAGTTCCGGCGAGGCCGGCACCTCACGGATGACCTTGCCGTTCAGACGCCCCGACCCCGACTCGTTCTCGAGCC
This sequence comes from Elusimicrobiota bacterium, assembly GCA_030696455.1. Taxonomy (GTDB): domain Bacteria; phylum Elusimicrobiota; class Elusimicrobia; order UBA1565; family UBA9628; genus GWA2-66-18. Next base: position 61,754 of record JAUYSH010000091.1, read on the forward strand.
CCGCCAGGATCTTCTGCGCCCGCGCGATCAGCTGCGCCGGCAGGCCGGCCAAAGCCGCGACGTGGATGCCGTAGGAGCGGTCCGCGGGGCCCTCGCCGATCTTGTGGAGGAACACGACCTCGGTGCGGCCCTCGGCGCCGGACCATTCCTTTACTTCCACGTTGCCGTTGACGACCCCGGGCAGGGATTTCGCCAGCTCGGTCAATTCGAAATAGTGGGTGGCGAAAAGCGTGCGGGGCCCTCGCGGGCCGTCCTTGTCGTCCGTTTCATAGGACGAATGCAGATGCTCGAGCACGGCCCAGGCGATCGAGATGCCGTCGAAGGTGGACGTGCCGCGGCCCACCTCGTCGAGGACGACGAGGGAGCGCGGCGTCGCCGCGCGCAGAATGTGGGACGTTTCCTTCATCTCGACCATGAAGGTCGAGTCGCCCTGCGCGAGGGCGTCCTGCGCGCCGATGCGCGTCAGGATCTTGTCGACGACGCCCACGCGCGCGGACTTCGCGGGAACGAAGGAGCCGATCTGCGCGAGCAAGGCGATCAGGGCGTTCTGGCGCAGATAGGTGGATTTGCCGGCCATGTTGGGGCCGGTGAGGATCAGGATCTGAGGGTCTCGGGAGTTCAACGTCAGCGAGTTCGCGACGAAGGTTCCCGAGGGCAGGAGCGCGGCCAGCACGGGGTGGCGGCCCTCGACGATCTCGAGGTCGTGCGAGAAGTCGACCTTGGGCTTGACGAAGTCGTGCATCGCCGCGACCGAGGCCAGGGACTGGAAGCCGTCGAGCTCGCTGAGCAGCTCGGCGAGGCGGATCAAGGCGAGCTGATAGCCGCAGGCCTCGTCGCGCAGCTCGGCGAAAAGGCGCGCCTCGAGGCGCAGCATCTTCTCTTCCGCCGAAAGGATCTTCGATTCGAGCTCCTTGAGCTCGGGCGTGACGTAGCGCTCGGCGTTGGTCAAGGTCTGCTTGCGCGTGTACGAAGCGGGGGCCTTGGCGCTCTGCCCTTTGCTGATCTCGATGTAGTAGCCGAACACCGAGTTGTAGCCGGCCTTGAGGCTCGAGATGCCGGTGGCCTTGCGCTCGCGCGCCTCGAGCTCGGCCAGCACCTGGTCGGAATCGGTCTTCAGGCGGCGCAGGACGTCGAGCTCGGCGTGGAAGCCCGGCCGGAACAGCCCGCCGTCGGAGAGCTTGACCGGAGGCTCGTCGACGAGGGCGGCGACGAGCTTGGCGCCGAGCGCCTCGAGCGACTTGGCCGTCTCGCGCAGGCCGGCGGCGAGGTCGGCCAGGCCGGAGGAGAATGCCGTCTCGGCGAGCCAGAGCTCGAGGGCGGGCAGGCGCGCCAGCGAGCGGCGCAGGGCGCCGAGGTCGCGGGGGGTGGCCGCGCGCGTGGCCAGGCGGCTCGTCACGCGGGGGAGATCGGCGACCTCCTGGAGGATCTTTCCCAGCGACTGACGGGCTTCCGGCTTATCGAGCAGATCCTCGACGCAATTCTGACGATGCTCGATCTCGCGCAGGTCGGTCGACGGGTGCAGCAGCCAATGCTTGAGCCGGCGGCTTCCCATCGGCGTGCGGCACTGGTCGAGCAGGCCCCACAGCGTGTGGCGCTTCTCGCCGCTGGCGGCCTCGACGAGCTCGAGGGTGCGGATCGCGGTCTCGTCGAGCTGCATCATCGCGCCGGCCTCGCGGTAGGCGGGCTCGGGCAGCTCGCGCAGTCGGAACTTCGCCTCGTCGACGTAGCGCCGCGCGGACAGGGCGGCGTTCAGGGCGAGGTGGTGGTTGCGCCAGATCGAGCCGGCGGCCCACGCCGGGGCGGCGCCGTCCTTGACCGGCTCGCGAACGGTGAGGCAGGCCTTCGCCGGCAGCACCGAGCGCAGCCACAGCGCGGAGGCGGCCTCGCCGGAGGCGAGGACCTCGGCCGGGCGCACGCGCGCGAGCAGGTCGTGGAGCTTGCGGTGGTCGCGGTCGTTGAGCGTCTGCGTCGCCCAGGACTCGCCGGTGGAGACGTCGAGGCACGCCGCGCCCCAGCCGACGAGGTCGTACTCGACGGCGATCAGGAAGTTGGTCGCGGCGGGGTCGAGGAGCTCATCCTCGACGACCGTGCCGGGCGTCACCACGCGCACCACGTCGCGCGCGACGAGCTTCTTGTCCTTGCTCGGCGCCTCGAGCTGCTCGGCGATCGCGACCTTGCGGCCCGCGCGCAGGAGCCGGGCGATGTAGTTCTGGGCGTTATGGAAGGGCACGCCGCACATCGGGTAGCCCTGGCGCTGGGTCAGGACGAGCCCCAGGATCTGGGAGGCGTCCTGGGCGTCGTGGCCGAACATCTCGTAGAAATCGCCGAGCCGGAAGAAGAGGATGCTCTGGGGGTGACGGGCCTTGATCTCCTGGTACTGCCGCATCACCGGCGTATCGGGCATGGCCTCGACGGGGGACATGGGGGCGATTGTACCAAAATCGGCGCTTTCCCGTCGGGCGACTGTTTCCAGAAACAGTCGCGGGGTGGTGTCAGTCTTGCCGTTTCAGTTTAGTCCGGGCGGGCTCAGTCCGCGGCTTGGGAGGCGATGCGGCTCGCGTTGGCCATCACGGCGTAGGTGAAGGTCGAGGAGGGAAGGGAGGGCAGGACGGAGGAATCCACGAGATGCACGCGCTCATGGCCCTGCAGGCGCCCCTGAACGTCCGTTTGCCAGGGCCCCGGCGTACTCCTCATGGGGAACGTGCCGCCGGCGTGGTTGCCCTCGCCGGGGAGGCCGATCTTGAGCATGAACGAGAGCGGCCTGAAGCCGAGTTCCCCGGAACTGCCCGCCAGCTTCGCCGCTACGCGGCGCACGGCGGCTTTGGACGCGGAGGCGTCGCCGGCCGCGACGGTCAGGCGGCAGTCCTCGCCGCGGCCTTCGGCCGTGATCCTGACCGGGACGCCTTTATCCGAGTGCAGGTAGCCCTGGATCGCCATCAGGCGCGGGGCGAAACGCCGCTTCACGGCGTCCGCGAGCGGGCCGGCCCAGGCGGCGGCGCCCGCCAGGCGCTCGGCGATGACCTCGTTGTGGCCGTAGAGCTGAAGATGGACGAGGCGGGGCGAGGTCTTGGGGTCGTCGAGCTCGAGATAGAGCTGGGCCAAGGTGTGGAGCTTCTCCTCCGGGGCGCCGGGAACGTCCCGGTCGAGCAGGAGCGGCAGGACGAAGTAGGGCTGCGACAGCAAGGGCAGGCCCCCGGCGGGAGCGCCGAAGGAGCCGCACACAAGCCGGGCCGTCGCCAGGGGGCCGCACGCGAGAAATATTTTTTTGCCGTCGTAGACCGTCCGAGACGCGCCTTCGCGGGCCGCGTGGAGGCGCACCCCGCCGGGCCGTTCCTCGATCGCCAAAACCCGCACGCCGCCATGGTACTCGAACCCAGGCCTTTTTTTCAGCTTCTCCACCGCGTCCGCCGCGCTCCAGATCGCGCCGCGCTCGCACCCCGACAGGCAGGTGCCGTCGTACTCGCAGGCGGCGGAGTCCACGGCATGGCGGGCGCGTCCGAACGCGAAGCCGCGCCGTTTGAGCTCCGCCTCATGGCGGGCCCAATGGGCCAGGACGGACTGCGCCTGGCGCGAGTGCTTCAAAGGAGGCAGCGGGGGACTGTAAAAAGGGAAGCGCGGCGCCAGGCCGTCGACGGCGCCGGAGATGCCCAGCAGCACGGCCGCCTTCTTGTAGTGCTCATGGAGGTCCTTCGCGGCGAAAGGCCAGTCGGAAAGCTCGTCCTCCGGGAACGGCAGGACGGACGCTCCCCACACCGCCGACAGGCCGCCCTTGCCGCCCGAGGCCAGGCACCTCGTGCCTTTTTGAGCGAGCCCGGCCTCGCGGTCGGTGAGATAGGGGTAGGACGAACCGAAGACCAGCTTGCGCGCGGGGTCCTCGCCCGGCTCCTCGGCGCGGCGGGAGGCGGCTTCGAGCTCGCGGCCGATGTCGAGCATGAGGACGGGCTTGCCGGCGTCGAGCAAGGCCGAGGTCGCGGCGACGCCGGAGGGTCCCGAGCCGACGACGAGGTTCACGCGGCCGCCGTTACGGACGCCACTGGCCGTGCATGCGCATCGAGTCGAGCACGCAGCCGGCCGTGAAGGCGAACAGCGCGCCGAAGGACGCGATCGCCGCGCACAGGGTCAGCAGGGGCGCGCCGAAGTACACGGCGCACCAGAAGAGGACGACGGACTTGAGCGCGATGAGCGCGGCGAGCGTGACGAACAGCTTGAGCGGGTTGTAGATGATCATGACCTGGGTCATCAGCTGGAGCGTGCGCAGGATGTCCCGGACGGGCTTCACCTTCGAGTGCCCCCCGGAGCGGGCGCGGAACTCGATGGGCAAGTTCTTGACGAAGCGGCCTTGCATCATGAACGACAAGGTCATCGTGGTCGTGAACGAGTAGCCGAGGCAGCGGACCAGCGCGCGCTGGTCGACCAGGGACTTGCGCACCAGGCGCAGGCCGGAGTTCGCGTCGGGCACGCGCTCCCCGGAGACGAAGCCGGACAGGCGCAGGTACACCCAGCGCAGGAACGCCTTGGTCGGCGTGCCCCAGAAGTGGGCGCCCTCGCGGGCGCCGATGACGAGGTCGAAGGCGGGGGCGTAGTCGAGCAGCTTGAGGATCTCGGCGGGGGGGTAGGACCCGTCCGCGTCGATCATGAGCACCCAGTCGTGCTTGGCGGCTTCGATGCCGGTCAGCAGGGCGCGGCCGTAGCCGCCGTTGGTCGGGTGCGAGATGACGCGCGCGTGCGCGGGATCGACGGCCTTGGCGGTGCCGTCGGTGGAGCCGTCGTCGACGACGAGGATCTCGAACTCCAGGCCCCGGTCCTTCAGCGCGGCATGCAGATCGGCCATCACCGGGCCGATGGCCTCGGCCTCGTTGTACGCGGGCACGACGACGCTGACGGTGAGCGCGCTCATGGGTGCATCCTACTACTTCGCGAGCGCCGCTTCGACTTCGGCGCCGAGGGCGGAGATCGACTTGGAGCCGAACTGGCGCTTGAGCACCATTCCGTCGCGGCCGATCAGGTACGCCGTCGGCAGTCCGGGGACGATCCAGCCCTTGGGCGGGCTCTCGCCGCCGTGGAGGATGACGGGGTAATTGATCCCCATCTTCTTCGCGAAAGGCGGGACGTCGCCGAGCTCGTCGTCCATGGAGACGCTCAGGACGACGAAACCCTCGGGCCCCAGGGCCTCCTGCAGCTTCACGAGGCCGGGGATCTCTTCCTTGCACGGGTCGCACCAGGTGGCCCAGAAATCCACGAGCACGACCTTGCCCTTGTGCTCGGCCAGCGACGCGGTCCCGCCGCCGAGCACCGGGCCCGACAACGGGGCGGCGGGCTCGGGCGCGGCGGAGGGCGGCGCCGAAGGCTTGCACGCCCAGGCGAGCAGAAGGACCGGCAGGAGGCCGCGGCGCCAGGTCGTCGTCACAGGAGGAAGCGGTCGAGGAACTTGGGCGTGAAGCGGTTGAGCCAGGAGAGCTTATCGAGGAAGATCAGGAGCCCGACGGCGACGAGCAGGAGGCCGGCGGCGATCTCGCCCTTGCGGATGTGCTTCTTGTAGCGCACGAAAAAGCGCATGAAGCGGGAGACGGCGAAGCCGGTGAGCACGAACGGGATGCCCAGGCCGAGGGAGTACACCAGGAGCAGGGACATGCCCTGGCCGACGGTCTCGCGCGTCGCGGCGATGGCCAATATGCCCGCGAGGATGGGCCCGATGCACGGGGTCCAGCCGAAGGCGAAGGCCAGGCCCATGAGGAAGGAGCCGACGTAGCCGGCCTTGAAGGCCGCGGTGTCGGCGCGCTTCTGATAGTAGAGCCACTTGATCGGCAGGACGCCCGTCAGGTGCAGGCCGAACAGGATGACAATCCCGCCGGCGAGCTTGCTGACGAGCACGGCCTGCTCGGCCAGGACGCGGCCCACCGTGGTCGCCGTCGCGCCGAGCAAGGTGAAGACCACCGAGAAGCCGGCGACGAAGCACAAGGACTCCCAGCCCGCGTGGCGCATGCGGGTCTTGTCGTCGCCCCCGGCCGAGAGCTCCTCGAGGGTGAGGCCCGACATGAAGGAGATGTAGCCCGGCACCAGGGGCAGGACGCACGGGGACAGGAACGACACGATGCCTCCCAGGAACGCCGCGCCGAAGCCGACCGTATCGTTTCCCATTGTTTGAATCCTATCATTTCGTGTAATCCCGGCGGGCCGTCCGCCACTCATGAGTGATATGATGAACCGGATGATGACGCGTCTCGTTGCCGTGATGCTTATCTCGTCGGCCGCCGTTCACGCCGCCGCGGCCCCTCATAAGAAGGAGAACAAAGTGACCTACTCGAAGCCCTCGAAGGACGAGCTCAAGAAGACCTTGACCCCGGAGCAGTTCGCCGTGGTGTGCAACGCCGCCACCGAGCCCCCCTTCCAGAACGCCTATTGGAACCACAAGGAGCCCGGACTCTACGTGGACATCGCCAGCGGCGAGCCGCTGTTCTCCTCGACCGACAAGTTCGACTCCGGCACGGGCTGGCCCAGCTTCACCAAGCCGGTCGATCCCGCGAACATCGTCGAGAAGAAGGACCGCGAGTACGGCATGATCCGCACCGAGGTGCGCTCCAAGCACGGCGACAGCCACCTGGGCCACGTCTTCGACGACGGCCCCAAGGCCCAGGGGGGCCTGCGCTTCTGCATCAACTCCGCCTCCCTGCGCTTCATCCCCGTCGCCGAGCTCGAGGCCGAGGGCTACGGCCGCTTCCTGCCGCTGTTCGCCAAGGCCAAGACGGACGCCAAGACCGAGACGGTCGAGCTCGCGGGCGGCTGCTTTTGGGGCATGCAGCACATCCTGCGCAAGATCCCGGGCGTGATCTCCACCGACGTCGGCTACGCCGGGGGCCAGGTCAAGAACGCGACCTACCGCGACCACGAGGGCCACGCCGAGGCCGTGCGCGTCGAGTACGATCCCGCCAAGCTCACTTTCGAGCAGCTCCTGCGCTGGTACTTCCGCATGCACGACCCGACGACGAAGGACCGCCAGGGAAACGATAAGGGCTCCTCCTACCGCTCGGCGATCTTCTACCGCAGCGAGGAGCAGAGGAAGACGGCCGAGGCCTTCATCGCGCGGCTGAACAAGAAGGGGAAGTGGGGCGCGCCCATCGTCACCGAGGTCAAGAAGGCGGATCAATACTGGAAAGCCGAGGAGGACCACCAGGACTACCTGAAGAAGCGGCCGGACGGCTACACCTGCCACTTCCTGAGACCGGAATCGGTGCTCGGCGACTGAACGCGCGGCCGCCGCGGGATCAGTAGCTGATCGTGCGGCGGGGGGCGGTGAAGCGCCGATCCTTCGCGGGCTTCAGGAATTGCAGGTGGTGGACGGGGCCGCCATACGCCCGGAAAGGGTCCTTGTTGTAGCGGGCCTTATAGTGGTCGTTCACCTCGACCGGAATGTCCTCCTCGTCCTCCGCGCTGATGAAGCGCTTGTAGGCCGCGGCGTCATTCCAGAACATGGCGTGGATGATCTCCTTCGCGGCGAACTTCGCCCGGTAGTGGTCCGAGACCGCGATCAGCTCGTCGTCGGTCATGTCCGGCGGGATCAGGACGACGAGCCGCAGCACCTTTTTGGAACGGTGCTCCTTGCCTCCCATGAGATACATCGACTCGGCGCTGTGGAGCTCTGTGGTGCGCCGCACCGGCGAGGGAGCGCCCGCCCACGCGGCCTGGGCGGCGAGCACGGCGGTCAGCAGCGCGGCGATGATCCTCATGGGACAGAGCGTAGCCGCTCCGGCCGTCTTTTTCAAGGGGCCGGACGCTCTTAACCGCCGTCGTCCCCGTCGCCGGAGTCGGCGGGCGGGTCCGGCGCGGGCGCCGCGTCGTCGGGGTCGATCTCGCCGTAGTCCTCGTCGGTGTCGAGGCTCAAAGCCGGATCGCCGAAGGAGACCACGATCGACGTGTTCCAGGTCCGGTCCACCCGCATGATCCCGGGCGGGGGCCGGTGGTTGAACTCATAGTCGAAGGACATCCGCAGGGAAAGCCTCTTGGATAAGGGCGCGGTCAAGGTCGAGACGAGCTGGTGACGGCTGTCGGAGCCCTTGCGCAGGTTGTGCGTGTACTCCGCGTCCTGCTCGAAGGAGGCGCGCGGGCCGAACGCATAGGTGTATTTGCCCGTGGCCTTGTAGGAATCGCCCCGGTGGTTCACGTCCTGGATCTCGTGCTCGAGGATCTGCCCGCCGCCCGCCTCGAGCTCGAGCATCGACCGTTTGGTCTTGAAGACCCGGTGGCCGAGACCGGCGGAGAAGTCGAAGCGGTAGCGCAGGCCCGCGAAGCGGTCCCGCTTCCACAAGAGCTTCTCGAAGACGTAATTGTCGTCCGACCAGTACCAGCGCAGCTTCTCGAACGCCAGGAAGCGCTCCGCGGTGACGAGGTCGCGCGTCTTGCCGTGGAGCGCGCTGACCTTGGTCTCGGCGAGCCAGGACCGGCCGGTGAACTCGAGCGTATTGGCGCCGCTGAAGACGCGGCTCATCGAGTTCCCGCTCGTCTCCACGAACGAGAGCTCGACGTCGTTGCGCCAATCCCAGGCGCTCGGCGCGGCCTTCCGGGAGGCCGACGCGGATGACGGCGCGGAAAGAAGGACGAGGAGAAGCAGCGCTTTGGCGGTCACGCCGTAAGCTAGGCCCGTCCGCCGAGGAAGGTCTGCCGGAACATCCAGAAGAAGCTGACGCTCATGAGGACGGCGTTGACCGCCAGCACGGACCGCTTGGCTCCGGCGGGGAAGAACGCGGCCAGGGCGAGCACGAAATGCGCGGGGACCGTCGCCAGGAGCAGCGGGGAAGGGGTATGCAGCGAGAACGCGCTCACGGCGAAGCAGACCCAAGACGCGGCGGACAGGCCGAAGGGAAGGTTCATGGCCGGAGCTAGTCGCCGAACTCGATCGGGCACGGCTTGCTCGCGTCGGTCGAGCAATACTCGATGCGGTCCCAGTCGCAGCGCACCGAGAAGCGCCCGCCCATCACGCCGGCGCCGCTCCAGCCGTAGTTCCGGTTCCCGACCTTCAGCTTGATGCGGTCGATGAGGCAGATCGACGCGGTCTTGCCCTTCCAGTCGGAGTCGCTGCTGACGCCCCAGCCCTGGACGTTGTGGCAGACGGAGCTGACGGTGTGCAGCTCGAAATTGGCCTTGTCGCCGGTGCAGCTGTGCCACTCGATGGCGACGGAATACGCGGAAGCCGGGACGGACAGGCCGGCGGTGAACAGGACGGCGAGAAGCGCTTTCTTCATGGCTGGACTCTCCTATTTAAGCGGGGCCGCTGCGGCGGCCGCGTGCCACTTCGCGTACTCGGACGCGGACACCTTGCCGTCCTTGTCCGCGTCGGCCTTCTTCAGGGAAGCGGCGAGCTCTGCCTTCGCCTTCTTGTCGCCGGGCAGCTTCGCGGCGTCCTTGTCGATCTCGGCGAAGCTCAGGCTGCCGTCGCCGTCCGCGTCCCCCTTGGCGAGCTTGGCTCCGGCCACGCGCGCGGGGTCCCCGGACATCGCGTCCTCGTGCAGCGCGAGCTCCTTGGCGGAGAGCTTGCCGTCCTTGTCGAGGTCGGCTTTCACCGCGTGATCGAGCGCCTCCCGCGCGGCCTGAAGGGCGCTGCGGCCCTTCGACGCCTTGGCGCCGGCGGCGATCTCGGCGGGCTCGAGCGAGCCGTTCTTGTCGGCGTCGAGGGACGCATCGAGCTGAGCGCGGCAGGGCGCGGCGAGGACGGCGAACAGCGCGGCCAGGAGGAGGTTCTTCATGGGGACGATACTAACACATTTTCTCAATAGTGACACCAATGAGAAAAATGACCCTTGACGGGAGAAAAACCGGGGGTATACTTCGGGTATGGCTCCCTTATCAGCGGCGGTCCTGCTCGGGGCGTTGGCGGCCGGGGCGTCCGCCGCCGATCCCGCGGTCGATCCCGCCAAGCTGCGCGCGTCGCACGCGACCATCGCCAAGACGTCCATTCCCTTGTACGAGCTCGTCGATCAGTCCGACCAGGGCATGCAGTGGTCGATGAGGAATACCGCGGACGTCGGCGAGGCGTTGGAAGCGGCGAGCCGGGCGATCGCGACCCTCTACGCCCGTCATCCGAGCGCGGTCGCCGACGCCTACGGCAACGGAACGATGACGAACATCGAAGACACCATGAAGCTGTTCGGCGGGGGCGACCTCGAGCGGGGCTGCATCTCCCACCAGTTCCGGACCTTCGACGCGGCCTCCGCCCGGCTCGCGGGGTCCTCCTTGACCGTCAAAAAAGTCCGCATCGGCACCATCCTGCAGCACAACGCCGTGGTGATCTTTCCCACCGGCAAGGACTGGAAGCAGTCGGGCATCGTGCTCGACGCCTGGCTCAAGCAGAAAGCCGACCTCGCCCGGAGCGTCTACACCTTCAAGGACTGGGTCAGCTTCGGGGACCGGCCGCGCCTCCTTAAAGACGACGAATAGGCGCGCTTTTATATATCATCGGGGCATGACCCCGAAAACCAGGATCGAGAAGGATACGATGGGGGATATCCCCGTCGCCGAGGACCGCTATTGGGGGGCGCAAACCGAGCGCTCCCTCCATCATTTCCAGGCCGGCGCCGGCCGCGACACCTTGACCCGCGAGATGATCCGCGCGATGGGCGTGCTCAAGCGCGCCGCCGCGTCCGCCAACGCCGACCTGGGCCTGCTGCCCAAGGACAAGGAAACCCTCATCCTGGCCGCCGCCGACGAGGTCATCTCCGGCAAGCTCGACGCGCACTTCCCGCTCGTGGTCTGGCAGACGGGCTCGGGCACGCAGTCGAACATGAACGCCAACGAGGTGATCTCCAACCGCGCCATCGAGCTGGCCAAGGGCGTCATGGGCAGCAAGAAGCCCATCCACCCCAACGACGACGTGAACAAGTCCCAATCCTCCAACGACACCTTCCCGACGGCGATGCACATCGCCGCGGCCGAGGTGCTCGTCCACGAGCTCATCCCGGCCGTCAAGGGCCTGCGCGATGTTCTCAAGAAAAAATCCAAGGACTTCGACAAGATCGTCAAGATCGGCCGGACCCATCTCATGGACGCCGTTCCCTTGACCCTCGGCCAGGAGATCGGCGGCTGGGCGGCGATGCTCGACGCGGACATCCATCGGATCGAGATCGTCCTCCCGGGGCTTTATGAGCTCGCCATCGGAGGAACGGCGGTGGGGACCGGTTTGAATACCCATCCCGACTTCGACAAAAAGGCGGCCGCTCACATCGCCGGGTTGACCAAGCTCCCGTTCAAGCCCGCCCCGAACAAATTCGAGGCCTTGGCCGGGCACGACGCCCTGGTGTTCGCCCACGGCGCGCTCAAGACCTTGGCGTGCTCCATGAACAAGATCGCCAACGACGTGCGTTGGCTGGCGTCGGGCCCGCGCGCGGGCCTGGGCGAGCTGCGCATCCCCGAGAACGAGCCCGGCTCCTCGATCATGCCCGGCAAGGTCAACCCCACGCAGAGCGAGGCGGTCACGATGATCGCCGCCCAGGTGCTCGGCAACGACGCGGCCATCAACATCGGCGGGGCGTCGGGCAACTTCGAGCTCAACGTGTTCAAGCCGCTGATCATCCACAACTTCCTGCACTCGGCGAAGCTCCTCGCGGCCGGCATCCGAGGCTTCACCGAGCACTGCGCCGCCGGCATCGAGGCCGACGAGAAGCGCATCGACGAATTGATGCGCCGTTCCCTGATGCTCGTCACCGCGCTCAACACCCACATCGGCTACGACGCGTCGGCCAAGATCGCCAAGACGGCCCACGCCGAGGGCCTGACGCTCAAGGAAGCCGCGCTCAAGCTCAAGCTCGTGACCGACCAGCAGTTCGGGGACTGGATCAAGCCCGAGCTGATGACCAAGCCCGGGTTATGACGATGACGAAGGGCGAGCAGGAGCTGCTGCGCCGGGCCGCGTCCGTCATCGGCCACGACCTGCGCAACCCGATGGCCGTGATCAACAACTCGGCCTACTTCGTGCGCGCCAAGCTGGGACAGGCCAAGCTCGACCCCAAGGTCGAGAAGCACCTGAAGATCATCGAGAGCGAGATCGCGCGCGCCGACAAGCTCATCGCCGACATGCTCACCTTCTCGCGTCCGTACGAGCCCGCGGCGGAGACCGTGCCGCTCGACTCCGTCGTCGGCGACGCGGTGGAGAACTACACTCCGCCCGAAGCCGGGAAGGTCGACCTCAAGCTCGGCGCCAAGGGTGTGAGCGCCAAGTTCGACGGCAAGGCGATCGGCGACGCGGTCAAGCGCCTGCTCGAGAACGCCTTCGCCGCGCAGGAAGACAAGGGCACGGTCAGGGTCGCCACCTCGGCGGGCAAGGACGGGGTCGTGATCTCGGTGACCGATACGGGCAAAGGCGTGGACCCGAAGATCGAGGGCGTCATGTACGAGGCCTTCATGACCACCAAGCCCAAGGGCATGGGCCTCGGCCTCGCGCTCGCGCGCAAGTACCTCGAGGGCAACGGCGGCTCGGTGACGCACGAGACCGGCGCGAAGGGCTCGACCTTTAAACTGGTGCTGCCCAAGGCCTGAGCGACTGTTTCCGGAAACAGTCGTCCGAGCACCCCATGAACAAATTCAACGACCTGCTTAAGATCATCCTGAACGGACGCGCGCTCGACCGTTCCCAGGCGCGCGCGGCCATGAACGCGCTGATCGGCGGCGGCGTCACCGACGCCCAGGCCGGCGCCTTCCTCGCCGCCCTGCGCGTGCGCGGCGAGACCGTCCCCGAGCTCATCGGCTTCGCCGAGGCGATGCGCGCCCGCGCGGTCAAGGTCAAGCCCAAGCGCCGTCCGCTGCTCGACACCTGCGGCACCGGGGGCGACGGCTCGGGCACGTTCAACATCTCGACGACCGTGGCCTTCATCGCGGCGGGCGCGGGCGCGGCCGTCGCCAAGCACGGCAACCGCGCCGTCTCCAGCCGCTCCGGCTCCGCCGACGTCCTCGAGGCCCTGGGCGTGCGTACGACCATCGCCGCCGGGCTCGCCGCCGAGTGCGTGGACGTCGCCGGGGTCGGCTTCCTGTTCGCGCCCGCCCACCACCCCGCCGTGGCCAAGGTCGGGCCGATCCGCCGCCAGCTCGGCACGCGCACGGTGTTCAACCTCCTCGGGCCGCTGTCCAACCCCGCGGCGGCCAAGCGCCAGCTCCTGGGCGTGTATTCGCCCGCCCTCGTCGCCCCCGTGGCCGAGGCCCTCAAGGAGCTGGGCAGCGAGGACGCCATGGTCGTCTCCTCCCGCGACGGCCTCGACGAGCTCTCGCTCTCCGCGCCGACCGTCGTCGCACGCCTGCGAAATGGGAAGGTGACCGTCTCCGAGGTGACCCCTGAGTCCGTCGGCCTGAAGCGTCGTCCGCTCAAGGCCCTCGCGGGCGGCGACGCGGATAAGAACGCCTGGATCACGCGCGCCATATTGTTCGGTGAGTCGGGCCCGGCCCGCGAGGTGTGCCTGTTCAACGCCGCCGCCGCCTTGATGGTCGCGGGGCTCGCGCGCGATTGGAAGGAAGGCTTGTCGATGGCGGCGGATTCGATCGACTCGGGAAGGGCCGCCGCCTCCTTGGCCATCCTCCGTCGGCTCACGGTCGATGGCTGACCTCGGCATCCTCGGGAAGATCGCCGAGCGCACGCGCGAGCGCATCTCGGTGGAGAAGGCGCTCCACCCGGTGGAATGGCTCCGGACCCAGCCCCTTTACGATCACCCGCCGATGTCGCTGATCAAGGCGCTGTCGAGACCGGGCCCGCAGGTGATCGCCGAAGTGAAGTTCACCTCTCCGTCCGAAGGTGTTTTACGTCATGATCCCTCCCCCATCGAAGCCGCGAGGATCGCGGCGGCGTATGCTTCAGCGGGAGCGTCAGCGGTCTCCATCCTCACCGAGCCGGAGTTCTTCGGAGGCGATCCGAGCTTTTTAGCCGGCGCCCGCGACAGCTGCCCGACCACTCCGTTGCTGATGAAAGATTTTGTCGTTGATGAATATCAGTTCGAGCTCGCGCGCTCCATCGGCGCGGACGCGGTCCTCCTCATCGCCGCTCTGTTGGGCCCTCGACTTGGTCCTATGCACGGCGCCGCCAAATCTTTGGGATTATCGGTCCTCATCGAGGTTCATAACGAAGCCGAAGCCGAGGCGGCTTTAGCCGCCGGCGGCACTCTGATCGGCGTGAATAGTCGAGATCTCACGACGTTGAAAGTCGATTTAAACGTCGCTCGTCGCTTAGCGCCGTTGGTCTGCCTTCCTGAGATCACCGCCGTCGCCGAGTCAGGCCTGCGCTCGCGAAGCGATCTCGATTCGTTATCGCCGTTAGGCTACAAAGCCTTCCTCATCGGCACTTCCTTTATGAAGCTCCCCGACCCCGCATCCGCCCTCAAAGGTTTTTTGCGTGCGCATTAAAGTCTGCGGCGTCACCCGTCCCCAAGACGCCCGCTTGGCCGGGAACCTCGGCGCCTGGGCCGTCGGCATGATCTTCGTGCCCAACACCCCGCGCTACCTCCTGCCTCCGAAGGCCCGCGCCGTCCGCGCCGCCATCCCCAAAGGCGTCCTCGCCGTCGGCGTCTTCCGTCACGTCGCCGCCTCGGAGCTTCTGCGCGTCGTCCGGGAGCTGCGCCTGGACGCGGTCCAGATCTACGGGACGGTGCCCCGCGGCATCGGCGTGCGCGTCATCCAGGCCGTGACCTTGGACGCGCGCCCCCTGCGCGGGAAGATGGTCCTCATCGAGCCTGTCCGCACCGATTCGGACCGGCGCGCCGGCCGCGGCCCCTCCCGGCGGGCCCAGCTCAAGACCTGGAAGACGGCCCGGTCCTGGCGCGCCACCGGCGCTCGTGCGATCCTCGCGGGGGGGCTGACCCCCGATAACGTCGCGGAAGCCGCGGCCGCCGCCCGTCCCTGGGCGCTTGACGTCAGCTCTGGCGTCGAGAGCCGCCCAGGCGTCAAGAGCGCGCGCCTGCTGCGCGCCTTCTTCAAAGCAGGCGGCGCCTAGCCGCGTCTTACCGCATCCGGGCGATCATGGCCCGCTTCTCGGCTTCCTGCGCCTTGCGCAATGCCGCCGCGCGGTCCGCGTAATCCGCCTCGAGCGCCCGGAGCGCGCCGCGTTCGGCGTCCTTGAGTGCGGCCCTGGCGGCCCGGTGGGTCTTCAGGAGCCGGCTCAATTGCTCCTTGTCGGGCGGCAGCTCCGCGATCGCGCGTGCGACCTCCTTCTCGTCCGTCCCGCTCTCGGTCCGGTCCTGAGGCGGCGGAGCGGCGGGGGGCTCCGCGGCGCCGGCGAAGACGAGGGTTCCGGCCAGGAGCGCGGCGGCGACGACGGTCAGGGGGATGTTCTTCATTCCCCCAGTGTAGCCCGGCGTTCCTCACGGGGGAATGAGGAGTAATACCGACGCGTCTAGGGTGTTTGGACCCCCCCTTAAAATAGACGCCCACCCGTCATAATAATACTACCCCGTCAGGGCCCGGTCCGTGGTACAATATCCGTAAGGGAAAACGTTTCCCGCGCCACATAAGACGTACGTGAGCAAGACGCAAGAAAGAGGACATACAAGACAATGGCTACCGGAAAAGTGAAGTGGTTCAACGATCAGAAGGGCTTCGGGTTCATCACGCCGGACGACGGATCTAAGGATCTCTTCGTTCACCACTCGTCCATCATGGGCGATGGCTTCAAGACTTTGGCCGAGAATCAGGCCGTCGAGTTCGACGTGGAGCAGTCCGAGAAGGGACCCCGCGCCGGCAACGTTCGCAAGCTCTAATCAGCTGACGAACACCGCCTGAAAAAGACCCCCTCGCCGCTTGCGGCGGGGGGGTCTTATTTTTGCCCCCCAAAGCTCCTCCCAGAACAGCTCGGAAAACACGTCCACGAAGGCGCTCATGACCCGGGCCAGGATTCAGAATCCGGCGTTGATGCTGCACAGCCAGACGAAGACCCGGAGAACCCCCTGGAACGCCTCCGAACGCCAGAGCTCGAGCAGCGCCGGGAGGCTTATGCCCGGACGGCGAGGCCGGCGATGGACTCCGCGGCCTGGGCCTGAACGCGGCGCAGGTGCTCCGGACCCAGGAAGCTCTCGGCGTAGATCTTATAGACGTCCTCGGTGCCGGACGGCCGCGCGGCGAACCAGCCGTTCTTCGTCGCGACCTTGAGGCCGCCGAGCGCCGCCCCGTTGCCCGGAGCCTTGGTCATGACGGACTCGATCTTCTCGCCGGCGAGCTCCTGGGCGGGGAAGTCCTCCGGCGCGAGGGCCAGCAGGGCGGCCTTGAGCTCCGGGGTCGCGGGCGCGTCGATCCGTTCGTAGGCCGGGTCCCCGTGTTCGGCCGCCAGCTCGCGATAGAGCTCCCCGGGGTCGCGGCCTCGCTTAGCCGTCATTTCGGCCGAGAGCAGGGCCAGGGCGATGCCGTCCTTATCGGTGGTCCAGACCGAGCCGTCGCGCCGAAGCAAGGAGGCGCCGGCGCTTTCCTCGCCGCCGAAGCCGAGCGAGCCGTCGAGCAGGCCGTCGACGAACCACTTGAAGCCGACCGGGACCTCGTGCAGGCGCCGTCCGAGCGACGCGGCCACGCGGTCGATCATGGAGCTCGAGACCATGGTCTTGCCGACGGCGGCCTTCGCCGGCCAGCCCTTGCGCTCGCGGAACAGGTAGGCGACGGCGACGGCGAGGTAGTGGTTCGGGTTCAGCAGGCCGGCGCTGCGCGCGACGATGCCGTGGCGGTCATGGTCGGTGTCGCAGGCGAAGGCCACGTCGAAGCGGTCTTTGAGCGCGATGAGGCCCGCCATCGCGTGCCGGGAGGAGCAGTCCATGCGGATCTTGCCGTCCCAATCGCGCGTCATGAAGGCGAACGCGGGGTCCACCCCCGCGTTGAGCACCTCGAGCGGGAGCTTCCAGCGCTCGGCGATGCGCGGCCAGTAGGCCACGCCGGCCCCGCCGAGCGGGTCTACGCCGAGCTTGAGTTTAGCGCCCGCGAGCGCGTCGAAATCGATGACGGCCCCTAGATCCTCGACGTAGGCGGAAAGAAAATCGTGCCGCCGGGTGGTCGGCGCCTTCAGCGCGGCCTCCAGGGTCACCCGCTTGACCTCGGTCAGGCCTCCCGTGAGCAGGCGGTTGGCCTCGTTCTCGATCCATTTCGTCGCGGTCGTATCCGCGGGGCCGCCGTTGGTCGGGTTGTACTTGAAGCCGCCGTCGGCCGGGGGGTTGTGGGAGGGGGTGACCACGATGCCGTCGGCCAGGCCCGTCTTGCGGCCGCGGTTGTGGGCGAGGATCGCGTGCGACAGCGCCGGGGTCGGCGTATAGCCCTCGAACGCGATGCGGACGTCCACGCCGTGAGCCGCGAGCACCTCGAGCGCCGTGCCGTGCGCGGGCTCGGAGAGTGCGTGGGTGTCCATCGCGAGGAACAGCGGACCGTCGGTCCCCTGGGCGCGGCGGTAGCGGCAGATCGCCTCGGTCGTGGCGAGTATGTGGCCCTCGTTGAACGAGGAGGAGAACGCGCTGCCGCGGTGGCCCGAGGTGCCGAAGGACACGCGTTGGGCGGGGACCGAGGGGTCGGGCTTGCGGTCGTAGTACGCCGCGATCAGGCGCGGGACATCGAGCAGGTCCGCGGGGTCGAGGCGCTTGCCGGCGTTCGGGTCGAGGGCCATATTTCGGCCATCATACCAAGAATGCGCCGCGCCGGATGTGTCGGTCCCATGACGGCTATCCTTAAGGATAGTCCGTCCTCGACAAGGCAGGGGGGGTCTGCTATCCTCCCTGAGCCATGAAAAACCCCTCGGAGGCGAACCGTCCCGGCTGGTTCGGCCCGTTCGGCGGCTGCTTCGTCCCGGAGACGCTCATCGAGCCGCTGCGCGCGTTGGAAACGGCCTATGACGCGGCCCGGCGCGATCCGAAGTTCCATGCCGAGCTCCGCCATGAGCTGGCGACCTTCGTCGGCCGGCCCACGCCGCTGACCTTCGCCGGGCGCCTGAGCGCGGCGCTGGGGCTGCGCGTCTGGCTCAAGCGCGAGGACCTGACCCACACCGGCGCCCACAAGATCAACAACACCGTCGGCCAGGTCCTGCTCGCCCGGCGCATGGGCAAGAGGCGCGTGATCGCCGAGACCGGCGCGGGCCAGCACGGCGTGGCGACCGCCGCCGCGGCGGCGCGCGCGGGACTGCCCTGCGTGGTGTACATGGGGACCGAGGACATGGCGCGCCAGGCGCCGAACGTGGCGCGCATGCGCATGATGGGTGCTACGGTCGCGGCCGTGGACGCGGGCTCCCGCACGCTCAAGGACGCCACGAGCGAGGCCCTGCGCGCCTGGTCGGCCGACAGCCGGGAGACCTTCTACGTGCTGGGCTCCGCCCTGGGGCCGCATCCCTATCCGACCATGGTGCGCGACTTCCAGACGGTGATCGGCGTCGAGGCGCGCGCCCAGATCCTCAAGGAAGAGAAGCGCTTGCCGCGAGAGATCATCGCCTGCGTCGGCGGCGGCTCCAACGCGATGGGCATCTTCACCGCGTTCCTGAAGGACAAGGCCGTCGCGTTGACCGGCGTCGAGGCGGGCGGGACCGGGCCGGGGCCGGGGCGTCACGCGGCGCGCTTCGCGGGCGGCTATCCGGGCGTTCTGCATGGGACTTACACCTATCTGCTCCAGGACAAGGACGGCCAGGTCCTGCCGACGCATTCGATCTCCGCGGGGCTCGACTACCCCGCCGTCGGTCCCGAGCACGCCGAACTGCGGCGGATGGGGCGGGCGAGGTACGTGCAGGCGTCGGACAAGGACGCTTTGGCTGCGGCGCACGAGCTTTGTCGCCTCGAAGGCATATTGCCGGCGCTGGAGAGCGCTCATGCGATCGCGTACCTGATCAAAGAGAAGAAGCGATTCAAGAAGAACGGGCTGATCATGGTCAATCTATCTGGACGCGGAGACAAGGACCTGGGGACTTTATGTCCGTGAGCCTCGCGCGGGCGCTGCATGGACGAAGAGCCTTCGGGCGGGCGGGCTTCGTGCCGTTTCTCGTCGCGGGGGATCCCTCCTACGCGGCGAGCCTGCGCGCGGCGCGGGCCTTGATCGCGGCGGGGGCGGACATATTGGAAGTGGGGGTGCCGTTCTCGGACCCGGTGGCGGATGGGCCGGTGATCCAGGCGGCCGGGCAGCGAGCGCTCGCCAAAGGCATGACGTTGAAAAAAGCGGCGGGGTTTGTGAATGACCTCAGAAGGGGCGGCGTAACAGTCCCTGTCGTTTTGTTCACGTATCTCAATCCGATCCTGCGCATGGGAACCAAACATTTCGCCCGATTGTGCGGGAGGTCCGGGGTCTCGGCGGTGCTGATCGTGGACCTGCCGATCGAGGAATCAACGGCAACGGAGGGGGTGCTCGCGCGGGCGGGCGTCGAACTCGTGCCGCTCGCTTCGCCGACCACCACGGATGAAAGGCTTTCGAGGATCGGCCGTGCCTTCGGCACGGCCGTTTATTATGTGAGCCGCGAGGGTGTGACCGGAGTGCGGAAGGGTCTGGCGCCGGGTCTGGCCAAACGGATCGCGCATGTGAAGAAATTGACGGGGAAACCTTTGATGGTCGGATTCGGCGTGGCGGAGCCTTCGCAGGCGCGCGCGCTGGCGCCGTATGCCGACGGCGTGGTGGTCGGAAGTGCTCTGGTGCTTGCCGGCGCCTCCGGCGCCGGCGACGTTTCGCGGTTGGCCAAAAGATTGGTAAAGGCCTTGGAGATCTAGATGCTTATCTTGATGCAGACGGACCATACGAAAAAACAGCTGAAGGACGTCCTCGCGAAGGTGAAGGCGCTCAAGCTGAAACCGCACGTCATCCCAGGAAAATTAAACGTCGCGGTCGGTATTACCGGCAACTCCGGAGCCCTCGACCCTCACCTGTTCGACGCCATGCCTGGAGTGCGCGAGGCGGTGCGCGTGTCGAAGTCGTACAAGCTCGCGGGAAGGGATTTTCAGCATCACGACACGATCGTCCCTGTGGGGCCGTTCGGCATCGGCGGGCCGGGGCTCATCGTGATCGCCGGGCCCTGCGCGGTGGAGACCGAGGAGCAGATGCTGCGCATCGCGCGGCGCGTGAAGGCGGCCGGCGCGCAGATGCTGCGCGGCGGGGCGTTCAAGCCGCGCACCTCGCCCTACGCGTTCCAAGGGCTGGGCAAGAAAGGCCTTCAGCTCCTGGCGCTGGCCAAGAAAGAGACCGGCCTGCCCATCGTGACCGAGATCCTCGATCAGCGCACCTTGGCCGACGTGGCGGAGTTCGCCGACGTCCTGCAGGTCGGCGCGCGGAACATGCAGAACTTCGCCTTGCTCAAGGAGCTCGGTCAGCTCAAGAAGCCGGTCATGCTCAAGCGCGGCCTCTCGGCCACGCTCGACGAGTGGCTGATGTCGGCGGAGTACCTGCTCAGCGAGGGCAACAAGAACATCTTCCTGTGCGAGCGCGGCATACGGGCGTTCTCCGACCACGCGCGCAACACGCTCGACCTGAACGTCGTGCCCGCCGTCAAGGAGCTGAGCCATCTGCCCATCATCGTCGATCCGAGCCACGCGACCGGCGTGCGCGCGCGCGTAGCACCCATGGCGCGGGCGGCCGTCGCCGCCGGGGCGCACGGCGTCATGATCGAGGTGCACGACCGGCCCGACCAGGCCTTGTGCGACGGACCCCAGGCCCTGCATCCCGACGATTTCGCGACCTTGATGATCGACCTCGCCGCGATCGCCGGCGCGCTCGGGCGCGGCATGGCGACGCCCGCGCTCAAGGGCCGCGGGTGAAGGACCGCTCCGTCGCCGGCGGCGGCGGCCTCCAGGGGGAGGTGCGCGTGCCGGGCGACAAGTCGGTCTCGCACCGCGCCCTGATCCTGGGTGCTTTGGCCGAAGGAGAGACCGTCGTCGAGGGCTTGTCCTCGGGCGCCGATGTGGGCTCCACGAAGACCTGCCTGGAGGCCCTCGGTGTCGAGATCTCGGGCGCGGCGCCATCCGTGCGCGTGCGCGGCCGCGGCCTGGGCGGCCTCAAGGCCCCGGCGGGCGACCTCGACGCGGGCAACTCAGGCACGACCATGCGCCTCATGGCCGGCGTGCTGGCGGGGCATCCTTTCTCCGCGCGCTTCACGGGCGATGAATCCCTGACGCGACGTCCCATGAAGCGCGTCGCCGAGCCCCTGCGCGCGATGGGCGCCGCCATCGCCCTGAGCGAGGCCGGCACCGCGCCGATGACCGTCACCGGCGGGGCGCTCAAGGCCATCGAGTACGCCTTGCCGATGGCGAGCGCGCAGGTGAAATCCGCGGTCCTGCTCGCGGGGCTTCACGCCAAGGGAGAGACGGCCGTCGTCGAGCCCGCCGCGACGAGGGACCACACCGAGCGGATGCTCGCGGCCTTCGGCGTGCGTGTGGGCATCCACGGCCTGAGGGTCTCTTTGGACGGAGGCTCTCGCTTGAAGGCGACGAAGGTCCTCATCCCCGGGGACCCGTCCTCGGCCGCGTTCTGGGTCGTGGCGGCGACGCTCGCGCCGGGAAGCGAGCTCGCGGTGCGGGGGGTGGGGGCGAACCCCACGCGGACCGGCTACCTGTCGGTGCTGGCGCGCATGGGCGCGGATATACATAGGGAACCGGCGCGCGGGGAAGGCGGAGAATCGGTCGAGGATCTCATCGTGTCGTCATCGGATTTGAGCGGCGTAGAGGTCTCCGCCGGCGAGGTGCCGGGGCTCATCGACGAGGTTCCTATACTGGCGCTGGCGGCGGCGCTTGCAAAAGGAGAAAGTCGGTTTGAAGGACTTGGAGAATTGCGCCATAAAGAAAGCGACCGGCTCGCGGGGATCGCGTCTCTGCTGACGAGCTTTGGGGCCTCGGCGCGGGTCGAGGGCGACGATCTGTGCATCAGCGGGGTCAAAACGCTGAAGGCCGCGATGGTGGATTCGTTGGGGGATCACCGGCTCGCGATGACGGGCTACATCGCGGGGGTGCTCGCGCGGGGTGACAGCGGCGTCATGGACGCGGGGTGCGCGGAGATCAGTTATCCGACGTTTTATGACGACTTCAACGCGAGGCGCGGGGCATGAAGCTCGGGATTTTTGGACGTCCCATCGGGCACTCGCGATCCCCATATATATTCTCGCGCCTCGGCAGATTGCTTGATAAATCTTTGTCGTACAAAGCCGTTGAAGTCGCGCCCGATGATTTCGCCGCGACCGCGCAGCGGTCGCGAAAAGCAAAATGGCGGGGGGCTAGCGTGACGATCCCCTTCAAGAGAGAGGCCCTGCGTCTCGCCGATCGTCTCACGCCGGTCGCCCGCGCCGTAGGCGCGGTCAATGTCCTAAAATTCGACCGACAACATATCACGGGGCACAACACCGACGCCGACGGTTTAATGGACGCATTGAAATTCGCGGGCGTCGTAATGTCCGGCGTACATGTCCAAGTCTTCGGCGCCGGAGGCGCCGCCCGTGCCGCGGGTTATGCCGTGGCGAAAGGCGGGGCGAAGACGGTCCGTTTTTCGAACCGAACGGCATCAACGGCAAAAGATTGTGTACGCGACCTGGCGCCAAACTTCCCGAAGACGAGCTTTTCAGCGGGGGCACCGAGGAACGCGGATATATGGATCAATGCCACGCCCTTGGGCCAGAACGGAAATCCTGACATCTCGCCTGCGCCGAAGTCGCTAAGGGCCCCGGGCGCGGCCGTGGATATGGTGTATGGGAAGAAGACGGCGTTTCAACGGCACGCCGAACGGCTTGGGGCGCGGACGCAGGACGGAACGGCGATGCTCGTGTTTCAGGCGCTGCGCGCGTACGAGTTCTGGGATCGTCCCCTCGGCCCTCGGAGAAGGGCCCTATTGGCCGCAACGCTTATAAAGGAGCTCTCATGATTTTGCGTTACCTGACCGCCGGTGAATCCCACGGCAAGGCGCTCGTGGGCATCCTCGAAGGACTGCCCGCTGGTCTGAAGCTTGCCGCGGGCGATATACAGGCCGACCTGTTGCGGCGGAAGAAGGGCCACGGGCGTGGGAATAGGCAGAAGATAGAAGGAGATAAAGTAGAGATTTTGTCGGGCGTTCGCGCGGGGAAGACCATCGGCTCGCCGATTTCGCTCCTTATTCCTAATCTTGATTTCAAGAATTGGGAATCCATCATGGGCGCCGAACCGACCGACGCGGCCGCTGCGCGGCGCGTCGAGGTCCCGCGGCCGGGGCATGCGGATCTCGTGGGGAAACTCAAGTACGGGTTTGATGATATGCGCAACGTGCTCGAACGAGCTTCAGCGCGTGAAACGGCCATGCGCGTAGCGCTTGGCGCCGCTGCGCGGCGCTTTTTGAGCGAGTGCGGGGTCGTGGTGGCCAGCCGCGTGATCGCCATCGGCGGCGAAACCGACGAAAGTCCGTTGCCGTGCCCCGTGTCCAAGCTCAACGCCTTGACCGACGCGAATCCCGTGCGCTGCGCCAACGCGGATTTCTCCAACCGCATGGTGACACGCATCGACGAGGCCAAAGAGGCCGGTGACACCCTTGGCGGGGTTTTTGAAGTGCTTGCCGAAGGCCTCCCCATCGGCCTCGGCTCCTACGCCCAATGGGATCGTCGCCTCGAGGGCCCTCTGTCCCAGGCGTTGATGTCCTTGAACGCGATCAAAGGCGTGGAGATCGGCCACGGCTTCCGCGGCGCGGGCCTTCCCGGTTCCCGCGCGCACGACGCGTATGAGCCCAAGGGCAAGAAGGTCGCGTATCGATCGAACCGGTCCGGCGGCCTCGACGGAGGGATGACCACGGGGCAGACCCTCGTCCTGCGCGCGGCGATGAAGCCCATCGCCACTTTGATGAAGCCGCTCGACTCCGTGGACCTGCGCACGATGAAGCCCGCGAAGGCCCACGTCGAGCGTTCCGACGCCTGCGCGGTGCCCGCCGCGGCGGTGATCGGCGAGTCGCTGGCGTGCCTGGTGCTCGCCGGCGCGATCCTCGACAAGTTCGGCGGGGACTCGATGGCGGAGCTCCTGCCCCGGCTCAAGGCGTGGCGCGCATGAGGACGACGATCTATCTGACCGGGTTCATGGGCGCGGGGAAATCCGTCGTCGGCAAGGAGCTCGCCCGGCTGCTGCGCCGGCCGTTCATCGACCTCGACCTGTCCATCGAGAACGCCGCGGGCTCGAGCGTCGCCTCGCTGTTCGCCCGCCGCGGCGAGCCGGCTTTCCGTGAGCTCGAGCGCAAGGCGCTGCTGCGCGCCGCCCGGCGCCCGGGCGTGGTCGTCGCTTTGGGCGGCGGGGCCCTGCTCGATCCGCGCAACCGCGCGGTGGTCAAGAAGGGCCTGCTCGTCAATCTCTCGTGCTCGCGCGCCGAGCTCGTCCGGCGGCTTCGCCCCGGCCGGGCGGCCCGTCCGCTCCTGGCGGGAGGAACGCTTGAGGCGCGCGTGGGCAAGCTGCTCGTCGAGCGGCGCGACGCGTACGCCGGCGCGGATTTCAGCGTCTCGACCACCCGGAATCCCCCCAAGGCCGCGGCCATGATCATCGCGCGGAGGCTCCCATGACCGTCGAAAAGCTGTTCGTCGAGCCCGGCGCGCGCCTGAGCGCGCGCGCGTGGACGAAGGGCCTGGCGCCGTCCGGGCGCGTCGCGCTGGTGTCCGAGGCGGGCGCGTGGCGCCGCTTCGGTCCCGGCGTGGAGAAAGCCCTGAGGCGCGCCGGGCTCAAGGTCCATCGCCATCTTCTCCCTTCGGGAGAAGCCGCCAAGACCTGGGACTCCATCAGCGACCTCCTGACCTCGATGCTCTCCGCCGGCCTCGGCCGGGACTCCGCCGTCGTCGCCCTCGGCGGCGGCGCGGTCACCGACGCGGCGGGGTTTGCCGCCGCGATCTATCAGCGGGGCATCCCCTGGGTGAGCGTGCCCACGACCTTGCTCGGGCAGCTCGACAGCGGCCTGGGCGGCAAGACGGGCATCAACCTCGCCGGCGGCAAGAACCTCGCCGGCTGCTTCCATCGCCCGCGCGCCGTCGTGTGCGACCCGGACGTGCTCAGGAGCCTGCCGCCGCGCGAGCGGATCTCCGGCTTCGGCGAGGCGCTGAAGTACGGGCTGGTGTTCGAGCCCGCGATCTGGTCGGCCATCGTGGGGCACTGGGACGCCTTGATGGCCGGCGACGCCGCGCTGACGGGAAGGATCGTGGAGCGGTGCGCCGCCTGGAAGCGCCGCATCGTCGACAGCGACGAGCGCGAGACCCGTGGGCCCCGCGAGATGCTCAACTTCGGCCACACCTTGGGGCACGCGCTCGAGTCCGCGTCGGGCCTGGGCGTGCTTCGCCACGGCGAGGCGGTCATCTGGGGCATGCGCGCCGCGCTGCGCCTGTCGCACCGATGCTCCGGGCTCAAGGCCTCCTTCGCCGCCGAGGCCGACCGCTTCCTGGCCACCTTGCCGGTGCCGCTGCCCCGCCGCATCGAGCCGCGCCGCCTGCTCGAGATCGCCCGCCGCGACAAGAAGGCGCGCGGCGGCCGCGCGCGCTTCGTGCTGCTGCGCGCGCCGGGGCGCCCCGTGACCGCGTTCGTGTCGGACAAGGAGATCCTGCGCGCCATCAGGGAGATATTGTGAAGAAGAACATTCTCATCTTGAACGGCCCAAACCTGAATCTCCTGGGCGAGCGCGAGCCGGAGACCTACGGCACGATGACCTTGCCTCAGCTGAACAGCCGGCTGACGTCGTATGCCGGGAAGAAAGGCGCCGTCATCCGCGCCCGGCAGTCCAATCATGAGGGTGAGCTGATCGATATCCTCCACGCCCACCGGAAATGGGCCGCGGGCATCGTCTTCAACCCGGGCGCATACAGCCACTACAGCTACGCGCTGCGCGACGCCATCGCCGCCATACTCGTGCCGACGATCGAGGTGCACCTCTCGAACATCAAGAAACGCGAGAAGTTCCGCCGGACCTCGGTGATCGAGCCGGCATGCGTCGCCCAGCTCTACGGCAAGGGCGCGGCGTCCTATTTCACCGCGATCGACATGCTGCTCAAGAAGAAATGAATTGTTTCCGGAAGCAGTCGAATGGCTGAACGTTTCTCCGTCGTCAGAATAAGCCTTGGCCTGAAAGGGCTCGATCCCGCGTCGTGCCTCGAGCGCCTCGCCGGCGAGGACGGTCGCGGCTACCTGATCGAGAAGGTCGAGGACGGGCGGCGTCGCGCGTGGATCGGGGTGCAGCCCTTCGAGACCTTGCGTGTGATCAAGGGGCGGGTGTACTCCGTCACGGCGCACCGCAGGAAGAAGATCGCCGGCGAGCCGTTCGAAGTCATCGGCAAGCGCCTGGCCAAGTTCAAGTCGCGCGGGGGGCGCCCGTTCGACGCCGGCGCGGTCGGCCTGCTCGACTACGAGATGATCCGGCACCTCGAGCCGGTGAAGATGAACGCCGAGGCCGCCGAAGGCTTTATGATGCTCTTCAACGCCGCGGTGGTCCTCGAGGACGGCCGGGCGAGCCTGACCGCGCTCGCCGGCGGCGCGGGCGGGCGTCGCCGGGCCAAGGCCCTCGCCGCCGAGCTCAAGCGCGTCCTGCGCGGGGCGGTCCCCGTGCCGGTTCCGCCCGCGACAGGGCGCCTTCTGCCCGTCGAGGCCGAGCGCGGACGCGCGCGCTACCTCAAGAGCGTGGCGAAGATCAAAGACCACATCCTCGCCGGCGACGTGTTCCAGGCCGTCGTGTCGGACAGCTTCCGCGCCCGCGTCGAGGGAGGCCCTTTCGCCGCCTACCGCGCCGTGCGCGCGGCCAACGTCACGCCGTACGGCTTCCTGCTCCTCGACGGCGGCCGCGCTTGGATCGGGGCCTCCCCCGAGCGCCTGGTGCGCATCGTCGGGGGCGTCGCGCGCAACTGCCCGATCGCGGGCACCCGCCCGCGCGGCCGGACGCGCGCCGCGGACCGCCGCCTGGAGTCAGAGCTGCGCGCCAGCGAGAAGGAGCGTGCCGAGCATCTGATGCTCGTGGACCTCGCGCGCAACGACCTAGGCCGCGTCTGCGCGCCCGGCTCGGTGAAGGTCGAGAGATTCATGGTCACGCGCCGGTTCTCGAACGTGATGCACCTGGTCAGCGAGGTCGAGGGACGGCTCGACAATGCGAAGACCGCCTGGGACGCGCTCGTCGCGTCCTTTCCGGCCGGCACGGTCAGCGGCGCGCCGAAGGTCCGGGCGATGGAGATCATCGCGGGGCTCGAGCGGCAGCCGCGGGGCTTCTACGCGGGAGCCGTGGTGCAGGCGGACTTCGCGGGGAATCTGGACTCGTGCCTGGCGATACGAGCCCTGGAGCTCGAGGGGGATGAGGTTCGCATGCAGGCGGGCGCGGGCATCGTCGCGGACTCGCGGCCGGCGGCGGAGTGGCGTGAGGTGATGGATAAGTTGAGGGGATTACGGAAGGCGTTGGGAGGATTGAAATGATCCTCTTGCTGGATAATTACGACTCGTTTACTTATAACCTCTACCAAGCCGTGAGGTTTTTGAAGCACGACTGCAGAGTGTTGAGGAACGATTCGTTGTCGGTCAAAAGGTTTCTGGCATTGAAGCCGCGTGGAATAATCCTGTCCCCTGGCCCAGGACGGCCGGAGGGCGCCGGAATACTTCTAGAACTCGTCAAGAAGGTCCCAGCGACGATCCCTGTTCTGGGGGTTTGCCTAGGCCACCAGGCGATAGCGCTCGCCAACGGCGGGCCTGTGATCGGAGCCAAACGGCTTATGCACGGAAAAACGTGCGTGATCACCCACGACGGACAGGGACTGTTCCGAGGTCTTCCCAAACGCGTGACGGTCGCGCGATATCACAGCCTCGTGGCCGCGGAACCTCTGCCGAAAAACATGGTAGTGACGGCGCGCGCGGAAGACGGCTCGTTGATGGGTTTACGTCTTTTGGACCGGCCCGTGGAGGGCGTCCAATTCCACCCGGAGTCGGTGGCAACTCCGCTCGGCTTGAAGATGCTCTCGAACTTCCTCGCCGCCGCGAGGTAGGAGATTATCCGGCCGCGGGAACGGAAGAAGACGAATTGTTAGGCCTGACACCGAGGTGTTTCCTCTTCACGAGCGCCAATGCGACGCCGCCCATGATCAGGGCTATGCCGATCCCCGCGTTCGCGTTGAGAGTCTCACCCAGCACGACCCCGCCCAGAAGGATCGCGACCACGGGGAATATCAACGTGATCATGCTCACCTGCGTCGCGGGCAGGGCGTGGATCAGCTTGTAGTAGGACAGGAACGCGACGACGGTGCCTATGATCGCGAGGTAGAAGATCGCTCCCACGTTGGCCGGGGTCCAGGTCACGGACGCGCCGCGCTCGAAGACGAGGCTCAGGCCCAGGATCAGGGCGGCGCCGAGCGTCATGGACCAGGCGTTGAGCACGCGCGCGTCGTCCTTCTTCGACCAGAGGCTTTGCGCGACCAGGTTCCCGGCGGCGCCCACGCTCGACACGAACGCGGCCAATAGGCCGAGGCTGTCGGCGGAGGCGACGCCGCCCTGAGGCCAGAACAGGACGATCACGCCGGCGATGCCGGTCACGATGCCCGCCGCCTTGCGGCGGGTCAAGACCTCGGTGCGCGAGACGAAGGCGGTGAGCAAGGCCGTGATCAGGGGGGCGACCGCGCACAGCACGGCGACGAGGCCGCTGGCGACCCGAGTCTCGGCCCAGTACACGAGCGAGTAGCAGATGCCGAAGCCCAGCACGCCGGCGGTCAGGGCGGCGCGCCGTCCGCGCGGCGTCAGGCGCGGGGAGAGCCCGGCGGCGAGCACCAGGCCCCACAGGATCAGGGCGGCGAGCGAGAAGCGCAGGCCCGCCCCGAGGAACGGAGGCACGCCGTCGAGGCCGATCTTGATCGCGAGCCAGGTCGAGCCCCAGATCAGGCAGACGAGCCCGTAGAGGACGGGGATCATCTCGTCGAATCCGCGGCGAGGCGGCCGAGCAAGGCGACGGCGCGCTCGATCTGCGGGTTCCAGTGCGAGCAGTTCAGGCGCATCGCGTTGCGAAAGCGCCCGGTCGCGGAGAACAGCGGGCCCGGGGCCATCACCACGCCGGCGCGGCGGGCGCGGTCGTACAGCGCGAGCGCGTCGGCCTTGCCCGGAAGCTCGGCCCACAGCACGAAGCCGCCGCGCGGGTTCGAGAGGCGCGTGCCCGCCGGGAAGCTGCCGGAGACGGCGTGGCGCATCAACGCGGTGGTGCGGGCGTAGGCGGCGCGGATGCGGCGCAGGTGGCGGTCGTAGCCGCCGTTGGCGAGGATGTCGGCGACCGCGAGCTGGGGAAGGCAGGCCGTGGAGACGTTCGAGACCATCTTGAAGCGCTCCACCTTCGCGCGCCAGCGTCCCGGGATGATCCAGCCGACCCGGTAGCCGGGGGCCATGGTCTTCGAGACCGAGGAGCAGTAGATCACGCCGCCGTCGCGGTCGTAAGCCTTCGCCGCCTTGGGGCGGTCGAGCCCGTCATGGGGCAGGTCGCCGTACACGTCGTCCTCGATGAGGGGGATGCGGCGGGCGGCGAGCAGCTCGACGAGCGCCCGCTTGTTCGCCTCGGGCATGAGTGCCCCGAGCGGGTTCGAGAAGGTCGGGGTCGAGATCACGGCTTTGATCTTGTGACGTCCGAGCGCGCGCTTGAGGGCGTCGAGGCACATGCCGTCGCGCGCTTCGCTCGCGATCTCGACGATCTTGAGGCCGTGCATCTCGACGGCCTGAAGGGTACCGAAGAAGGCGGGGGACTCGACGGCGACGATGTCCCCCGGGGCGCACACGGCGTGCAGGGCGAGGTTCAGCGCCTCCTGGGCGCCGGTCGTCGCGATGAGGTCCTCGGGACCGACGGAGACGCCGGCCTTGAACATGCGCTTGGCGACCTGCTCTCGCAGGACGGAGCAGCCCACGGGGAGGTCGTAGGAGTTGCTCTGGGAGCGCCGCAGGCGCCCCATGCGGGCGATGCTTCGCGCCAGCTTCGCCGTGGGCAGGAGGTCGGGGTGCGGGAGCGCCGCGCCGATCTGGATCAGCTTCGGGTCGTGCGTGTCGTGCATGTAGCGCAAGGTGAGCTCGCCGATCTCGACGGAAGCGGCGGCGGGCGAGGGCTCGCTGCGCGCCGGCTCGGCCGGGCCGAGGGGGGCGGTGCGCACGTAATAGCCGGACTGGGGGCGCGACTCGACGAGGCCGCGGTCCTCGAGCACCCGGTAGGCGGACAGCACCGAGGAGACGCTCGCCGACTTGGAGCGGGACAGTTCGCGCACCGAGGGGATGCGGTCGCCGGGACGCAAGGTCCCCGCGTCGATGAGGCCGGCGATCTCGCCGGCGAGGGATTGGTAGAGGGTGGAGGCCGCGGGCATAACGATGATTATAGAACGGGGTTCGCCGCGCCGCCCGGCACAGGCCCGGGGTTCGGCGACAAGCACAGTTTAACATAAATAAAACTGTTATGGTCACAATTCACTATCTCTGAATCTGTATTTGTCGTTCCGCCGAAGCTACACTGTCTTCATGACAAACCTCACTTTAACGAAGGGCCAGATGTGGACGCCGTCCGTCTCCGGGAAGCTCACCTTGCGCGGCGTGTCCGGCAAGGGCTGGGCGACGTATGAAGGGGACCCCCGGGACTACGTCCTGGACAAGGCCCACAAATTCTCGTTCCCCGCGGGAGCGGGGCTCGTCGTGCAGGCCGTCGAGGATATGGAGTTCTGCTTCGAGGCCGAATAAGCCCGTTTGCTATGATGGCTCGATGAGCGAGCTGGCCGGAAGAGCCGCGCACGCGGCGCGGCGCGTCGAACGCCTCAAGATGGAATTTCCCGTGGAGGCTCTGCGGGCGCTGCCCGGCTATGCCCGCGCGCCCCGCGACTTCGCGCCCGCGCTGGCGGGCATCGTGATGGACCTGCGCTTCGCCGCGCCCGGCATCGGCCTGCTGGTCTCCGGCGGCGAGGTCACGGCGGAGTACGCCGCGCGGCGCGCCGTGTCGGCGGTCGGGCGGGGCGCGACCGGCCTCGGCGTTTGGACCGAGCGCAACTTCCACGCCGGCGACTATGCCCACCTCGACGCCGTTCGCGCGGCGGTCCCCGACGCGCTGGTCGCGATGATGGACTACGTCCAGGATGCCTGGCAGCTCGAGCGCGCGCGCGCCGGCGGGGCGGATGCGGTCCTGCTCATCCCCAAGCTTCTCGGGCCCTATCTCGGGCGCATGAGCGCCTCGGCCCGAGCCCTCGGCCTGACGCCGATCGCCTGGGAGGACGACGGCGTGCCGCGCGTCCTCTAGAATAATCAGAGTGGTATGATCCCCCCATGAGCGCATTCTCCGAAGCCCTTTCGGCGTCGCGTCGCGAAGCCGGCTTCCCGTCGGCCTACCGCTTCTATCACGGCAACGGCGGGCGCCGCCACTTCGGCTTCACCTACGTCCATTACCTGCGCCTGGAGAAGGGCGCCAAGGCGCCGCGCGCGGAGGCCTTCGGCGCGATCCTCAAGGCCCTGCGCCTGGCGCCCGCGGCCGACGGCGCGCGCGCCCTGTTCCGCGCCTATCTCCTCGACGTGCTCGGCTCGCCCGAGGCCTACGAGCTGATCGTCGGCTCGGTCAGCAAGTCCGTGCCGAGCGTCTCCCCGACGCTCGCCGAGGGCGGCTTCGACCGCCTCAAGCGCGAACATCTGATGCACATGAACATCGACCAGTTCACGGCCGTCTCGCATGACGAGACCTCTTACTGGACCTCGGAGCTCCTGCTCAACGACGACGGCTCCTGGACCCCGAAGGACATCGCCGAGCGCCTGGCCTGCTCTCCCAAGACGGCGGCCGAGGCGCTCGAGCGCCTCGCGAAGGTCAAGCTCCTGCGCGCGACCTCGCCGGGCCGGTATAAGACCCGCCAGCCCGGGAAGTTCTGGACCTTCCCCGGCCGCAGCAAAGGCATGGAGCCGCTGCTCGACCGCGTGCGCGGCTTCTGGGACGCGATGGCCGCGCGCCAGGGCGGGCCGTTCGGCGAACGCCTCGAGCTCGTGCGCGCCTCCTCGAGCGTCATGCGCCAGTACATGAACGCCCTGCACCGCGCCGTCGACGAGGCCAACCTCGCCGCTACGCACGCCAAGGGCGAGGACACCGCCCTGTTCCTCATCGAAGGCCGGGTCCGCCGCCTGCTGCCGTTTTAGGTCCATCGGCCCGAGGACGGGGCCGAAGGACCGCTGACGGCGGCGCGGTATTCATCCATAATAGAGGAATGGCCAAACGCCTCTCCTTCCTGCCGGTCCTGTGCCTCGCGTTCCTGACCCCTCCGTCCGCCTCGGCCCAGCTGCGCGGCGCGCGGGTCACCTTGCAGACGAGCACTCCTCTCCTGGTCGCGCCGGCCGTTTCCGCGCCGTCGATCGCGCCTTCGATGAATGCCGTGCTCTCTTCGCCGCTCGCGGCGTCGGCCGTCTTGCCGGCCCCCGCCGTGGTCG
>JAUYSH010000096.1 GCA_030696455.1 Elusimicrobiota bacterium
CGCCGGCGCCGGCCGCCTTCGCGCGTCTCCGCGCCCGGCTGGCCGGGAGCGGCGGGAGCGGATGAGGACGGGGGCTGGGCCGGCGTCGAGGACGCAGGGGCCGCGCCCGTCAGGGGGATCGCGACGGAGACCTCGGGGCCCTCATCGGCGTCCTCGTCGTCGTCGGCCTCATCCTCCGCGTCGGAGGCCGCGTCCATGGGGGCATCACCGGCCTGAGGGATGTCGCGGTCGGCCTCGACCGGGCCGTCGGCGCGGGGATAGAGGTCCTCGCGGGCGGGGGTGGGCTCGAGCACCGGCGCCGGCGCGGCCGCGACAGGAGCGGGCGTCGGAGTCGGCATGGGTTCCGAGAATCGCTGCTGAGACGCCGCGGCGTCAACCGCGGCCGCCGGAGCGGGGGCCGGGGCCACGGCCGCCGGCGGCGCCGCGGTGACGACAGGCCCTGGAGTGGAATCGTCGTGCACGCGGACCGGCTCGACGCGTTTGGGCGTCTCGGTCGGCGCCTCGTTCTTCTGGATCTGATCGTTATCGTTGGACACAAGTTCTCCGATGATTAAAGCAGCGCGTATCTTCGCGCATAGATGTTGGCGACGATGCCGAGCGTCCACAGGGTGACGAGGAGGCTCGAGCCGCCATAAGACACGAGAGGCAAAGGCACGCCGGCGACGGGCATGAGGCCCACGCACATGCCGACGTTGAGAACGAGCTGGAACGCGAGCGTCGACGCCAGCCCCGCGCACACCAGATAGCCGTAGCGGTCGCGCGCCTGCCGCGCGGCCGTCACGATGCGCCAGAGCAGGATCATGTACAGGCCGAGGATCAAGGACGTCCCCCAGAAGCCCATCTCCTCGCCGATGTTGGCGAAGACGAAGTCGGTGTGCCGCTCCGGCAGGAAGCCGAGCTGGGACTGGGTGCCCGAGAAGAGGCCCTTGCCCCACATCCCCCCGGACCCGAGGGCGATCTGGGACTGGATGACGTTGTAGGACGCGCCCTGGACGTCGCTCTGAGGCGCGATCCAGGAGACGAAGCGGTTGCGCTGGTAGCCCTTGAGCTGGCGGTGCACGAGGATGCCCGACAGCAGGGCGGCCGAAAGGAGGATCGGAATCGTCGCGAAGGCCATCGGCTTGACCTGCACGCGCATCCAGCTCGCCACCCGCCACGCCAGGAAGCCGATCGCGCAGAACACGCCGATGGCGGCCAGGGTCGCCCAGCCCATGCGCGAGGTCGCGAGGATCATGCCGGGCAAGGTCGTCGCCGACGCGAGCGGAAAGCGCACCTGGCAGATCGTGTAGATCAGCGGAACCGAGATCGCCGCGCCCCCGAAGCCGAACACCGCCGCGAGCTGGAAGAGGTTGGCGCCCGCGGCGAACATCATGCCGAAGATCGCGGGCGCGAAGGTCAGGGCCGTCGAAAAATCGGGCTGCTTGAGCACGAGGATCATCACGGGCGCGCACAGGGCCAGGCCCAGCACGATCGTGGAGAGGTCATCGATCTTGCGCGCGCGGCGGTCGAGGAAGTCCGCGAGGGCCAGGATCACCAAGGTGCGCGCCATCTCCGCCGGCTGGAAACTGAAGCCGAAGAGATGGATCCAGGAGCGCTGGCCTCGCGAAATCTGGCCGAGGATCAACGTCGCCGCGACGATGACGATCGCGAAGGCGTAGACGAACTTGCTTTGGTCCTGGAAGACCTGATAATTGAAGGCCAAGGTCAGCGTGAACAAGGTGATGCCGAGGGTCAGCGCGATGAAGTGCTTCTGTAAAATGGCCGAGTACATGCTCGTCGTGCTCGCCGCCGACAGCATCGCGAGCGAGCCGGCGATGATGAGACCCCCCACGGCCGCGACGTACGTCCAGTCGACGCGGCCCGACAGGCCCGACTGCGCGCGCACGGCGCGGGCCATCGTCATCGGGGCCTCCCGGGGACCGGCAGCGGCGCCGGCAGAGGCAGCGGGACCGGGGACGGGTCCGCGGCGGGCGGCGGCGCGGCCTTCTTCAGGAGAGGATCTTCCATGCCGAAGTGAGCCAGGATCATGGAGCGCGCCACGGGCGCGGCGACCGAGCTGCCGCTGCCTCCGTTCTCGACGAGGACCGCGATCGCGATCGAGGCGGGCTCCCCGGGCTTGCCGGCGTAGGCGATGAACCAGGCGTGGTCCACGCCGTGAGGGTTCTGCGCGGTCCCCGTCTTGCCCCCCACGAGCAGGCCGGGGATGCGCGCGGCGGCGCCGGTGCCCGAGGAGACGGTGACCTCCATGCCGCGCTGCATCTCGTCCCAAGCGGAGCCCTTGGCGTCGACGATCGCCAGGCGCTCGGGCCCCTTGACGAAATCGGGGCTGCCGTCGGCGTAGACGATCTTCTGCGTGTAGCGCGGGCGCCAGACGCTCCCGCGGTTGGCCATGGCCGCGGTCGCGATCGCCATCTGCAGCGGCGTGACGGTCAGCTCCCCCTGGCCGATCGAGAGGTTCAGGGTGTCGCCGTCGTACCACCAGTTCCGGCCGGACTTCTTGCGCGACTCCGGCCCGAACAGATGCCCGCCCTTCTCGTTCTTGAGCGGGATGTTGGTCTTCACGCCGAGGCCGAAGGCGCGCGCGTAGCGCTCGATGGCCGCGCCGCCGACCTTGAGCCCGACCGTGTAGAAATAGACGTCGCAGGACTTCGCCAGGCCCTCGAGCCAGGAAACGGTCTTGTGGCCTTTTTTCTCCCAGCACAGGAACGTGCGGGTGCCGACGGTCATGTGGCCGGGGCAGAACACGGCGTCGTCGGGCGAGACGCGCCCCTCGCTGAGCGCCGCCAGGCCCACGATCGGCTTGAAGATCGAGCCCGGGGGATAGGCGCCCGAGATCGCGTTGTTGAACTCGGAGAGCTCGCGGACGGTGCTCTTGACCTCGTCCGGATCGGTGGAGAGGAACGCGTTCGGGTCGAAATCGGGCTGGGAGCTCATCGCGAGAAGGTCGCCGTTGCGCGGATCGATGGCGACCGCCGCGCCCCGGCCCGTCGAGGTCGCGCGCAGGCCATCGTCCGCCGCGCGCTGGACGGCCGCGTCGATCGTCAGGTGGACGTTGCTGCCCACCTCCCAAGGGATCTTGTCCAGGATGCGCTTGAGGCGGCCCTGCGCGTCGACCTCCATGCGCAGGCCGCCGTCGCGGCCGCGCAGCTCGTCCTCGAAGATGTTCTCGAGGCCGATGCGGCCGGTGCGCGAGTCCACGCGGTAGCCCAGCGGCTTGCGCTTGCGCCATTCGACCGCGCCCATCTTGCCCATGTAGCCGAGCAGGTGGCTGGCGAAGCGACCGAACGGATAGTAGCGCCGGGCCTCGACGATGAGGTCGACGCCGGGATAGATCGTCTTGAGCTCGGAGAGCCGGAACATCGTCTGCGTGGGCAGGTTCTCGGCGAGGCGAACGGCGCTCTCCTCGCGCACGGCCTGCTCGAGAGACTCGAGCAGCTTCGCCGGGTCGCGATCAAGCTGGCGGGCGAGCTCGTCGGCGAGCGGGGTGAGGTCCTGGCGGCGACGGTCCTTGCCGGGCAGGAAGATCAGCGAGAACGCCGGCGCGTTGGTGGCGACCGCGGTGCCGTGGCGGTCGTAGAACCGTCCGCGCGGGGCGTTCTGGTGGATCATCTGCGAGCGGTTTCGCTCCGCGGCCAGGCGCCACTCCTCGGACTGCACGAGCTGCATCTGCGCCAGGCGCAGGCCGAGCACGAGGCCGGCCGCCGCGATGCAGTACCAAAGCACCTCGAGCCGTTCCTGGGGCACGGCGCCGCCGCGGCTCATGGTCACCGGCCCTCCCGGGCGTCCCACGCGACGGCGGCGACGGTCGCGGCGACGACGTTCAGGAACGGGGTCGCGAGCACGGCGATCCAGCCGCTCCACTCGAAGCTCCTCGTGAACGCCAGGCCGAGCAGGCCCAGCAGGACGAAGCCGCCCCACGTGAGAAAGAACGTCAGCGCGGCCAGCGGCCCGGCCGCGCGCAGGTCGACCTGGCGGCGCACGAGCCCGACGAAATAGGCGACGAGCGTCAGGATGAGCGCGCTCGCGCCGAACAGCTCCGCGCGCGCGACGTCGAGATAGATGCCCCAGCCGAAGCCCGCCAGCATGCCCAGGACCGGGCCTCGCCGCGCCGCGACGAGGACCGTCAGCGCGAGCAGGAACTGGGGCGCGGCGCCCCAGTAGGCGAAGTGGGTGTTCCACCACCACTGCAGGAACATCGCGCCGATGAACAGCGCCACGCCGCGCAGGAAGCCGATCATTGCGGCTCCTCGGGGTCGACGGCCTCGAACGACTGCCCGGCCGCCTCGGACGCGGCCGGCTTCGGCGCATCGGGCGCCGGGCGACGGCGGGGGCGGGGCGCCGCCGTGGAGACTCCCACGGCCGCGGTCTCGGCGGCCGGAGCCGCGGGCGCGGCGACGGGCGCGAGCGCGGGCGGCGGCACGTACACGGGAGGCTTGGCCTCGCCATCCAGAGGCTTGACGCGCAGGATCATGAGCTCCTGGAGGGAGGAGGCGTCGGCGGCGGGGGTGACCTCGACGGACTGAAAGGTGAGGAACGGATCGCGGGGATTGACGCGCGCGACGCGCCCGATGAGCACATCCGAAGGGAAGGTCGCGCTCGTCGGCGACGTGTACACCGAGTCGCCCTCGGAGAGCCGGGCCTCGGCGTTGAGGTAGTTCATGCGCAGGCGCGGGCCGTCCTGCCCCTGCACGAGGCCCTCGAGGGTCCCCGAGGAAAGGTAGGCGGCGGCGGCCGAGAGCTCGTCGGTCAGGAGCAGCACGGTCGACATGTTGGGCCGGACGTCGACGACCCGGCCCACCGCCACCAGCTTGCCTTCGCGCGGGCCGAGCACGGGATCGTTGAGGGAGATGCCCCGGTCGGCGCCGGCGTCGACGACGACGCTGCGGTACCAATGGATGGGATCGCGCTCCATGACGCGCACCCAGGCCGGGGAGCGGACCGCGGGGGCCTTGAGCACGAGCGCGCGGCGCAGGCGGTCGTTCTCGAGAGAGAGAGAGGAGACGGTGGTCGCCAGCCACTCCCCCCGGCGCAGCTCCGCGCGCAGGCCCTCGTTCTCGATGTCGGCCTGGAGCAGCTGCCGGATGCGCTCGGGCAGGCCGGACAGGCGGCGGTAGCCCGCCTCGCCGTGATAAGCGAGGGGGTCGAGCAGATACCCCGCCCCGGCCTTGAAGGAACGCACCGGCGTCGACAAGGGCAGGGACAGAAGCAGAAGCGCGAGCGCCGATAAGGCGCCCAGGACGATGTTGGCGATACGCGTTTCGCGTTGCATGTGAGCCCGGCTAAGGCCGGGGGCTTAACCCGCTACACGAGACGGTTTTAGGCTTCGGGCGACCGCTCTTACGAGCGGTCTCGATAGGACGTGACGAAGTCCGGGCGCCGATCATCGATATGATCGAGCTCCTCGAGGAACTTCCCCGTCCCGAGCGCAACGCAGCTCAAGGGGTCCGCGGCACGATGCACGGGCAGCTC
>JAUYSH010000129.1 GCA_030696455.1 Elusimicrobiota bacterium
AAGCGGCGCAGCGAGAACGCGCCGGTCTCGCCGGAAACCACGACCCACTGACGTCCCGTCAGGTCGCGGTGGAAGCCGTGCGAGAAGAATTCGGCGGGAGGCCCCGCCGGCTCGGTCCGCGTCGAGCCCGCGAGGGAATAAACGGAGAGCTTGAGGCCCGCGTTGTAGGCGCGCACCCGCGCGGTGTACTCGACGTCGGGGTTCAGGCCCGTGACTTCAAAGCTCGTGCCCTTGAAGGCCGCGCCGACGGCCACCGGCGTGCTCACGTCGGAGACGAAGCCGTCGGCCGAGATCGTCAGCTCGTAGCCCGCGTCGCCGGTGTTGCCGCCGCTCGGCCAGGACCAAGTTATGCGGTCGGTTCCCACGGTTGAGGCGATAGGCTCGCCGGGCGTCGCGGGATCGGCGTCGGCGAAGGCGCAGGCGTAGGGCTCCACGGCCTCGTCGCCCGCCGCGGCGACGCACAGCCGCCGGTTCTGGGCCGGCGCGAGGCCTTCATCTATATAGGATGTAGTGCTCACGGAGGCGAACGGGGCGGTGAACGTGGACGTCGCCAGGAAGTAGGCGGTAGCACCCGGCACCGCACTCCAGGACCAGGCGATCGAGGACACGCCGAGGGCCTGGCCGCTCAGATCGGCGGGCGGCGGCTGGCCGCCATCCCAGGTGAACGAGGTCTCGGCCTCGGAGGTGTTGCCGACGTTGTCGAAGGCGAGGGCCAGGACGCGGTAGCGACGGCCCTGCACCAGCCGCTCGTCGAGGCGGCCGAAGTTGGTCTGCGCGCTCGAGGTCGCCACCGACCATTCCACCGAGTCCGGCGGCCCGGCGAAATCGGTGTACGCGGAACCGTATAAGGGCGAGGCGGAGACGGTCCAGGCCCCTGCCGAGGTGTCCCACCAGAGGTTCGCGTCGAGGTCCAAGACGGCGAGATCGACTTCGCCGACGCCGTTCGCGTCGGACGCGACGCCCTCGATGACCGGCAGGGCCGCGATCGTGGAGCCCGAGACGGGGAAGGTCACGGAGACGAGGGGGTCCACGGTGTCGAGCGCGATCGTGAAGTCGATGCCGGAGGCCAAGCCGCCGGGGGCCAAGGAGACCGGCGCGAAACCCCGATAGAAGCCGATCGGCGTGGAGAAGTCGATGAGTTCCGGGTCGTCTCCGAGGAAGGCGCCGATCGCGTAGTCGCCGGGCGTGGGGACCGCGAGGGAGAACGGGACCGACGCGCCGCCGGTGGAGACGACGGTCTCGAGGACCGTGGCCTCGTCGAAGCCGTCGGACGAGGCGATGATCGACACTTTCGCGCCTTCGGGCGCGCCCCCGTCGACGATCACCGAGCCGGAGAGCGTACCCGCGGGGGACTGGGCGCAGGCCGGCACGCCCGCGGCGCCCGCGACGGACTGCGCGCCGACAAAGGCGGCGGGTGTCGAGCCGTACACGACCCAGGCAACGTCGCCCGCGTCGAGCGCGAGGCTTTCGGAGAAGAGATTCGCGTCGGTGCGGGGATAGCCCGCCAGCAGTTCGCCGAAGCGGTCGTAGGACCAGACCGCCGCCGCGTCCGCCGATTGGCCGAGCACCCACAGTCCGCCGTCGGAGGCGAGCGCGATGCTCCGGGAGTTGGAGGCGGTCTGCGCGGAGTTGTGCCAGTAGCGCTGGAGCTCGACGTTGCCGCTCGCGTCGAAGCGGAACAGAGCCTGCTGCTTGTCCGCGCAGCCGGAGAACAGCTGGGAGGACGCGACCCAGGCCTTCCCGCCCGGCGTGATCGCGAGGGCGGCGTCGAGGTCGTCGAGGGTGGCGAACGCCGAGCCGCGGTAGACCGGGAAGCCCTCGCGCAGTACTCCCGAGGGGCTGAACCGCCACAGCGCCAGGTCGTAGGCCGCCGCGGCGGGATTCGAGCTGACGCCCGCCGACCAGACGTCGCCGGCGTCGTCCAGCGCGATCGAGAGCCCGCCGTCGAAGACGCCGGCCTCGCGCCGGTGGGCGACGGGGAAGCCGGAGGATAAGGAGCCGTCTTCCTCGAAACGCCACAGGGCGAACCGGGCGCTGAAGGTCGAGTCGAGCACCTCGACGCCGGCGATCCAGGCCCGGCTCGAGGCGTCCACCGCGACGCCGCCCATGTAGATGTCGAAGCCGCCGTAGATCGCCGCGGAGCTGATCAAGGTCTGGCCGTCGGCGGAGACGCGCCAGACACCGAGACCGACGGGACCGCCGTCGCTCGTTCCCCCGGCCACCCAGGCGTCGCCGTCCGGGCCGGAGGCGATCTTGAAGCCGGTGTCGGGGGCGGCGCTCGACAGGGAGACCTCGCCGAGCAAGGCGCCGCCGGAGTCCAGGCGGCGCAGCCGGAAGGAATCGTTTTGGTCGGAGACGACGACCCATTGGCGCCCGGCCAGGTCGCGGTGAAAGGCTTTCGCGTTGTCGTCGGCGCGCGCGGACCCGGCGAGGAACAAAAGCAGGGACGCGAAAAAAGCCAGGGTCCCCCCTCTCGGGGCGGACTCGGCGTGCGCGGTGCGTACGGCAAACGGCTTACTCGGCGTGATTTCGGTTCTCGGCGCGACAGAAATCCTAAGCTGGTATAGCCTACCGCATGAATCTAACGGGAAACTAACGGAGTGACGGGGCTGTGACGGTTTTACGACGGAGAAATATCGGGCGCCGCGGCCGCTTGGGCCTTGACAGTATTTCTACGGAAGGAGCCGGTAGCCGCAGCCGCGGATGGTCTCGAGGCGGGAGGCGCGGTCGCCGAGCTTGCGGCGCAGGGTGCAGAGGCGGCTCTCGAGCGTGTTGCGCGGGCTCTCGCCCTGCCCCCACACCGTCTCGTGGATGAACGCCGCCGAATGGATGACGCCGGGGCGGCGCAGGAAGATCGCGAGGATCTCGGCCTCCTTGCGCTCGAGGTGCTCGACGCGGCCGTCGATGAAGAGGCGGCCGTCGGCGGCATCGAGCTGCAGTCCGGGGCGGCCGAGCAAAGCGGGCCTCCCGTCCGTCCGGTTGAGACGCAGGGCGGCGAACAGGCGCGCGCGAAACATCTCCATCGTGCAGGGCTTGGCCAGGTAGTCGTCGGCTCCGTTTCGTAGGCCGGAGATGACTTCGTGCTCGGCCTTGCGTCCGCTGAGGATGAGCACCGGGAGGTCGCGCGTTTCCTTATTAGATCGTATGGAGCGCAGGAGCTCCACCCCGTCGCCGTCGCCGAGGATGCGGTCGAGGATCACGGCGTCGAAGGAGGCGCGCGCGAGCTCGCGGCGAGCGGCGGCCAAAGAGAGGGCCGGGACGGAGTCGACCGCGGGCGCGGGGATGCCGGAAAGCCAGAGACGGATCAGGTCGTTGTTCGGCGGATCGTCATCGACCACGAGGACTCTCAGTCGCGGAGGGGGCGGCACGTCATGAGTGTAAGCATCCCCGGGGGCGCTGTCAATCCCCCGATCGACGCGAAGAATGCAAACGAAGGATAGTAATGATAATTATAAATAGATTGGTTGCTTACAAGGTATTTGTCCAGGGGCCGGCGTTCACGACCACGCGGAAGCCCCGGCTCTTGAGGATTCCCGCCGCCATCGCGCTGCGGGTTCCCGACGCGCAGCAGACGATGACGGGCTTGGACGCGTCGAGCTCCTTGGCCCGGTCCGCGAGCGCTCCCAACGGGATGTTGAGGCTGCCCGGGCGCGCCCCGGCGGCGTACTCCTCCGGGCCGCGCACGTCGACGACGACGGCGCCGCGGCGCAGAAGCTCGGGCAGGCGCGCCTTCACCGCGCGGAACTTGAGGAAGCGCCAGCCGAGCCAGGCGGCGACGAGCGCGGGCACGATGTACGGCTGCAGGGCTGAGGCGTCCATCAGGAGGCTTCGGTCACGATCTCGAACGCGGGCGGGTTCGTGATGTGCTTCTTGACCGTGCACAGGTTCGCCGTCGAGATCACGCTGTCGCGGTACTTCTCGGGAAAGCCCTTGGGCAATTGGATCTTGAGCGTGATCTTCGAGACGCGGTGCGCGGCGTCGTCCCACTCGGCGGTCTGGGTCAGCTCGAGGCCCTCGGTCGGCAGGTCGCGCTTGCGGCAGAAGCTCAGGACGAAGATGCCCGCGCAGGCGCCGAGCGAGGCGAGGAACAGCTCGAAGGGCGCCGGGGCGCTGCCGTCGCCGCCCGCCTCCTTGGGCTGGTCGGTGGTCACGGTGAAGCCGTCGAACTCGGCGGTCACCTTCTTGTTGCCCGCAAAGCGGATCTTCATTTCCATAGGTGTTCTCCCCTTCTCTTGAGATGCTCGGGGCCGGAAAAGGATTCGCGCTCGTCCGGGCATGGGCTCACCCGCGCCATAAGCAACGGAAAGGCCACGGAGTCCGCCCGGAGCGGGCGGCGCGCTAGACGAACAGCGCGAGGAAGGAGTTGAAGCGGCGGGCGACGTCGAGCAGGAGGCCGTGGAGCTGCAGCGGCTCGGCGTAGACCTCGACCGGCCGGACCATGTCCACGGGCGCTATCGGGATGGTGAAGCAGAAGGTGGAGCCCGAGCCCTTCCAGGACTCGGCCCAGATGCGGCCGCCGTGGAGCTCGACCATCGCGCGTGCGAGCGTCAGGCCGAGGCCGGTGCCCTGCGCCTGGCGGGCCTGGGAGCCGCCGGCCTGCTCGAACATGCCGAAGATCTTCTCGAGCTCGTCGTGGGCGATGCCGCAGCCGGTGTCCTTGACCTTGAAGAGCAAGGTTCCGGCGTGCTCGTACTTGCCCTCGGCGACGGTGATGGTCACCGAGCCGCGGGTCGGCGTGAACTTGATCGCATTCGAGATCAGGTTCATCAGGACCTGCACGACGCGGCGGCTCTCCGCGGCGCAGCGCGGCAGCAGCGGCGCGAAGTCCTTGCTGATCTTCACGCCCTTGGCGGTGGCCATGGCGCGCAGCGAGTCGGCGGCGTCGTCGACCAAGGTGCGGGCGTCACAGGGTTCCTTGACGATCGCGAGCTTGCCGGCCGCGATCTTGCTGTAATCCATGATGTCGTTGACGAGCCCTTCGAGCCTCATCGTGTTGCGGATCGCCAAGGAAAGCATCTGCTTCTCGTCGGCCTGGAGCTTGGTCTCGATCTGCTCCGAGAGGATCTCGAGGCCGAGGCGGATCGAGGTGACCGGCGCGCGCAGCTCGTGGGCCAGGTAGGCGGCTTGGACCTTCGAGTCGGGGCGGCGGAGGCTCGTCGCGGGGACCTGGGGCTTGGGGCAGGGCTTCGCGGGCGCCAGCTCGAAAGCCGGGGCCTCGCGGATCACCAGGTCCTCCCACTGCGGCTGTGCCGCGTCCATGACGAGTATATACCCCCCTCGTGTTACGCCGTTATTACGGGTAAACTTACATCGGGGGTATGCAACTTTTTGACCCCCTCAATCGTATGGTAGGTAGGATGATCGACAAAATGGACTGGGACGCGCTGATAGACGCCAACGCCAACAAGGCCTATTGCTTCGCGATGGGGCTGTGCGGCAACGAAGACGACGCCAAGGAGCTGGTGCAGGAGGGCTTCGCCAAGGCCATGGAGCGCATCGAGACGCACGACCCGTCCCAGCCCTTCGAGGCCTGGTTCTTGACCGTTTTGAAGCACCTGTACCTGGACGGCATGAAGAAGTACGAAAGGCGCCACGGCCAGTCGCTGGACGAGCCGTTGGATGAAACGGGCCTGACGGTCGCCGACGCGGTCGGCGACCACCGGGAATTGGCGCTGCTCGACCGGCTGGAGCGCCAGGAAAGCTCGAAGCTCGTGCGCCGCGCGATGCGGGTGCTGACGCCGGACGCGCGGGCGGTGCTGCTGATGATCGATTTGCAAGGGCTCGGTTATGAAGAGACGGCCGCGGTGATGGGCTGTCCACTCAACACGCTGCGTTCGCGCATAGTCCGCGCCCGCGCCGCGCTGAAGCAACGACTGCTGGCCCTGGAGGTCTCCTTATGAACGAAGACGACGACGCCCGATTGGCGAAAGCCGCGATGAAGTCCCTGCACGTGCCCGCGCCGGAAAGCCTGGTGGCCGACCTCAAGCGCCTGGCGCGCAAGCCCGCGCCCTCCTTGTGGGAGCGGCTGCGCGTATACGCCGAAGGCGACTCGGCCTGGGCGTACGGCGCCGGGGCCGCGTTCGCCGCCGCCGGGGTCGGGGTCATCCTCCTGCGCGCGGCGCCGGAGCGTCCGGCCGCGCCGGGCGTCGCGGAGCGTCCGGCCCTCAGGATCGAGGCCGCCCCGCCGCAGGCCTTGGCGGATCTGTGGTCGGACGACGATGGAGGCGACAATGACGAGATATAAGCTGGCGGTTCTGCTCGTCCTGGCGGCCCTGCCCCTGCAGGCCAAGCCGCGCACGGCGCGGCCCGGCGCCGACGCCCTGATCCTGAAGGCCTTGGCCGGGCCCGCGACGGGTTATGCCGCCGTGGAGCGGGTGCAGGTCTTCCTTCCCGGGAAGAAGCCGAAGGCCCTCAAGGTCAACGTGACCGCCCTTCCCTCGGGTCGGGTCCGGCGGGAGGTCCTCCCGCTCAGGAAGAAGGCGGCGTCGCTCGTCGAGGTCCGCGACCCGGAAAGGCCCGAGGCGGGACTCGCCCGGCTGCGGTCGGTCTACGCGATCTCGGTCTCCACCGGCGGCGTCGTGGCCAAGCGAAAGACCTGGAAGCTCGAGCTTCGGCTCAAGTCCGGCGTGCTGCGCCGCGCATGGTGGGTGGACCGGGACAGCGGCCTGTTGATGAAGCGCGAGACCTATCGGGACGACGGCACGCTGCGGCGGCGGGAGCGGATCGTGAAGCTCGAGCTGCCCGCCCCGGCCCCGGCTTCGTTCAAGCTCGCGCCCGTCGCCGGGCCGTGGTCTCCGGAGGGCTTCGCGTTCGCCGGCGGCGGCGGCGGGACGCGGCGCT
Organism: Elusimicrobiota bacterium; assembly: GCA_030696455.1. Classification (GTDB taxonomy): domain Bacteria; phylum Elusimicrobiota; class Elusimicrobia; order UBA1565; family UBA9628; genus GWA2-66-18. The sequence goes on from JAUYSH010000129.1 coordinate 6,841, forward strand.
TCACCAACGGTCTCGAGAGCTACGAGGTCGCGGAGGCGGGCGGAAAGCTCGTCGTGACGGGCGACCTCGCCGAGGACGACGCGGCGCGCGTCCTCGAGGCGCACGGGAAATGACGATCATGGATCCTGAGCGTCCGCGCGAAAAGCTGGCCCGCCGCGGGCCCGAGGCGCTGACCGACGCCGAGCTGGTGTCCGTGATCCTCGGGGTCGACGCCGAGCGGGCCGCGTCGATCGTCAAAGAAGGCTCGGGACGCGGGCGGGAGGGCGCTTTGGAGGAGTACGCCAAACGCCGCCGCGCCTTCGACCCGCGCCCGGTGGTGGACGGGGCGCGCGCCGCCGCGGGCCTCGTGCCCGCCGAGGCGCGCTGCGCGCGCAAGGAGCACTTCCTCGTGCTGTGCCTCAACGCCCGCCGCCAGCTCCTGCGCATCGAGACGGTCTCGGTCGGGACCTTGTCGGCGAGCCTCGTGCACCCGCGAGAGGTGTTCGCCCCCGCCATCTCCCACGGGGCGGCCGCCGTCGTCGCGGTGCACAATCACCCCTCCGGCGATCCCTCCCCTTCGGCGGAGGACCGGGAGGCGACCCGCCGACTGCAGCGCGCCGGCGAATTGCTGGGAATCCCTTTGGCGGATCATGTGATCGTGTCGGAGTCCTCGTTCTTCAGTTTCCGCGAGAGCGGGTTGCTTTGACTGTTTCCAGAAACAGTCGCTATTGATAATCACGAACGGATGGTCTTCGACTATTCCCGGGAATAGTGATTATCAGTAGTGATCGCGAAGAGCTAGAATCATTGAACCGATGACCTCCGCCCGATTCGCCGTTCTGGCCGCCGCCGCCCTCCTCTCGGGCTGCGACACCTATCATTACCTGTCGGGCACCATTCAGGAGGACGCCCGCCGCCCCGTCCAGGCAGTGAAGCAGTACGAGAAATTCCTGGCGTCGCGGCCGAAGGATCCCCGCGCCTGCGAGGTGCGCCTGCGCGCCGCCGAGCTGTACCGCACCTTTTTCGCTCGCTGCGACGAGGCCCGCGTTCATTATGAGGCCGCCGCCAGGGACTTCCCCAAGCACGCCACCTGCTTGGAGCGCGCCAAGACCGGGCTCCTGCGCTGCCCCGACTACTTCCCGACCGACACGGGACGCACCTGGGTGTACGTGGACAGCGCCAGCGGCGGCAAGGCCATGCGCCTGGAGTGGGAGGCGCGGGCGTCCTCGGGGACGGTCGGCTCGATCGTCTCGGCGCTGTACGCGGGCGACCGGCGCATTCAAGCCAAGACCGAGTATTACCAGAAGGCCGACTGGGCCGTGTGGCGCGTGGACAAGGACGGGCGCGAGGCGATCCTGCGCTACCCTTACAACGAGGCGATGGCCTGGAGCGCCAAGCGAGGCAAGACGACGGTCGAGTATCTCGTCGTGTCGGCCTCGACCACGGTCAAGGCCGCCGCCGGGACCTTCACCGGCTGCCTCAAGATCCGCGAGAAGGACTCCGCGTTCAAGACCTCCTGGCGCTACGACTATTACTGCCCGGGCGTGGGCCGGGTCAAGACGACCATCGGCGGCCCGGGCTTCGAGAACCCGAACACCGAGCTCAGCCGCTACGACGGACATTTGGTAAAATAGCGACGGTGAATCTTCCCCGCCCCCTGTCCCACTCGTCGATCACGCTCTACAACGAGTGCCCGCAGAAGTTCAAGTTCAAGTACGTCGACAAGATCCCCGAGAAGCCCAAGCATTTTTTCTCATATGGACAGAGCGTGCACCTGGCCCTCGAGTTTTTTTATGGGGCCAAGGAACCCAAAGCACCGAGCCTCGAGGACCTGCTGAAGCATTTCCGCGAGATCTGGGTGAAGACGGGCTATCGCGACGAGAACCACGAGGCCGAGCTGTTCGAGGAGGGCCGCCAGCTCCTGGCGCGCTTTCACGACAAGCACGCGAAGTCCTACCACGTCCCGTTCTCGGTCGAGTACGGGTTCACGTTCGAGCACGAGGGCATCCCGCTGACGGGAAAGGTGGACCGGATCGACAAGCTGCCCGACGGCCGGCTGTCCATCCTCGATTACAAGACAGGCAAGAAGCTCGCAGCCGGGCGGCTCGACCTCGACGCCCAGCTCACCATGTATCAGTTCGCCTGCGAGAGCCAGCTCGGCGCCGAGGTCGGCGAGCTGATCTTCTACCACCTTCCGACGCTTAAAGAGCACCGCACCGTGCGCCGCGGCGCGCCGCTGGTCAAGGAGCTGACGACGCGCATCGTCGCGACGGCCGAAGGCATCACGAAGGAGCGCTTCGACCCCAAGCCCACCGAGAACGCCTGCCGCTGGTGCGACTACAAGCCGCTGTGCCCGATCTACAAGGACCAGTACGCGGGCATGCCCGCCGTCGCGGCGAAGGCCTCCGGCGAGCCGGAGCTGGCGGCGCTCGTGGACGCGTACGGCGACGCGCTGGCCAAGGCCGCCGCCGCCAAGGCCGAGGCGGACGCCGCGGCCGCGGCCCTCTCCGCCTCGCTCAAGAAGAAGAACTACGTCCGCGCCTTCGGCGAGCGCTTCGAGGTTTCGTCCTCCCCCGCGGTGAAGTGGGAGTTCCCGGACAAGAAGAAGGTGCTCGACCTGCTCAAGACGGCGGGCCTGTACGAGAAGGTCCTGGCGCCCTCGGCGCCGCTCGTCAACAAGCTCGTCGAGGACAAGGCCCTCGACGCGGACCTGCGCGCGCGCCTGACCGAGCTCGGCGAGCGCGTGGAATCGACGGACCTGAAGCTCAAAGGTTTATGACCGCCCGCGGGCCGATGCGAGCTATCCATGAGGATAGTTATGTCGTAATCTGGGAGTCCGTGATATGAAAACTCGCGACCTGCTCCTGGCGCTCGATCAGGGCTCCTCCTCCTCGCGCGCGGTGCTTTTTGATCTAAAGGGCCGCATCGTGGCGCTCGCGCAGCGTCCCGTGCGCACCAAGCGCCCCAAGGCCGGCTGGGCCGAGCACGATCCGCTGGAGCTCGCCCGCACGCTCGAGGCCTCCATCGACGAGGTGCTTAAGAAGCTCGGCCCGAAGGACCGCGTGCTCGCCGCCGGCCTCGCGGTGCAGCGCTCGACCATCGTGTTCTGCGAGAAGGGCACCTTCAAGCCCGTCGCCCCCGCCCCGTCCTGGATGGACGGCCGCGCCGCCGAGTTCGTAGCACCCCTTCAGGAGCGCCAGGGCGAGGTCCACGGCCTCTCGGGGCTTTACGCGACGCCGTATTATTCCGCGCCGAAGATCCGCTGGTTCCTCGATCATGATAAGAAGGTCCGCGCGCTGGCCGACGCCGGCCGCCTGCTGTGCGCGCCGGTCTCCACCTTCCTCGCCGCGCGCCTGACCAAGGGCGCCGTCGTCGCCGCCGATCCCACGTGCGCGCAGCGCACCTTGCTGATGGGCCTCGACTCGGCGGCCTGGGACCCCGGCCTGCTGGCCCTGTTCGGCCTGTCCGCCGAGATCCTCCCCTCCATCCGCTCCTCGGCGGGCGACTGGGGCCTCATCGAGCGCGGCGGCCGGACCATCCCCTTCCTCGCCACCGTCGGCGATCAGCAGTCGGCCGCGATCGGCCTGGGCGCCGCCAACGAGGGCGACGCGGTCGCCAACTACGGCACCGGCGCCTTCCTGCTGCGCCATACCGGGCCCCGCCCCGAGCGCGCGCCGGGGCTGCTCGCCTCGGCGGCGGCGACCGTCGGCGACCTGCGCGGCTACTACCTCGAGGGCACCGTCCACGCGGCCGGCACCTCGTTCGAGTGGCTGAAGGATAATCTGGGTCTCATGAAGGACGCCAAGGCGATCGACGAAGCGTTCAAAAAATCAAAAAAGCGGGTGCTCATGCTTCCGGCGATCGGCGGCCTCGGCGCGCCGCGCTGGGATTATAAGACCAAGACGGCTTTCTTCGGCCTCGATTCTCAGACGACGAATCACGACCTGGTCCGCGCCACGGCCGAGGGCCTGTGCATGCTGCTCGCCGACGCGGCCGCGGTGATGACGGCGTCCGGTTCGCCGGTGACGCGGGCGCGCGTGGCGGGCGGCCTCTCGCGCTCGGACGCGATGATGAGCTTCCAGGCCGACGCGCTGGGCGCCGTGCTCGAGCGGCGCAAGGAGGTCGAGGCGACCGCCTTGGGCGCGGCGATCCTCGCGGCGAAGGCGGCGGGCCTGCCCGACCCGGAGAAGATGGCCGACGCGCGCGTGGAGAAGACCTTCGCGCCGAAGTCGGATGAGCAGGCGCGCTCCCGGCGCCGCGCGGAGTGGACCGGCTTCGTCGAGTCGACCCAGCGGCTCAGCCGCGAAGTGGTGCTATAGGGCCCTGAAAAAACCGGGCCTTTAGACCTAAGATTCTTTCGCCGCTCTTTTCGGAGCGTGCTACAATAATCCGCATTAACCGCCGATCCCTCCCCCTCGTCGCCGTTCTCATCGCCGTCGCCGGATGCGATTTCAAAGAAACGCGTTCCGGACAGATCACCCTGACCGCCGGCACCGCCGGCATCCCCCTGAACGGGAAAGCCGGCGCCGCCACGCTCGTCGCGGGCTCCGCCGAGGTCACGTTCAAGAAGGGCTCCGCCGACAAGTCGATCGCGATCCGCGTCAAGCAGAGCGGCCGCCCCGACGTCGAGCTCGAGGCGACCGTGTCCGGCGACTACCGGACCGGCAACTTCACGCTGAAGGGCTCCGAGATCGGCCAGCCCGTGGACATGGCCAGCGCCCGCTCCTTCGCGATCACCGGCCCCAACCAGCGCTGGTCGAACTGGGAAGACCAGGGCAGCCAGACCTGCATGGTCGAGGTCACCTACGACCCGTGCGACGAGAACTGGAACGTGGCGTTCCGCTCCGTCGCCGGCGCCGAGCTCGGGTCCTTCTCGTCCCGGAAATACACGACCTGCAACGAACGCCGCAGCGTCGCGTTCTGCCGCCCCAACCACCGCGAGCCGCGCGTCCCCGACTTCCCTCGCGGCGGCCGGCGCAACGTGATCTTGGAGGAGGCCGCCGCGATCGATCCCGCGAACTTCAAGTTCGATTAACGACGAGCCCGCAAAAGAAGGCCGGCGCCGCAGTGCGGCGCCGGCCTTCGCTTTGTTGCGGAACTATCCTCAAGGACATAGCCGTCCGGTTAACCGACGGCTATGTCCTCAAGGATAGTCGCCGGGTTCGGCGATATCAGCGGCGCAGGCGCGCGATGAGGCGCTCGTAGTCGAGGCCGGCGAAGCTGCCCAGCTCGAAGTCGGCGGTGGACAGGTCCTGGCCCTCGTTGTGCGCGGTGCGAAAGGCCGCGACCTTCATCCCCGCGCGCTTGGCGGCGAGCAGGCCGATGGAGCTGTCCTCGATGGCCAGGCATTCGCCGGGCGGCAGGTCGAGGCGCGAGGCCGCCTCGAGGTAGATGTCGGGCAGGGGCTTGGTCCTGCCGCCCACGTCGTCGGCGGAGACGACGGCGTCGAGCAGGGGCGAGAGCTCGAAGCGCTCGACGACGATCCGGATCCAGCGCTCGGGCGAGGAGGAGGCGATGGCCGTGCGGATGCCGCGGTGCTTGAGGTGGCGCGCCAGCTCGAGGAAGCCCTCGGAGCAGTCCACGCGGTCGCGGTACACCTTGAGCGCGGACACGTCGCAGTGGGCGAGGAACTCGACCTTGCCCATCGTCAGGTCGAATTCCTTGACGAGGAAGCGGTGCAGGTCCTCGACGCCGAGGCCGGTGATGCGGTCGTTGTGCTCGTCCTTCCAGCCGGTCACCGTCGCGCGGAAGAACTCCGCCTCGACGGCCTTCCACTGCGCCTCGCTGTCGACGATGACGCCGTCCATGTCGAAGATGACGGCCTTCACGAGGCCTCGGGCGCTTCGAGCTGCTGGTAGCGGGTGAGCGTGGCGTAAACGCCGTTTTTCGCCATGAGCTCGGCGTGGCTGCCGCTCTCCTCGACGCGGCCGTGGCGCATGACGACGATGCGGTCGGCCTTCTGCACCGTGGAGAGGCGGTGCGCGATCATGACGACGGTGCGTCCGGGGTAGAGGCGCTCCATCGCGTTCTGCACCGCGCGCTCGCTTCCCGCGTCGAGGTTCGAGGTCGCCTCGTCGAGGATGAGGAGCTTGGGGTCCTTGAGGACGGCTCGCGCGATGGCCAAGCGCTGGCGCTGGCCGCCGGAGAGGCGGGCCCCGCGGTCGCCGAGCGGCGTGTCGAGGCCCTGCGCCATCGCGCCGATGAACTCCGCGGCGTCGGCGATCTCGAGGGCCTTCTGCACCTCGTCGCGGCCCGCCCCTTCGCGGCCGATGACGACGTTGCCGAAGACCGTGTCGTTGAATAGGATGGTCTCCTGGGAGACGAGGCCTATGCGCAGGCGGATCTCGTGAGAGGACATGTCTTTGAGATCGACGCCGTCGATGAGGATGCGCCCTTCGGTCGGGTCGAACAGACGTAAAAGCAGATGAACGAACGTCGTTTTTCCGGAACCCGATGGACCGGCCAACGCGACGACCTCGCCCGGTTTGATCGTCAGCGTAACGTCTTTTAACGCCCACAGATCCCGGGATGGGTACTTGAAAGAAACGTTTTCGAACACCACGCCTTGCGTCAATGAAGGGAAAGGCAACGGATGGAGCGGCTCGACGACGGACGGATTCTCATCCAGGATCGAGAAGATTCGTTCGGCGGCAGCCAATCCCAGCTGTAAGGTCGAGTTCATCTGCGCCAGATTCTTTATCGGGCCATACGCCATGAAAAAAGATCCGATGAATACCGCGAACTGCGGCGCGGTCATGTGTCCCGCCCCGATGGCGCTGCCGCCGAGCCAGACGATGGCGGCCATGATCAAGGACCCCAGGAATTCCATCAGCGGGCCGGAGAGCGCGGTCGCGCGGAAATAGCGCATCATCTGGTGGAAGAACTCGTCGTTCTCCACGCGGAACTTCGCGATCGAGCCCTTCTCGTAGTTGAACGACTTGACCACGAGCATGCCCTGCAGGCTTTCCTGGAAGCGGTGGTAGATCTCCCCCATCACCTCCTGGCCGCGGCGCCCCGACGAGCGCAGCTTGCGGCCGAGCACGCCTAAGACCCCGCCCGCCATCGGGATGACGATCAGGGCGACCAGCGCGAACTTCGGGTTGGTCGTGATCATGATCGCGAGGACGACGACGATGGTCAGCGAGTCCCGGATGGCATAAAGCGGGACGAACTGCAAAGCGGACTGCAAAGCGGTCATGTCGTTGGTGAGCTTGGACAGGACCTCGCCGGCCTTGGACTTCCAGAAGAAGTCCATCGAGAGGGCGTGCAGGTGGGTGAACAGGTCCTCTCGGATCTCCTGCGTGACCTTCTGGCCGAGCCAGGACATCAGATAGCTTTGCGTATACTGAAATACGAGCTTGAGGAAGAAGATGACGGGGATCATCAGCGCCACGCGCTTGAGCTGCACGGGGTCGGAGTCGATGAACAGGCTGTTCGTGATGGGCCCGAGGACCTTCACGAGCGTGCCGTTGAGCGCGGCGACGCAGACCATGACGCAGGTCGCCTGGAACAGGCGGACGCGGTGCGGCCTGACGTAGGTCAGGAGGCGGTCGAGCGACCGCCGGTCCGCGCTCACTTCGCGGCGACCGCCGCTAGTTTAGGCAAGGCCGCCTTCATCGAGGCCAGCGCGGTCTCGATGTTCTCCACGGAGTTGGCGTAGGAGAAGCGCAGGTAGCCCTCGCCCATGGCGCCGAAGGAGGTGCCGGGAAGACAAGCCACCCCCGCCTGGGCCAGCAGGGCGTCGGCTAAGGTCTTCGACGTTAATCCGGTGCCTTTGATGCTCGGGAAGACGTAGAACGCCGCCTTCGGCGTTTTGCACGTCACGCCGGGAAGAGCGTTCAGCCCTTTCACGATCACGTCGCGGCGGCGCTTGAACTCGGCGACCATGGCGGTCACGGAATCCTGCGGGCCGGTCAGGGCCTCGATCGCGGCGTACTGCGAGAACGCGGGGACGCAGGAGTGGTCGTTGGTCGAGAGCTTGGCGATCGCGTCGATGAGCCATTTGGGGCCGACGCCATAGCCCAGGCGCCAGCCGGTCATGGCCCAGGTTTTTGAAAAGCCATCCAAAAGGATGGTGCGTTCCTTCATGCCCGGGTAGGTCAGCAAAGAGAGGTGCTTGCCTTCGTAGACGATGCGCGAGTAGATCTCGTCGGCGAGCAGCATCGCGCCGGGGAACTTGGCCAGCGCCTTGGCCACGCGGTCCATCGTCTCCTGGGTCATCACGCCGCCGGTCGGGTTGGCCGGGGAGTTCAGGATGACGAGCTTGGTCTTCGGCGTGAGCAGCTTCTCGAACTCCGCGGCGTCGAAATCCCAGTCGAGCTCCTCGCGGATGGGCAGGGGCACGGGCTTGCCGCCGACGTAGTTGATCATGGACTCGTAGATCGGGAAGCCGGGGTTGGGGTAGATGACCTCGTCGCCGGGCTCGACCAAGGCGAGGATGGTGAAGAAGATGATGGGCTTGCCGCCGGGGACGATGACGGTCTCTTCGGCGGCATAGGAGACGCCGCGGGACTTGCTCACGTACTCGGCGATCGCCGCTCTGGTGTCGGGCAGGCCGGCGGAGGGGCCGTAGTGCGTGTGGCCCGCGTCGAGCGCCTTCTTGGCCGCGTCGCGGATGTTCGCCGGGGTGTCGAAGTCGGGCTCGCCGATCTCAAGGTGCACGATCTTGCGTCCCTGGGCCTCGAGCGCGCGCGCGCGGGCGAGGACCTCGAAGGCGGTTTCGGTTCCGAGGCGGGAGAAGCTTTTAGCGAGTCTCATGACGGGATATTAACCTTTTTTTGCCCTGGAGATTCAGGCCGCCCTTCCTAAAATACGGCGTTGGTCGGAATCGCCGAGGACCATGAAGCGGCCGTCCGCGTAGGCGTAGACGACGTGGTCGGGGCCGCTGAGGGTGCCCTCGAGGAGGACCAGGCGGTGGCGCTCCCGGATCAGGCGCGTCTCGACGAGCATGGTGGCACCCAGGGGCACGCCCTTGCGGAACTCCGTGGTCAGGCGCGCGGTCATGACGGGACGGCCGGCGAGCCAGGCCGCCGCGCCCAGCGCCTCGTCGAGCGCGGTCAGCAGCGCGCCGCCGTGCACCAGGCCCGGCGCGCCCTCGGACAGGGCGCCGAACTTCGCGGTCGCGACCAGGGAGCCGTCCTCCCGGCGGTAATACTTGAGGAGGATGCGCCCCTCGGTGCCCGTCATGCCCGCGAAGGCGCCTCGCGCCTCGGCGAAAGGGAACGGCTGGACGGCTTCCCAGCCGGGAAGCGGCCAGGGCGAGGCGTGGGGCTCTTTCATTCCGGCATTTTAGGAAATTTGACGGCCACCGGGTCGCCGTTCAGCGCGTCCATGAAGGCCACGAGGTCCTTCTTCTCCTGCGCGGTCAGGCGCAGCGGCTTCATGCGCCCGTCGAGATGCGGGTTGGCGAAGCCGCCCCGGTCGTAGTAGTCGATCACCGCCTCCAAGGTCGTCTCGGAGCCGTCATGCATGTAAGGGGCGGTGTATCTGAGGTTGCGCAAAGTCGGGGTTTTAAAAGCGCCGGTATGATTCGGGTCCTTGGTCTGACCGAAGCGGCCGGGGTTCGGCTTCTCCGCCGCCATGCCCACGCCGATGTTGTGGAAGTCGGAGTTGGAGAAGTTGAAGCCGTCGTGGCAGATCGCGCAGTTGCCCTTGCCGTGGAACACGTGGTGGCCGCGGATCGCCGACTCGCTCATCGCCTTCTTGTCCCCCGCCTGCCAGCGGTCATAGGGCGAGTTCCCCGTCAGCACGGTGCGCTCGAAGGTCGCGATGGCCTTGGCCACGCGGTCGATGTCGATGCCTTCGTCGCCGAAGGACTCCTTGAAAAGCGGGGCGTAGCCCTTGATCGTCTTTAGGAGAGCGACGGCCTCGGCGTGCGTGAAGCCCATCTCGAGCGGGTTCTCGATCGGGCCCTTGGCCTGCTCCTCGAGGCTCGGAGCGCGGCCGTCCCAGAACTGGAACTCCATGTAGGCGGAGTTGAGCACGGTCGGCGCGGAGACGCCGCCCTTCTGCCCCTTGATGCCGGTCGACACCGGGGCCTGGTCGGTCCAGCCCTTCTCCGGGGCGTGGCAGGTCGCGCAGGACACGGTGCCGTCGCGCGAGAGGCGCTTGTCGAAGTAGAGCCGCTTGCCGAGGTCCACCTTCGCGTCGGTGATGGGGTTGTCCGCGGGAACGTCGGGAGCCTTCAGGCCGAGCGGGACCGGATACGGATAATCGGGGCCGTCGAAGGCGAGGGCGGGCGCGGCGCAGGCGGCGAGCAGGACGGCGGCGAGCAGGCGGATCATGGGCGCTCCTTGAGGATAATAATTATTACCAGATAATTATATCCTTAAGGCTTCTGAGCTGTCAAGCCTTGGCTACCTGGCCGCAACAGACCGGCCGGAAGGCTGACAGAGGCGCGCTGTAGGACTACCCCGGAGCGCGTTTATCTCAAGATAAACATGCGGCGTTGACGCCTCCGAATTTGGTTGAATAATCGCCAGCCGTCGACGAGACCCGGAGGACGAATGAGCACCGCCACGATGCCCGAAGTTCACCCCCTTCTCAAGGATTTCCTGTCGCGCAAGGTCCACAAGCTCCTGATCGACGGCAAGCCCGCGGACGCCGCCTCCGGCAAGACCTTCGCCGTCGTGAACCCGGCCACCGGCGAGCCGCTCGGCGCCGTCGCCGAGGCGGACTCGGCCGACGTCGACCGGGCGGTATCCTCCGCGCGCGCGGCCCTCGAGGGTCCGTGGTCGAAGCTGTCGCCCGCCGAGCGCGAGAAGGTGCTCCACAAGGCCGCCGACCTGCTCGAGGCCCGCGCCGAGGCCTTCGCCCAGCTCGAGAGCCTCGACAACGGCAAGCCGATCCGCGAGGCCAAGAACGGCGACCTGCCCCTGGCCGTCGGCCTCCTGCGCTACTTCGGCGGCTGGCCCACCAAGATCCACGGCGAGACCACGCCCGTCTCGGTGCCGTATTTCCCGGGCGCCAAGTTCCTTCATTACACGGTGCGGGAGCCCGTGGGGGTGGTGGGCGCCATCATTCCGTGGAACTTCCCTCTTCTGATGGCGGTCGAGCGTCTCGCCCCGGCCCTGGCATGCGGGAACGCGATCGTCCTTAAGCCCGCCGAGCAGACGCCGCTCAGCGCTCTTTGGCTGGGAGAACTTCTTCTCGAGGCGGGCGTGCCTCCGGGCGTCGTGAACGTGGTGCCGGGCTTCGGACCCACGGCCGGGGCGGCGATCGCCCGGCACTTGCAGATCGACAAAGTGACCTTCACCGGCTCCACCGAGGTCGGCCGCGAGGTCGTCAAGGCCTCCGCGGGAAACATGAAGCGCATCTCGATGGAGCTGGGCGGCAAGTCCCCGAACATCGTGTTCGCCGACGCCGACCTCGACGCCGCCGCGAAGGGCATCTTCATGGGCATCTTCTACAACCAGGGGCAGTGCTGCTCCGCCGGCTCGCGGGTCTTCATCGAAAGACCGGCCTACGAGAAGATGGTCGCGGCGCTCGCCGAGCGGGCGAAGACGGTCAAACAAGGAAACCCTTTGGATCCCAAGACTCACATGGGTCCGTTGGTTTCCAAGGAGCAGCGCGATCGCGTGCTCTCCTATATCGAGTCCGGTAAAAAAGAAGGCGCCCAATTGCTTTCCGGCGGCGCAGCCGCCGAAGGTCCGGGGTTTTTCGTCCAGCCGACGGTGTTCGGCGGCGTGAAGGACGAGATGAAGATCTCCCGCGAGGAGATCTTCGGGCCCGTGGTCGCCGTCATGCCGTTCGATTCCCTCGACGAGGTCATGGCCCGCGCGAACTCCAGCGACTACGGCCTCGTGGCCGCCGTCTGGACCAAGGACGTCAAGAAGGCCCATCAGGCCGCCGCCAAGCTCAAGGCCGGCACGGTCTGGATCAACTGCTACCACTTCGTGGACGCGGCGGCGCCGTGGGGCGGCGTCAAGCAGTCGGGGTACGGAAGAGAGAAGGGGCAATACGCGTTGGAAAACTACACCTCCCTCAAATCGGTGTGGGTGGATCTCAATTGATGACGAGCATCGCTGCCGAGGTGATCGTCGAGACCGAAGGCGCGGTTGGGATCGTCACGCTCAATCGTCCGTCGGCCTTGAACGCGTTGTCGATCGCCGTGATGGACGCCGTGGTGGAGGCCTTGGGCGGGTTTGATCGAGATCCAGGCATCCACGCCATGGTCTTGGCCGGTTTGCCCAAAGCGTTCGCCGCCGGCGCCGATATCGGCGAAATGAAAAACATCACCGGCGGCGGAGCCGCCGAACAGCAGCTGGCGAATCACCTGTCGCATTGGGACAAGATCGGGAACCTGAAAAAGCCGGTCATCGCCGCCGTTTCCGGATTCGCCTTGGGCGGCGGGTGCGAGTTGGCGATGGCGTGCGACATGATCGTCGCGTCCGAAACCGCCGTTTTCGGCCAGCCGGAGGTATTAATCGGCGTGATGCCCGGAGCGGGTGGAACGCAGAGGTTGACCAAAGCCGTGGGCAAGCAGCTGTCCATGGAGATGAACCTCACGGGCCGAAAACTGGCGGCGCGCGAGGCCCTGTCATTTGGTTTGGTGAATCGAGTCGTGCCCGTCGAATCATTTTTAAGCGAAGCCAAAAAATTGGCGCATACGATCGCGGCCCAACCGCCGCTCGCCGTGCAGGCCGCGAAAGCTTCAGTCCGCGAAGCGTTGGATTCGAAGTTGTCGGAAGGTCTTTCATTCGAGCGCCAGTCTTTTTTTCGTTTATTCGATTCTCAGGACCAGAAAGAGGGCATGACCGCCTTTTTCGAAAAACGGAAGCCCGTTTGGAACGGCAAATAGAATGGATCTCCTGAACGAGCAGAAAGACGGAGTGCTCACGCTCACGCTGAATCGCCCCGACGTCCTCAACGCGTTGACCTTGGACATGATGAAGGGCATCCGTGAAGCCCTGAAAAAAGCGTCCTCGGACAAAGCCGTCAAGGCCGTCATTCTAACCGCGAGCGGCCGCGCCTTCTGCGCCGGCGCCGACCTCGGCGATCTGCAGCGCCGCCAAAAGGCCTCGGCGTTTTCCCTCGGTGACGAGCTCCGCGACCATTTCAACCCCCTCGTCGCCCAGATCCGTCGTCTCGAGAAGCCGGTGATCGGCGCCATCAACGGCCTCGCGGCCGGCGCCGGCGCCAGCATAATCCTCTCGACGGATCTGAAGGTGTGCGCCGAGAATGCGACCTTCCTCAACGCCTTCGTCCGCGTCGGCCTCGTCCCCGACTCCGGCATGACCTACTCCCTGCCCCGCTTCCTCGGCTATTCGAAGGCGCTCGAGCACATGTGGCTCGCCAAGCCCGTCACCGCGGAGCAGGCGCTCGCCTGCGGCCTGGTCAACAAGGTCGTCCCCGCCGAGTCCGTCCTCGTCGAGGCGCAGAGGATCGCCGCCGAGCTCGTGAAGATGCCGCCGCTCGCCTTGGCCTTGACGAAGCGCGCCGTCAACCGCTCGTTGGAGGCCCCGTCGCTCGACGAGCAGATGGAATACGAAGCCCAGCTTCAAGAAATATTGGGAAAGACGAAAGATCATGCCGAAGGCGTCGGCGCCTTCCTCGAGAAGCGCCCCGCTCAGTTCAAAGGAGAATGACCATGACCCTCGAACCGAACCGCATCCGCGAAGAGAAGCTCCTCGCGAAAATCGCCAAAGGCCAGAAGATCACCGAGCTCTCCGAGATGAGCGACGAGTACCGCGAGCACCTCACGAATCTGATGTCGATGCAGGCCGACTCCGAGCTGGCCGGCGCGTTCGGCTACGTGCCGTGGATCCAGAAGTCCCCCGACATCAAGGAGACCTTGCAGGTCGCGCAGATCGTCAAGGACGAGGTCCGCCACGCGCGGGTGATGTACCGCCTCCTCGAGGGCATGGGCGTCGACGTCGACGAGTACTACAAGACCCACAACTTCAACCTCCGGGTCGACGCCGACGACATCGGAACCCTCCGGGCCGCGGACGATAAGCGCGTCAACATCTTCTACTACCCCATCGACACCTGGTACGACTTCATCATGTTCAATTTCTGCATGGACCGCGGCGCGGGCCATCAGCTCGAGGACTCCCTCGACTGCTCCTACAAGCCTTGGTGCGACGGGATGGAGGGCATCTTCAAGGAAGAGGAGATGCACATGGCGCACGGCGACCAATGGGCCAAGAAGCTCTCCGAGGACCCGAAGACGCACGACGACCTGCAGGCGGCGTTCGACAAATGGTATCCGCGGACGATGAATATCTTCGGACGCGCGAATTCTCCTAAAAACGTGATTTATCGCAAGTACGGCCTGAAGAAGCGCGACAACGACGAGGTCCGCCAGGCCTTCGCCGCCGACATCAAGGACAAGGCCGCGAAATTCGGCCTCAAGGTCCCCGCCTGGACGCCGGTGGCGGCGAAGATGTCCGAAGAGCCTTTCATCCCCGGATGACGGCGGGTCTTCTCCTCACCGAGGTCCGCGACCGCGCGCTGGCGCGTCCGTGGCTGCTCGCCCCCCCGCTGCTGGGGATGCTCGGCCAGAACGTCCTGTCCCTGCTCTCTCCCGGCGCGCCCGGCGCGATGGCGATCAAGTCCTTGCTCGCCGTGGCGCTGACGGTCGCCGTGACGGCGCTGTTCGCCGAATTGTGGCTCGGCGACGGCCGCAGCGTGGACCCCAAGCGCCTGGTCGCGACCGGGGCGTTGTACGCGATCCCGTATCCGCTTCTGCTCGTTTTCGGCGTGCTCACCACGCCGGTCGCGTACTGGCTGCTGCGGGCGGACGTGCCCCAGTCCGCCTCGATGGGAGGGCTCTATCTCATGCTCGCCGCGGGCAAGCTCGCGGCCTTCGCGTTGGGCGCGGTCTCCTCGATCGCCGCGGCCCGCCGGAGCGAATCCGCGGGCGCCCTCGGGGCTCTGCTGCTCGGCGCGCGCGTGCTGGGCGCGAACGCGCTCTTCTTCTTTCTCGCGCTGGCCGGGTTCTGGGCGTTTCAGGAGATGTGCGTGATTCTCACGCGCGCCCTCGCCCCCGGCATGCTCTCGGGGTTCTTCACGACGATCGTTCCCCTGCTCGGCTGCGTGGCGTTCCCCATCGAGGCCTGGCGCTCAGGCCGTCTGAAGCAGCCATGAACGCGGCCGCCGCCGAGCGCCGAGCCTCCTGGTCGATCTTCGTGACTGCCTTGGCCGTGCGCGCCGTCTTCGCATGGCGGAAGGGACTTCCTCCCCTCGTCGCCGACGCCGCGGAATACCGGTTTTATGCCGCTAGCCTCGTCGAGACGGGGAGCTACCTCGGGCCTCAAGGCGAATTTGCGGCCCGCATGCCGGGCTACCCCTTGTTTCTGGCCGCCGTCCGCGCCCTATTCGGTGATTCATTGATCGCCGTGATCGCGGCGCAGTGCCTGCTCGGGGCTGCGACCTGCCTGCTTCTGTACAAGCTGGCCAAGCGCATATTACCCGGGCCGTGGCCGCTGGCCGGCGGAGTGCTGAGCGCCGTCTACTTCGGACTCGTCGAGCCTGTCTCCTTGGTGCTCAGCGAAAGCCTCTACAGCTTCTTTCTCGTGCTGTCCGCGTGGGCGCTTTTCCATCCGCTTTGGCGTCCCGCCGTCCGCGCCGCCGCGTTCGGCGTCCTGGCCGGTTTCCTCTATCTCGTCCGCCCCGAGCCCTTGCCCTACATACTGGCCACGATCGCGCTCATGCCGATTCTATGGCCGAATTTCGGCCGCAAGGAGATCGCCGCGGCGCTGGCGGGCCTGGCGTTGGTCACCGGCGTCTGGATCGGCCGCAATTTCGCCCACTTCGACCGCTTCTTGCCCGCCAGCACGGCGGGCAAGAGCGTCGTCTACATCTCGCTCTACCTTCCGGCCGCCCGCCACGGCCTGGCGCCCGAGGGCCGATGGTTCGCTCCCGCAGGCATGGGCGAACTGGAAAGCGAGGAACAGTTCGCGGAGCGTTTCAGGGAGTTGGCGGCGCGCATGACCTGGCGCCAGCTCGCGAGCGCTTACCTGTTCAATTTCGCGAGCATCCTTTATCCTTTCCTGCCGGGGTACGACTGGACCTACATGCTCGTGCTGCCGTTCGCTCTGATCGGGCTTGCCTCCGCGGTCAAACACAAGGAGCTGAGGCCTGCGGCGATGTCGGTCGTATTTTCCGTGACGATCTTCACCTTTTGCGGCGGTTGGGCCTCGCGTTACCGCCAGGGCGTGGCGCCGTTCATCATACTCCTGGGCGCCGCCGGGATGATGGCCGTCGATAAATGGGCGGGGCGCGCGCGATTTCTGGCGGGAGCCTCGGCTTGGCTCGCCTTCAATCTGCTAATCTGGGCGGGTCAGGCGCAGGTTCGCCAGTTGGTGCTATGGCTCAGAGCCCTGGCATGGGGACATTGAAAATGACGAGCCAAACGAGTCAGCGCGAATGGAATTACCTGTGGACCACGCTCGAGGACAAAGACGAGTGGCTTTTCCGCGCCTGGATACATCCCAACACTCCCGAGAGCTTCGCGGGCAAGACCGTTCTGGATGCGGGCTGCGGGCCGGGCCATCACGCGCGCCTCTCGGCCGGGTACGCGAAGCGAGTCGTCGGCGTGGACCTCAACACCGCCCCGATCGCGAAGGAGAAGCTCAAGGACCTACCGAACGTGGAGGTCGTCGCGGGAGACATCGCCAAGTGGGACAGCGGGGAGCGCTTCGACGTGGTGTACTCCGTCGGGGTCGTTCACCACACCCAGAACCCTGACGCCACGTCGGCGCACCTCAAGACCTTGGTCAAGCCGGGAGGACGGATCATCTTCTGGCTCTATTCCCGGGAAGGCAACGGCTTCGTGTACTGGGTCCTGGAGCCGCTGAAGAAATATTTCCTCGATTATCTCCCGCGCGGCGTGGTCATGTTGCTGAGCCACATTCTGACGGTGATCGGGTCCGTTCTCATGCATACCTTTTACCGCCTGCCGCTGCCTGAGAGCTTCCCTTACTACACCTACTGCAAGAATCTGCGAGGGTCGACGTATCAAAGAAGATTGTTGAACGTCTTCGACAAGCTCAACGCCCCGACGACCCATTTGATCACCGAGGCGCAGGCCCGCTCTTGGGTGGCGGGCTGGAAGGCAACGCACGTGGATTTCTACGTGGGGACTTCGTGGCGTGTCTCCGGGACCAAGCCGGAATGAGGCTTTTGGCGGCGCTGCCGCTGCTCCTCATTCTCTCCGGCTGCCGGAACCCGAAGCCCCTGCGAATCGACGCCGCGCCGGCGCTCTCCGAGGCGCCCGCGCAGGCGCCCTCAGACGGCTGGCGAGCCATCGCGCGTCTCCCAAGGCCCCTCGCGACGAAAGCGATCGTCGCGCTCGACGGTGTGCTTTATTTCTTCTCCGGCGCATATGCCGAGGGTCCCACCAACGATGTGACGGCTTATGACCTGTCTTCGCGCCGTTGGACCGTCAGGGCGCCCATGCCTCAATCGCACTACAATCAGGACGCGGTCGCGCTCGGCGGCAAGATCTATATGGCCGGGGGCTGCGTCCGCTCCGACTGCTCCCTTCCCAGCGGAGCCGCTTATTCCTATGACCCCAAGGAGGATTTTTGGACCGTACTTCCTGCTTTGCCCGAAGGGATCTTCGACGGCTCGAGCGCGGCGATCGACGGACGCTTCGTCGTCATCGGTGGAGTCGCGAATCGAGAGACGTCGCGGCGCGTTTATGCGTATAACCCGGGGCGGCGCACCTGGGCGCGCTTGGCCGACCTTCCGTCTCCTCGCAGTCACGCGGGCGGCGCGATGTTCGGCGGACTCTATTACTTGACCGGCGGCTGCAAGGGCGGGCAACCCGGCCGGTATTGCGACCAGATCGCCGAAGATGTTTTCATATACGACCCTAAGAAGAACGCCTGGTCTTCCGGACCGCCTCTGCCGACGGCTATTCACGGTCACGGCGCCGCCGTCGACGGCGGCAGGCTCATCATCGCCGGCGGCGTTTGCGGGCCTTCTCGCGTCGCGGATTGCGGCGCGTTCATGCTCAAGAGCCGCGGCCACGGTTGGGCGCCTATCTCGGACATTCTTCGAACGCGCTTCGGCGCCCGGCTGTTCGCGTTGCCGCGCGGCGTCGGGCTGTTCGGGCCTAACTATCGGAACAATGCGGATGATCTCGTGGAAGCCTTGGGTTACCCGGGGCCCTATGTTGATCCCGGCCAGCCGTCGATCCCCGTTCCGGCGCCTCCTTCTCGAATCCAGGCTCCGGTTTCTGATCCCGAACATCCGAGAAATCTGCCTCTCGCCGCCGCGCCGAACGCGCGGGCCCACGCCGTCGTCATAGGAGTCGAGCGATACCGCGAGAACCTTCCCCGGGCCGATTTCGCCGCGAGCGACGCGAAACTAGCGGCCGAGTACTTTCGGCGGGTGCTGGGAGTCTCCGAAGAGAATTTGGCGTTGCTCCGGGATGAGCGCGCGACCAAGAGCGATTTCGAAAAGTATTTCGAGCGGTGGCTGCCCAATCGCGTGGAAAGCGGCGACGAGGTGTTCGTTTATTTCTCAGGCCACGGCGCGCCGAATCCTCGCTCGGGAGAGTCCTATCTCGTGCCTTACGACGCCGATCCGACCTACATCGAGCAGACAGGCTATCCTCTCAGTAGAGTCTACGAGCTTCTGAGCAAGCTCCCGGCCAAGCGTGTCCTGCTGGTCTTGGATTCCTGCTTTTCCGGCGGCGGGGGCCGCTCCGTGCTCGCCAAAGGCGCGCGGCCTTTGGTCAGCGTCGTTCCAAGCAAGGTTCCGTCCGGGCTCACTGTGATTTCAGCATCCGCCGGAGACCAGATCAGCAACAGTTACCGGGATAAGCAACAAGGGCTTTTCACGTATTACTTTCTCAAAGGCCTCAAGGAAAAGGGCGGAGACTTGCGAGCGGTTTTCGATTACCTGAAACCGCGGGTCTCCCGCGTGGCGCGGCGCGAGTACAACTCCGATCAGGTCCCCCAGTGGAGCAAGGGCAAGTGACGACGCCCGGCTTGACATGGTTTCTCGACGGGGCTACCCTTAATAGGACGACATGAAAATCTGCCTCGTCCGGCCGCCGTCGATCGTCAACCCCGTCTCGTACATCGCGTCCCTGACCCCCCCCATCGGACTCGCCTACGTCGCCGCCGCCCTACGCCAGGCGGGCCACGAGGTCGTCCTGATCGACGGCATCGGCGAGAATCCGCTTCAATCCGTCCCGATCGCTCACAACCTGGTCCTTCGCGGCCTGACCTTCGACGAGATATGTGAACGCATACCCAAGGATGCGGGTCTCATCGGAGTGTCCGGCATGTTCTCCTCGGAGTGGGTGCATATCCGCGAGCTCATCAATCTGATTTCGAAAACGCGGCCGGGCATCGCCCTGGCCGCCGGCGGAGAGCACTTCACCGCCGAGCCCGCCGTGAGCATGCGCCAATGCCCCGGCTTGTCCATCTGCGTCGTCGGCGAGGGCGAGGAGACCATCGTCGAGCTCGTCGACGCGCTGGAGAAGGGCCGCGACCTCTCGCTCGTGACGGGCCTGGCCCTGCGCGACGGGGACGGCGTCCGGACGACGGGCGCGCGCGCGCGCATCCGCTCCATCGACGAGATCGCCAAACCCGCCTGGGACCTGATCCCGCTCGAGGCCTACTGGGATAACTCCCTCTCGTACGGCGTCAACCGCGGCAAGAGCATGCCGATGCTCGCCTCGCGCGGCTGCCCGTATCAGTGCACGTTCTGCTCGAACCCGGTGATGTGGACCACGCGCTGGATCGCGCGCTCGCCGAAGCTGGTCCTCGACGAGATCGAGGACTACAAGAATCGCTGGGGCATCCAGAACGTGGACTTCTACGATCTGACCGCGATCGTCAAGCGCGACTGGATCCTGGAGTTCGCCAGGGGCCTCGTCGAGCGCAAGCTCGGCATCACCTGGCAGCTGCCCAGCGGCACGCGCTCGGAGGCCATCGACGCCGAGGTCTCGAAGTGGCTGTACGCTTCGGGCTGCCGAAACATGAACTACGCTCCCGAGAGCGGCTCGGAGGACAGCCTCAAGCGCATGAAGAAGAACGTCAGCATCCCGAGGCTCACCGCTTCGCTGCGGGACGCCGTGCGGGAGGGCCTGAACGTCAAGATCAACATCATCATCGGCATGCCCGACGACACCCACCTCGACACCTGGAAGACGCTGTGGTTCCTCGTGAAGATGTCCTGGCATGGCGCCCATGACGTCTCCCCCGGCGTCTTCTCCCCCTATCCCGGCTCGGAACTGTACGCGCGGCTGGTCAAGGAAGGCAAGATCCGCCACGACGACGACTACTTCGACAAGCTCGCCTATGTGGACATCACGGAGACCGTCTCTTACACTGACCACATCTCGAGCGGGTGGCTGCAGTTCTACAACTGGCTCGCTTTCGCCCTCTTTTACGGTACCAACTATCTCTTCCGCCCCTCGCGTCTCTTCCGCACTTTGCGCAACCTCCGGACGGGCCGTCACGAGTCGCGCGGCGAGATGGCCCTGAGCGGCATCCTCAGCCGCCTGAAGCTCGCGCCCCCGGTCAAAAAGGTTTGAGCCGATGATCCAGCGCGTGGCGGTCGTGGGGGCGGGCACGATGGGGTTAGGCATCGCTCAGTTGTGCGCCCAATCCGGGTTTTCGGTGAAGATCCACGATGCCGTGCCCGCGGCCTTGGCGGCCCTTCCGGCCAAGCTGAGAAAATCTTTCGATACGGCCGTCCTCAAGGGAAAGCTCTCGACGCAGCAGGCGGAGCGGGCGTTTCATTCGGTCTCGGCGGTGGCGGACATGAACGAGCTCGCGGGGGCGGATCTCGTGATCGAGGCGGCGCCCGAGGTGTTGGGGCTCAAGCAAGACCTTTTTAAACGGCTGTCCGAGATCTGCCCGGACGCGCTGCTCGCGACGAACACCTCGTCGCTGTCGGTGGCGGCGATCATGGCGCACGCCGTCTCGCCGGAACGGACCATGGGGGTGCATTTCTTCAATCCCCCCGTCGCGATGAAACTGGTCGAGATGATAAGAACCGAAAAAACCTCGCCGGAGGCGTTTCAAGCGGCTTGGGAATTCCTTTTAATGGGCCTGCGGCGGACGCCTGTCGATGTGAAAGACGTGCCGGGGTTCATCGTGAACCGCGTGATGAGGCCTTATTATGTCGCGGCACAGCGGATGGTCAACTCACGGACGAGCTGCGCCGCCGTTGACGAGGGGGCTCGGGGCATAGGCGGCGTGCCTATGGGGCCTTTCGAACTCATGGATTTGATCGGGTTGGACACGAACCTGGCCATTACGACGGCCATATACGAGGCTCTGGGAAGACCGGAGCGGTTTGCGCCGCCCGCCCTCCAGAAGAAGCTCGTCGGGGCGGGCGAGCTTGGGCGGAAAGCGGGGAAGGGGTTTTATATTTACGACGACGGCAAAAAGATCGGGGAAAACCCGTCGGCGCTGAACGACCTCGCGCGGGGAAACGGATTAACACCAAAGGATATTTGGAGCAACCTTGCGGGGGCCATCATACTGGAAGCTGAACGACTTGTTTCTGAGGGTACCGCCGGCAAATCGGACATAGACACCGCGGTCAGGCTGGCTATGAATTTCCCCAAAGGACCTTTTGAATGGCAAAAAGAAAGCACGGCGGCGTAGCCGTTAAAAAGAAGCTCCCGACCTTGCTCGAGCTCCTTAAAAAAGACCAGGCGCGGGTGATGAGCGTGCTGCATAAGCACGGCGTTTATTTCGACGCCGGCACCTACATCACCTTGATCGCGAGGCTCGACAAGGTCGCGGCGTATCACGCGGTGCCCAACCGCAAGAAGTTCTTCGCGGACCTGCTCGGCCGTTAGCGGCGGAAGTCCTTGATGCGGTGGACGCCGGCGAGGAGCTCGACGGGGCGTCCGGAGTGCTTGGTCTCGAGCAGGAAGTGGCGGCCCTTCGGGAAGCGCTCGACGAACATGTTCACGTGCGCGGGCTCGTTCTCGAAGGAGCCCACGACCTCCCCCATTTCCGCGATCTTGTGCAGGGCCTCGTTCTTGAAGGCGAAGTCGGGCGTGTCGAAGCTCGGCTTGAGCACGAGCGTCGCTCCTTTGCCGTCGGGCTCGGGAAAGCGGTGGCGCAGCAAGGAGGCCTCGGTGCCTTCGCGCATGCCCTCGTCGCGGCCCGTCATGTAGAAGGCCTTGCCCCCCCGCGCGATCACCGCGTCAGCGTACTCCGGGCCGCCGGCGATGATCGAATCCTCGAGCAGGTAAGGGTTCTTGAAGAAGCGCGCGAACCAGAAGTCGCGCAGGTCCTTGCCGAGCCTTTCCTCGAGGCCGTGGTCCTTGGCGGTGTCGGCGATCGAGTAGCGCAGCTTCTCGCGCGCGATCGCGCGCAGGACCCCGGCCGCGCGGGCGTCCTGCGTCTCGATGGCGGCCGCGAACTCGGCGAGGATGCGCAGGTGGCGGTCGGCCGTCGAGAAAAGGGTGTCGTCGAGGTCGAAGACGACGATGGCGGTCCCGCGCCGGGCGGACGCCTCGACCTCGGCCAACAGCCCATCGAGCAGGTCCTTTTGCGTCACATGACCGGTAGATTGAGGAATCATGGTTCTATTGTATGATTTCTCCATGGATTATCCGAAACACTCCGCCGAGTACCGCTTTCGCCGCGCCCTCAATTGGGTCCCGATGGGGCTGGCCTACGCCTTCCTTTACATGGGGCGCTACAACCTGACCGTCGCCAAGAGCGCGCTCGGCGACACCCTGATGACGAAGGCGCAGTTCGGGACTATCTTCGCCGTCGGCGCGTGGGTGTACGGCTTCTCGTTCCTCGCTTCCGGGCCCCTGACCGACAAGCTCGGCGGGCGCAACGCGATGCTCGTCGGCACCGGCGGCGCGCTGATCGTCAACGCGATCATGGGCCTGGCGCTGTACGGCATGGGCAACTGGGGCTGGAACATCTCGCTGTTCTGGATGTTCACCATCCTCTACGCCGTGAACATGCACTTCCAGAGCTACGGCGCCGTCGCCATCGTGACCGTCAAGGCCCCGTGGTTCCACGTGCGCGAGCGCGGGACGTTCTCGACGATGTTCGGCATCATGATCTCCATGGGCATCCTCTTCGCCTTCGACTGGGGCTTCGCCATCGTCGAGGCGACGCGCGCTGCCTTGCCCGCGACGCTCGGCGTGTGGGCGAGCGTCGCCCACTTCTTCCTGCCGAGCAATACCGGCGTGAACCAGAACTGGTGGCTTTTCTTCGCCCCGGCGTTCCTGATGGCCGTGACCTGGGTCGTCATGTACAAGTACCTCTGCGACTCCCCGAGCGAGGCCGGCTTCAAGGACTTCGACACCGGAGAAGAGGCGCTCTCGCACGACGGCAAGCGCCTGCCGGTGATGCAGGTGTTCAAGAAGATCGTCACCCATCCGGTGCTCATCGTCGTCTGCGGCATCGAGTTCTGCTCGGGCATCCTGCGCAACGGGATCATGCATTGGTATCCGCTGTTCGCGGCCGAGGTCGGGTTCAAGAAGACCTTCTGGGTGCCCCAGAACTGGGGCATGGTCCTGTTCCTCGCGGGCGTGACCGGCGCCATCTTGACGGGTTGGGGCTCGGACCGGCTCTTCCAGTCGCGGCGCGCGCCGATGGCGGGCGTGCTCTACGGCGTGATGGCGCTCTGCGCGGTGCTTCTCGCCTTCACCCTCGACGGCAACCTGTGGTGGGCGGGCGGCGCGGTGATCGTGATGTCGATGGCGGTCATCGGCGTGCACGGCATCCTGTCGGGCACCTCGACGACGGATTTCGGCGGCGCCAAGAACGCGGGCGCGGCCGTCGGCATCGTCGACGGCATGGTGTATCTCGGCACGGGCCTGCAGTCCGTCATCATCGGCTCGATCACGCCGACCGGCGATGCGGCGAAGATCGCGTCGAACTGGTTCTGGTGGCCGATCTTCCTCGTGCCGTTCGCGCTGATCGGCTTCGCCCTCTCGCTGAAGATCTGGCACGCGGTGCCGAAAAAGCGTCAGGCGCCGGCGGCTCAGCTCGTCAAAGGGAAGGATCCCGAGCTTCAGCCCTGAGCCAGGCCAGCGCGAGCGAGGCCGCCGCGCCGAACAGGCTGAAGGGGAGGAGCACCGCGGTCCAGGAGCCCCAGCCGCCGCGGTCGACGAGCGCGCCCACGAGCGGAATGGCGAGGCCTCCCGCGGCGTGATGGACCCCGTCGAGCAGGCCTGAGACGGCCCCCGCGGAGCGGCGTCCGCCGGCGTCCATCGCGGCCGCGCCGCTGAGCAGGGCGTGCACGCCGAACGCCGCGCCGCAGGCGGCGCCGAGGAAGGCCACGGCCGTCGCGGGCTCCAGCGCCCGGCCGAGCCCGGTCAGCGCCGCGGCCATGATCGCGAAGAGGACGAAGGCGGCGGGCGCGCGGCGCGCGCCGAAGGCCTTGTCCGACAGGAGTCCCCCCAGCGCGGGCCCCAGGCAGGCTCCGGCCGCGGCCGAGGCGAGCGCCGGAAGGAACAGCGGCCCCCCGGGCCGGATCTGGTGCACCTCGCTCAGGAATTGCGCCGACCAGCCGAGCAGGCCCCAGCGCACCGCGCCGGCGCAGCCCGCGAGCGCCGCGGGTATCAGGACATACGCGCGTCCTGCCAGAACACGCAGCTCGCCGAGCCCGGCGCCCGGCCCCTCGTCGCGCGCCTCTTCGGGTCCCAGGCGAGCCGCCGCGAGGGCGAGAAGGGCGGCCATCGCCGGAAGGAAGACGACGGCCGGGGCGGGCAGGCGCGCGCCGAGCCAGAGTCCCACGGGCAAGGCGAGAAACTCCGCCGGGAAGGCGAGCGCGCCGTAGAGCCCGGCGTGGCGGCCGCGGAGGCCGGGCTCGAGGCGGGCGGCGTTGAGCCTCGCCGCGGCCGGCCCCGCGAAGGCCGCGAAATAGCACACAACGGCGTGCAGGATAGCGACGGCGACGAACATCCCTCCTTCCCCCCCGCCGAGGAACAGCGCGCCGAGCCCGGCCGCCGCGGCGGCGGCGCCCGCGGACGCGTCTCGCAGGGCGCGCCTCGCGCCGAAGCGGTCGACGAGCGCGCCGGCGAATCCGGACGCCAGGGCGCGCGTCCACAGGCCGAGACCGAGCGCCAGCGCGAGCCGCCCCTTCGAGAGCTCGAGGCTCATGCCCGAGGCCGCCGCCGCGGGCAGGGATCCGGCGGCCAGGCCGAGGCCCAGCCCGGCGAGCCCGAGCGCCGCGGTCCCGAGCGCAGATCTCATTTCTTGGGCTTCGGGTAAGCTTTGAGGATATCCAAAGGCTCGGCGTAAGCCGAGCCCCAGAGGCGGGCGTGGATCTTGGCGGCGCGGAAGGACAGCGCCTCGTCTTTGACCACGAGCTCGAGGTTTCGCGAGGTGTCGAGGTAACCGCCCGCCCAGTTGCTCGTGCCAAGCCACGTCGTCTTGCCGTCAGCGACCATGTACTTGGAATGGATCACGCGGGCGAACGGTATGTGGCCCTGCTTGGCCGCGGGGACCGTCAGGACCTTGACCTCCACGCCGGGCACCAGCGCCAGGCTTTTCAGATGGGCGACCGAGTGCTCATCGGTGTTCCAGTGGGAGACGAGGAGCTTGATCTTGACGCCGCGCACGGCGGCGTCGCGCAGCGCGTTGTCGATGGGGCTGTAGAAGCGCTTGGGCCGGGCGTACGTGGTCGGATTGTAGTCGAGCAGCTGGATGGCCAGGTCCGCCTTGGCCTCGCCGATGAGCCGGACGAGCTCCGACTCGGAGTCGCCGACTCCGTTCGGGTTCCTCCGCCAGGGGCTGGCGACGAGGTAGGCGCGCCCGGCGCGTTCGAAGTGCGGCTCCCGCTGCTCGTCGAGCGTGAGGCTGCCAGGCTCCGCGGTCAGCGCCCAGTCGTGGTCGAACACGCGCTGGACATCGCGGACGACGGGCGCGTCGTTGATCCTCAGGCCCAGCTCGTGGATGTGCTTGAGGGCGCGCCAGTCGAAGTTCTGGCTGCCGACGAAAGCCTCCGTGGAGTCCACGACGAAGAACTTGGCGTGGACGATCCCGTCGCCGTTGACCTTCGACCAGTCGAGTATGCGCAGCTCGAGGCCGGGGATGGCCTTCAGGCGCGCGATGCCGTCGAGGGAGTTCTTCTCGAATTTCTGCTCGAGGATGACGCGGATCTTGACGCCCCGCGCGGCGGCGCGCTCCAGCGCCTGGAGGGACGGCTCGAGGGGCTCGCCGGTCGACGGCGTCACGTAGAACTGCTCGATGTCGATCGTCTTCTTCGCCGCGTCGAACATCGCGGGCCAGACGTCCTGGGCGAGGCGGAGGTCGGGCTCCGCCAGAGACGTCTCCACGGGATACGAATAGACGAGCTCGAAGCCGGGGACGGAGAACTCCGCGCGCGCGGCCGTCGAGAGAAGAGCCAACAGCAACGAAGCGTGTCTTATCATGAGTCCTCCAGGATTATGCCGAGGCCGGGAAGCAGCGCGACGGCCTCGGGCAGGGAAAAGCGGGCCTTCTTGATCTTGGTGCGAAAGGCGTCTATGTCGTAGGAGAACGAGCCGCGTAGATCGGCGCCCGTCAGATCGGCGCCGAAGAAGCGTGCGCGCGCCAGGTCGCAGCGGACGATCGCCGCCGAGCGCAGATCCGCCTCGGAGAAGTCCGCCTCGCGCAGGCGGCAGTCGTCGAGCGTGAGCCGCGGCAGCTTGGCTCCCGCGAAGGTTCCCTGATCGAGCAGGCAATGGACGAAGTCCAGATCGTCGAGCGAGGACGCGGCGGCCCAGTTGGCGCCGCCCGCCCGGCAGTCCTTGAAGGATGCCCCCCTCAGACGCGAGCCGGTGAACCGGGCGGCCGTGAAGTCGCAGCTCTCGAAGGCGCAGTCGGTGAAGCGCGCGCGGCGCAGGGCCGCGCCGGCGAAGGAGCAGGCGATGAAGCGGCAGGAGTCGAACTCGACGTCGACGAGCTCCAGCCCCTTCGCGGCGAGCTCCCGGAAATCGGAGTCGCGATGCGCCGAGCCGGCGCTCAGCCGCTCAGGCGCGAGCATCGTTCCTCGCCATGCGCCCGAAGTACTGCAGCAGCGCCTCGCCGACGGCCTTGCTCACGGCATGCTCGTCGACGGAGGCGCCGAGCGCGCGCGCCATCGTCGTCATGACCTCGCTCTCGAGCCGGCAGGGGTGGATCAGGTTGAAAGGGGCCGTGGTGTTGTTCATGTTCAGCGCGAAGCCGTGGTAGGAGACCCCCGCGCGCACCGCGACGCCGATGGATGCGAGCTTCTTGCGCCCGACCCACAGTCCGGTGAACCCTTTGACCGTCGTCGCCTTGATCCCGAACGGGGCGATCGCCTCGATCAGCACCGCCTCGAGGGCGGCCAGGTACGACCGCGGCCTGAGCCCGAGCCCGGGCAGGTGGAAGATCGGGTAGCCGACGAGCTGCCCCGGCCCATGCCAGGTGAGGTCTCCCCCGCGCTCGACCTTGTGCACGGGATAGGGCAGGGCCTTGGGCACCGGCTGCTTCGAGGACCGCCCGATGGTGTAGACCGGGTGGTGCTGGCAGAGAAGGACCGTGTCCGGAATCTTCCCCTCGCCGCGCTCGAAGACGAGCTTGCGCTGGAGATTCCAGACCTCTTCGTAGTCCTTGAGGCCCAGGTCCCGGACGAGCATCGCTTAGGAGAAGACGGGCGCCTCGCGCTTGATCTGAAGCATGTGCACGGGATGCCCGAGCGCGACCTCGCAGGCCTCCGCGAACGTCTCGGTCAGGGTCGGATGCGGATGGATGGTCCGTGCTACCTGCTCGAGGGTGACGCCGACGGACACCGCGAGGCAGGCTTCTCCGATGAGGTCGGAGGCGTTGGTCCCGACGAAGCCGGCGCCGAGTATGCGGTGCGTGGCCTTGTCGGCGACGACCTTGCAGAAGCCCTCGGTCTCGCGCACGGCCATCGCGCGGCCGGAGGCGGCGAACGGGAATTTGCCGGTGACCGTATTGAATCCGGAGGCTTTAGCCTCCGGATCCGTCATGCCGACCCAGGAGATCTCAGGGTCGGTGAAGACGGCCCAAGGCACCTGTCCGCGGGTCTCGAGGGGCTCGCCCGCGATCGACTGCGCGGCGAGGATGCCCTCGCGGCTGGCCTTGTGGGCCAGGTAGGGCTGGCCGACGAGGTCGCCGATCGCGTAGATGTTGCCGACCGAGGAGAGCATCTCGGTGTCGACGACCACGTGCCCGCGCTTGTCGAGCTCGACGCCGAGCTTCTCGAGACCGAGGCCCTTGGAGCGCGGCGCCCGGCCGACCGCCATCAAAATCTTGTCGCAGGCGACCTTCCGGGCGCCTTCCGGGGTTTCGACGACCAGTTCCAGGCGCTTCCCCTTCTTGGCCCAGGAGGTCGCCTTCGAAGAAAGAAGAACCTCGACGCCGAGCTTGGTCAGATTGCGCGCGACAGGAGCGACGAGATCCTTCTCGATCACCGGCAGCAGCGCGTCGGTGAACTCCACGACCGTCACCTTCGTGCCGAGCTTGGCGAAGAAGGTCCCGATCTCGAGGCCTATGACGCCGCCGCCGACCACGACGAGGGCCTCGGGCGGGTTTTGGAGGTCGAGAGCCTCCTTGGAGCCCAGGATGTCCTTGCCGTCGATGCCGAAGCCCGGGATCGAGACGATCTCGGAGCCGGTGGCGATGATCGCGTGCTTGAACTCGACCTCCTCGGCCGTGCCGTCCGCCCTCGTGACGACGGCGGTGTGGGCCGTCGTGAACCGTGCTTCGCCCTGGATGTGCTCGCCCTTGTTCCCCTTGATCAACGTGCCGATGTTCTTGACGAAGCCGCCGACCATCTGGTCCTTCCACGCGACGACCTTGGTCCAGTCGAGCTGATGCTTGGGGTCGTCGAAGCCGGCGTCCTTGGTCTTCTTCGACTTGTGGGCGTGCCCCGCGGCGGCGATCAGGGCCTTCGAGGGGATGCAGCCGTAGTTGAGGCACTCGCCGCCGAGCTTGTCTCGGTCCACCAGGAGGACCTTCTTGCCGAGCTGCCCGGCCTTGATGGCGGCCACGTAGCCTCCGGGTCCGCCGCCGACGATGAACACGTCCGTTTTGATCGCCATGGGGTCCTCTTAGAGAAGGGTCTGCGGATTCTCGAGATGCTTGATGATGGTGTTCATGAAGCTCGCGGCGTCGGCCCCGTCCACGATGCGGTGGTCGAAGGACAGCACCAGGTTCATGACGTCCCTCGCAACGACCTTGCCGTCGCGCACCACGGGCCGCTTGGCGAGCTTCATCAGGCCGAGGATCGCGACCTCGGGGTGGTTCACGATCGGGGTCGCGAACAGGCCTCCGATCGGTCCGATGTTGGTGATGGTGATGGTGCCGTCTTGCAGGGATGAGACTTCGATCGTCTTGGCGCGCACCTTCTCCGCGAGCGTCGAGATATCAACGGCCAGGGCCCAGACGTCCTTGTCCTGGGCGGACTTGATGTTGGGAACGACAAGGCCCTGCGGCGCGGCGACGGCGATGCCGACGTTGTGGCGGCGCTTGATGACGATCTCTCCTGCGGCCTCGTCCAACGACGAGTTGAACATTGGGAATTCGGACAAGGATTTAGACAAGGCGCGAACGATGAACGGCAAGAAGGTGAGTTTTATCCCCTTCTTCGCGGCTTGAGGCTTCAGGGACTCGCGCAAGGCGAGGACCGCCGTCATGTCGCATTCATCAACGTGCGTAACGTGCGCGACGGTCCGCTTCGACTGCTGCATTTTCTCGGCAATTTTTCGGCGTATACCGGTGAATGGAACCGTCGTGTCGCCGTTCTGCCGTTGTATCGACACCGGAGGGTACCCGGATGCAGTCGTGGATGCAAGAACGGGTTCTTGTCGCGATGTCGTTGCCTTAGCCGTCGCCGTCGGCGCCGAAGGCGCCAACGCCGTCTTCGCGCGAACGTCGGTCTCGGATATCCGCCCGCCCGGGCCCGTTCCCGTGATCCTCGACAGATCCACTCCAAGGTCCGTCGCGAGCTTCTTAACGGCCGGCGTCGCGTTCGCTCCCGAATTATCATAAACGCCGCCCGACTTGTACCCCTTCAAATCAGCCTCGAGCACCCGTCCCTGCGGTCCGGTCCCCTGAACCTGACCGATATCGATCCCCTGATCCTTCGCCATCTTCCTCACCATCGGAGTGGCCAGCACCTCGGAGGCGGGCTTGGACGGCCGCGGCGCCGCTTGCGCGGCGGCGGCCTTAGGAGAATCGGAATCAACGGCAACGGATGGAGCGCTCGTTACACCGGACCCTTTGACGCCCGCGTATGTGACGAGAGGGCCGTGAACCTTGATCTTTTCGCCGGGTTTGGCGTGGAGCTTGGCGATGGTGCCTGTCTTCGGCGAGGGGATCTCGACCTCCGCTTTATCGGTCAATACCGCGGCGATCGCTTGATTCTCCTCGACCTTCTCGCCTTCCTTCACGAACCACTTGACCAGTTCCCCTTCGACGAGCCCCTCCCCGATATCGGGCAGGTTGAACACGAAGCCGCCGGACGCGGGCGCGGGACGCTCCACGACCGCGGCGGCTGAAGCTTGCGGCGCCTTCGGCGCCGCGACGGCGTTCTTAACGGCAACGTTTTCTTTCTTCTTCGGGGCCTCGGCGGCCGCGCCGCCGACCTCGATGGTCGCCAAGGGCGTGTGCACCTTGATCTTCTCGCCCGGCTTCCCGTGAAGCGCCACGATCTTCCCCGCCTTAGGGCTCGGAATCTCCACCTCGGCCTTGTCCGTCAGGACGGCCGCGATCGGCTGATGCTCCGCCACGGTCTCGCCCACCTTCACGAACCACTTCACGATCTCGCCTTCAACGAGTCCCTCACCGATATCCGGCAGATTGAATTCGAAGTTCATGGTCTCTCTCTCTGGATCTTGGTGTCAGGCCTAACGGTAGTGACGGTATTTTCTGCTGCCCGGCTGAATACTGTCATTAACGTTAGGCCTGACACCATATTAGAAGCTTAAAGTCTTTCTCGCGGCCATGACGACCCGGTCCGCGTCGGGGATGTAATACTGCTCCAATCGGAAAAGAGGCATGCGGATGTCCCAGCCGCCGACGCGGGCGACGGGGGCCAGGAGGCGCAGGAGGCCGCGCTCGGCGAGGAGGGCTGACAGTTCCGCCGCCCAAGATCCCGTGTTCGGCGCCTCGTGGGCGATGACGCAGCGTCCGGTCTTGCCGACCGAAGCGAGCACCGCCTCGAGGTCGAGCGGGGCGAGCGTGCGCAGGTCCAGGATCTCGACGGAGACGCCGTCCTCCTTCTCGAGGCGCTCGGCGGCTTTCTCGCAGGTCACGGTCATCGCGCCCCAGGTCAGCAAGGTGATGTCCTTTCCCTCTTTGACGAGGCGCGCCTTGCCGATCTCGACCGTGTAATGTCCCGAGGGGACCTCGCCCTTGGCCGAACGGTAGAGGAGCTTGGGCTCGAAGAACACGACCGGATCCGGGTCTTCGATGGCCGCGATCAGGAGGCCCTTCGCGTCATAGGGAGTCGAAGGAATGACGACCTTGATGCCCGGCGTGTGGCAGAAATAGGCCTCCGGGCTCTCCGAGTGATGCTCGGGGGCGTGGATCAGGCCGCCGTGCGGGGCGCGCAGGACGAGCGGCACGGACATCCTGCCGCGGGAGCGGGAGCGGATGCGGCCGAGGTGGCAGACCACCTGGTCGAACACGGAGGGCATGAAGCCGTCGAACTGGATCTCGGCCACCGGCCGGTATCCCGTGATGGCCAGGCCGATGGCCGAGCCCATGATGCCGATCTCCGCCAGCGGCGTGTCCACGACGCGATCGTCGCCGTACTTCTTCCACAGGCCCTCGGTGGCGCGGAACACGCCGCCGTTGACGCCGACATCCTCGCCCAGGATCATGACGCGCTTGTCCTTGCCCATGGCGACGTCGAGCGCCTCGTTGACCGCCTGCACGAGGTTCAAGGTCCGGACGGCGGCGGACTTCGGGGCGGTCTTCACGGGAACCTCCCTTCCGTCGGAGGCAATTCCATCAAGATCTTCGCGCCGCCTTTGAACTTGAGCAGCTCTTCCAGTTCCGCCCGTTGCTCGATCAAGTGCCACGGTGCCGCGGAGTAATTGTCGGCGAACATGTTCAACGGATTGGGTGCCGGGAATTCCTCATACGCCTTCACTTCCTGATCGATCCAAGCGTTCGTGGTGGTCTTAAGAGTCCCCTCTTCTTTGTCGTTCCAAATCTTTTTCGCCGTTAGGAACTTCTTGAACCGCGAGATCGGGTCCTTCTTCTTCCAACTCTCGACCTCTTTGTCCTCTCGATACCTCGTCGCGTCGTCCGCCGTCGTGTGATGCCCCATGCGGTAGGTCTCGCACTCGATCAAGGTCGCGCCGTCCCCTTTGCGAGCCCGCGCCACGGCCTCGACCGTCGCCGTGTACACCGCGAGCGCATCGTTGCCGTCGACCTGGACGCCGTGCACGCCGTAGCCCCACGCCTTCTGCGCCAAGGTCTGCGACGCCGCCTGGCGCTTGCGCGGCACCGAGATCGCCCAGCCGTTGTTCTCGATGATGTAGATCGCGGGGAGCTTGAACTGGCCCGCGAAGGTCAGCGCCTCGTGCAGGTCTCCCTTGGAGGAGGTGCCGTCGCCGCAGTAGGTCAGCGCCACGCCGCCTTGGCCTTTGAGCTTCTGCCCCCAGGCGAGGCCCGCGACCTGGGTCAGGTGCGTGCCGACGGGGATGGAGAATATCATGTCACAGTTTCCGTCAGGAAACTGTGTGCCGCGGTCGTCGCCGGCCCAGTACAGCAGGCCGTAGCGCATCTGCATGCCGCGCGCGAAGTACACGCCGCCGCCGCGGTACGTGGGCACCACCCAGTCGGAGGGCTTCAGCGCCAGCGGAGGCACGCACTGGGTCGCTTCCTGACCGGTGATCATGGGATACGTTCCGAGGCGCCCGGAACGTTGGAGGAGGATCGCGCGTTCGTCGAAAGCCCTGATCTGGAACATCAATCGGTACATCTCGAGAAGCAATTTATCTGAGACCTTCGGCATGAGCGCCTTGTCGACCTTGCCGTCGACTCCGAGGATCTCCAGGCGCTTGATGTCGAGCGAAGCGATCGTTTTAAGGGGCATGAGTCTCCAGGTGTCCCTTCATGAAAAGTTCGGCCGCCCGATATGAAGACCGCACGAAGGGCCCCGACGCCACATAGAGGAAGCCGTGCCTCTTCGCGATCTCGCCATATCTTTTGAAATCGTCGGGATGCACAAACCTTTCTACCATGAGGTGATGACGCGATCCGGAAGGCCGTAGATATTGGCCGAGCGTCAATATGTCGACCCCGACCGAGCGAATGTCCTTGAACGCTTGGATGAGTTCCTCTTCGGTCTCGCCCAGGCCCAACATCAACGATGTCTTGGTTGGAGTCTTCGGCAGGTACTCCTTGGCATGGGCCAGGACGTCCAGGGATTGCCGGTATCCCGCCTTCGCGTCGCGAACGGTCCCGGTCAAGCGTTCAACGGTTTCAACGTTATGAGCCACCACATCCGGACCGGCGTCGAGAACCGTCTCAAGAAGCCCCTTATCAGCCCGGAAATCTTGAAGCAGCATCTCGAGCTTTAGGCTCGGATTGACCTTCCTGATCTCGCGTATGCACTCCGCGAGATGTCCGGCGCCCTGATCAGGAAGGTCGTCGCGGCAGACCGTTGTGAGAACGGCATAGTCCACCGACATTTCCTTTAACGTCAACGCCAATTTTTTCGGTTCCTCGAGGTCGGGCGCCGGCGGCTTCGCCGCCGTGGCGACTGAACAGAAACGGCAGCCGCGTGTACACGTATCGCCCATCACCATAAAGGTGGCGGTTCCACCGCCCCAGCATTCAGCCAAATTAGGGCAGCGAGCTTCCTCGCACACGGTCGAAAGGCCCCGAGAACGCGAGGCGTCCTTGAGGCGCGCGACGACCGGCCCGGTGGGAAGCTTGACCTTCAGCCATGGCGGAAGGCCCGTGGCCATTGTATTAGTGCGTTCCCTTATCCGCGAGCCAGCGTTCCGCTTCTAATGCGGCCTTGCAGCCGTTGCCCGCGGCGGTGATCGCCTGGCGGTAGCGGTGGTCCATGACGTCTCCCGCCGCGAACACGCCCTCGACCGAGGTGCGGGTGCGGTCGTCCGTGACGAGGTAGCCGTTCTCGTCCTGCTTGAGCTGGCCGCCGAGAAAGCCCGTGGTCGGCTCGTGGCCGATGGCCATGAACACCCCGCCGGTCTTGAGCTCGGTCACCGCGTTCGTCTTGAGGTTCTTGAGCTTGACGCCGTCCACGTGGCCGTTGCCCAGGATCTCCTCGATGGCCGAGTCCACGACGAAGGTGATCTTGGGGTTCTTCTTCGCGCGGTCGAGCATGATCTTCGAAGCGCGGAAGGTGTCGCGGCGATGGACGAGGGTCACCTTCGACGCGAACTTGGTGAGGAAGCTGGCCTCCTCCATGGCGGTGTCGCCGCCCCCGACGACGACGACCTCCTTGCCCTTGAAGAAGAAGCCGTCGCAGGTCGCGCAGGCGGAGACGCCGTGGCCCATCAGGCGCTTCTCGCTCTCGATGCCGAGCCACTTCGCGTTGGCGCCGGTGGCGATGATCAGGGCCTGGGCCGAGGCGGCGGTGCCCTCCGAGGTCTCCACGTAGAAGGGGCTGCCGTTCTTGAGGTCGACCTTGGTCACGTACTCGTTGACGATCTTCACGCCCAGGCGCTGCACCTGCTTCTGCATGCGCTCCATGAGCTCGGGGCCGGCGATGGGCTCGGGGAAGCCGGGGAAGTTCTCGACGTCGGAGGTGATCATCAGCTGTCCGCCCATGGAGACGCCGCCGAAGACGAGAGGATCCATGTTCGCGCGGGCCGAGTAGATGGCGGCGGTGTACGCGGCCGAGCCGGAGCCGATGATGACGACTTTCTTGGATTCTGCCATGGCGCGATTATAACATTTCACCCCCTTCCGGCAGGGATCACGCAACAACGGGAGGTCTGACCCCTCCCGGCATTGCTAGACTATCCCGGATGTCCGACATGATCTGGCTCAATGGGGTCGAGTGCCGCGCGAAGATCGGGGTTCCGGCCGCCGAGCGCGCGCGCCGTCAGAAGCTCCTTGTGGACGCCGGGCTCGAAGTGGACGTACGGGCGGCGGGCGCGCGGGACGACTTCCGGCTGGCGGTGGACTACTGGGCGGTGGAGAAGCTCATACGCGCCGAGGCCGAGTCCAAGGAATGCGCCCTGATCGAGACCTTGGCCGAGCGCCTGGCCGCGGCCGTGCTCAAGGCGAACCCAGCCGCCGCGGCGGCGACGATCCGCGTGCATAAGACCCCGGCCGTCATGCCCAAGACCCGAGAAGTCGTCGTCGAGATCCGGAGGACGAGATGATCATCCGAAAGCTGTACCGCTTCGAGGCGTCGCACATCGTGCGCAACTGCTCCTCCGACCGCTGCAAGTACTCCGTCCACGGCCACAGCTTCCGCTGCGAGCTCCTGCTCACCGCCGACCGTCTCGACGGCGGCCAGATGGTCTACGACTTCGGCCTGCTCAAGGGCGGCGTGAAGGATTTCCTCGACGGCTTCGACCACGCCGCGCTGTTCTGGGACAAGGAGGCGCCGGCTTACGTCAAGGCGATGAAGGACCACTCCAAGCGCTGGGTCTCCCTGCCCGTCTCTCCCACGGCGGAGCAGCTCACGCGCGTGATCTTCGTCGCCGTCCAGGCGATGCTCGATAACACGGTGAAGACCAACGGAGACGACACCGCGCGCGTGCACTCCGTCATCCTGCATGAGACCGAGACCGGCTACGCGCAGTGCTTCCGGTCGGACGCGTACGACGCCCAGATGGGCGAGATCGCCCTCGAGAAGGTCGTATTCTCCCCCCAGGTGAAGTCCGAATGGGCCGATCCGCGGATGTGGGACAAGCTCTTGAAGGGAACGAAGTTCGTCAATCCGAAGGTCGAGACCCAGATCGCCGCGCCCTTCTCCGGCAAGCGCGGGCCCCGCGCCCGCTGATCAGGCGATGAGCCGGCCGCCGTCGACCGTGAGCTCCGCACCCGTCGAGTAGTCGGCCGACTCGGCGAGGTAGAGGCAGGCGCGCGCGACGGCGTCGGGGGTGCCCAGGCGCTTGAGCAAGGTCGCCTCGGCGACCTTCTTCTTCTCGGGCTCTCCCATCGCCTCCGGCGCCAGGACGGGCCCCGGCAAGATAGCGTTGACGCGTATTTCGGGGGCCAGCGATTTCGCGAGCAGCTTATTGACGCACAGCAGCGCGGCCTTCGACGCGCAATACGGGCCGAAGTCGGCGTACGGGCGATGCCCGGCCCAGTCGGCGATGTTGACGATGCAGCCGTCGCCCGAAGCCTTGAGCCACGGGGCGCAGGCCTGGGCGAGGTAGTACGGCGCGCGCGCGTTGACGGCCATGTGCCGGTCCCAGTCCTCCGGCGTCGCCGTCGCGAACGGCGTGCGCTCGTACAGCGAGGCGGAGTTGATCAGGACGTCGATGCCGCCGAATCGCCGGGCGACCGCCTCGGCGAGCTTTTGCGGGGCGGCGGCTTCGAGCAGGTTGGCGCGGAACACGTCGGCGTCGGCGCCGGAGAGCGACTTCGCGCCGGCGACGAGCTTGCGGGCCTCTCCGGCGGAGGTGTGGTAGTGCGCGGCGATCCGCGCCCCCTTGGCGGCGAAGGCGAGCGCGATCACGCGCCCGACCCGGCGCGCGGAGCCGGTGACGAGGACGACCTTGCCCTTGAGGTTCATTTCCTCGATTCCGGAGGGGCCTGCGGCTTGGGCATCGCGATGCCGGCGCTCATCATGCGCATCACGAGGCCTTGGATCTTCATCATCTTAGCCTGCTGCTCCGCCGGCGAGGTGATCGTGTTCGCGGCGGCGTCGGCCTTGAGCTGCTGGATCATCCCGATGAGCTCGGCGTAGTCGGCCTTCTGCTGGGGTCCCATGTTCTGGGTGATCGCGGGATTGCTCAGCATCGGCGTGATCGAGTCGAGCATGGCGACCATGCTCCGGTTCGCCGCGTCGCCCTGCGCGTTGAGCTGCGCCAGCTGCTGCATCTCGGTGGGACGCGCCTCGGGCGCTTCCCCGCTGGCGGGTCCTCGCAGCAGGTCCAAGCTCGAGCCCCCGGGCGAGCCGCCGCCCTGCGGCGCCGCGAGCGCGGGCGTCTGGAGCGCGAGCTCCTGCACCTGCTGCATCTGCCTCTGCAGCTCGGCCATCTGCTCCGGGCTGGGGGCGGCTTGCGCCGCGGTGGCGGCCATGCGGGCGGCGTCCGAGTAGCGTGCCACGACCCTTCCCGCCCCGTATTGGAGGCCGAGCACGACCGCGGCCAGCACGGCGCAGACGCCGCGCGCGGCCCAGGGGTTCGCCTTGAACAGTACGCCGAGGCCGCACGCGCAGATCCACGCGGCCAGCATGATCGGCGCGGGCCAGGCCGCCGGGACCCAGCGCGCGAGCGCGTGGACGGGCGCGGCCGCCAGCGCGAAGGCCGCGATCAGCAGAGCCCGGTCGAAATCCCCTCCGGAGCCCAGCGCCCGGCCGAGGCCGTAGATCAGGCTCGAGCCGAGCAGGTAAAGCGACGCCCAGGCGCCGAGGCCCACCACGCCGACGACGGCGATCTGCCACGGGGGGTAGGACTGAAGGAGCGCCGGGCTCGACAGCGCGACATGGACGAGGTTGAGCGCGAAGAACAGGGCTCCCCAGGCAAGGGCCGCGACCGCCGCCACGCCGGGGCCGGGCACGGGGCGCGCGTCGAGCTTGGCGAAGGCGCCCGGGGCGTTGACGAGAGCCGTCAGCGACAGCTCGAGCAACTCGACGAGCCCCGGCGCCGGGACAGGGGCTTCGACCTTCTCGGGGGCAGGCTCGCTCATGGTCGTTGCTCCGCGCGGCGTCCGGCCCAGGTTGAATCCTCGAGGCGGATCTTCGGCAGCTCGCGCTCGAGGGGCACGACGAGCAAGGCGGCGGTGTAGCCGCCCTTGCTCTTGATCCTCAGGCCGCCGCCGATGCGCTCGAGGAAGCGCCGGGACATGGACAGACCGAGCCCCAGGGCGTGCGAGCCGCGGCGGGCCGAGAGGAACGGCTCGAAGAGGGAGACCTTGTCCGTCTCGGAGACCCCGCCTCCGTCGTCGGAGACCTCGATCTCCGCGTCGGCCCCCTCGCGGCGGACGAACACCGTCACCGCCCCCCCGCCGCGCAGCACGCAGGCCTCGAGAGAGTTCTGCAGCACGGCGAGCAGGGCCAGCTCGATGGAGCGGCGGTCGGACTGCACCGGCGGCGGCGCGCTCTGCACGAGGACGCAGACCCGCACGCCGTCGGGCGCGAACGCCTCCCGGCACTCGTCGACGCAGGCGCGGACCAACTCCGGGAGGTCCACCGCGGCCGCGCCGGGCGGGCGCGCCGTGGTCAGCGCGCTCTGGTCGCCGAGCACGCGCCCGAGCTTGACGCCGAGCTCGCCCGCGGCCTTGCGCAGACGCTCGACCCGGTCGGCCTGCTTGGGGTCGTCCTTCGGCGCCAGCGCGATCGCCTCGGCCAGCGAGACGATCGTGATCACGTAGTCTCGCAGCTGGAACAGGGCATAGGACAGGTACTCGCCGACCTGGGCGGCGCGCAG
>JAUYSH010000061.1 GCA_030696455.1 Elusimicrobiota bacterium
GCTCTACTGACCTGGTAACGAAACCAGGTCTATCTTGGACAAAGGAGGCACGGCTTAACGGCAACGGCTACGGTAACATCTCTTAATGAGTTGACAGGCGGGCGGCCCTGGCTGCCGCGTGCGCTTTTACTTGCGCGGCTCGAGGCGGTCATGCGCCTCGCGCAAGGCCTTTTCGGCCTGGTTCAAGAACGGCTTTACCGCAGCCGGGACCGGAGCCGCCGCCTTGCGTGACGCCTCGTACCTCTCGGAGGCATCCTCGAAGCCTGAAGAGAGGCGGCGAAGGTCGTAGGCGCGGTTGCAGGCCCGGTCGGCGTCTTGGAACAGCAAGCGCGTCAACCCGCCCAGCAGGTCGAGCTTCTCCCAGGCGTAAGTACGTGCGACCGCGCGAGGCTCTTGATCCAGCGCGGCCAACAGGGCCTTGGCCTGAGCGGCGGCCGCGGGAAGCTCATCGGCGCGTCGGATCACGTTGGCGGTCGCCGAGGATATCTCCACCAGAGGAAGGAGCGAATCTCGCCTCAGGGATTCGAGCTCGCGGCTCCGCGCGGCCATGGATTTAAGTGCGTCCTCGAGAGGAGCCGCCGCGGCGTCGGCGGAGCGCAGCGCAGCCTCCGCCTTGGCCAGCAGCGGCTGCAACTTTTTTCGCTCTTCCTCGGGAACGCTCTCTGCGCGACTTTTCAATTCGCGCAATTTTGACGAGAGGCGCCGCTTGCGCTCGAGCTCCTGGGCGGCCGGCTCACCGAGGTCTTTGAGTTTTTGGTCGAGGTCCTTGGCTTCGGACTCCATCTCCGCGGAGCGCCGCCGGGCAGCGGTGTCGAGAGACCGGGCCGACCCGGCCGCCAGCCCGGCCTGCCTCAGGCCTTCGTCGAGCCCGGCCGTGATCGCCGGGACCTTTTCCGGTTCGAGGGCCAGGCCCGAGGCGTCGACCGTCGTCGAGTGGGCCAAGGTCGCCGCCTGGCGCAGGGAGGCGCGGTCGAAGTCGGGATCGTAGCGCGCCGCCGAGGCGAAGGCCGGGGCCAGGAGGAGGGCGGCGGCGAAGTGTCGGACGCTCATCCTCGTATTATAATCCCGCGCGGACCCGGACCGACAGGTCGGCGACGAAGCGCCGCAGGGCCGCGGCGTGTGCGCGCCGGCCGGCGGCCTCGCCCGGGCGGCCGGCGGCGTCCTCCGCTTCGGCGAGGCGTTCGAGAGCGAAGTAGCTCATCGGCGAAGCCTCGACCGCGCGCGTCCACAGGGCCGTGTCGGAAGACCAGACCGGGAGCTGCCGGCGGGAGGCCAGCGCGAGCGCCAGCAGAACGAACGCGGCGACCGCGCGAGCGGCGCGCGCGTCCCGTATCCTGCCGAGCGCCGCCCCGGCGAGCAGGGCGAGAGGGATCGCCGGCAGATAGGACCAGCGATCGGCGGCGATCATGCGCCCGGACTTGAACAGGCCGAGCGCGGGCAAAAGCAGGACAGCGTAGGCGAGCGACGCCTGAACCAGGCCGTCCGCTCGCGAACGCGTCAGCGCGAGAAAAAACGCGAACGTCGAGACGCACGCCGCCGCGACGGTGAAGGGCCGCGGCTCCAGGAGGATCGAGTATTCGTACAGCGGCGCCAGGCCCGTCGGGATCAAGGTCTTCCAGGGATAAAAGGCCAGGCCGTAGAACGCCTGCGCCAGGCGATGGGTGAGGCCGAAATTCGCGAAGGACACCGAGGCGCCGCTGCCCTGCTGCGCCGCGATGTTGAGCGCCAGAACCCCGAGCGCCGCCGGAACATAGGGCAGCTTCTCCCTCCAGCGCGGCGCGCCGGCCAGGCGCAGGTCGAGCAGCAGCCACACGGCGGGCAGGACTATCGCGAACACCTTCGCCGTCATCGCGAGCACGGTGAGGACGAACGCCCGGCGGCGCCAGACGGGGTCCACCAGGCCGCGCACGTACGCCAGCGCGGCGCCCAGCGCGACGGCCCCGCTGAGAACGTCCCGGCGCTCCGTGACCCAGGCGACGGACTCGACGCGAAGCGGATGAAAAGCCCAGAGCAGGGCGGCGAAGGCGGAGGGAAGCGCGCCGAGCTTCAAGGCGCGGGCGAGGAAGAACAGCAGTACGGCGGCGGCCGCGTGGAGCAGCACCGCGGTCAGATGATAGCCGAGCGGCTCCGCGCCCCAGACCGCCCGGTCCAAGGCGAGCGAGAGCCAGGAGAGCGGCTGCCAATGTCCCAGCCGGTTGCCCGTCAGCATGAAGGACAGTCCCGGCCCGTCGAAGCGCAGCAAGACGTTTTCGACGATGTTGACGCGATCGTCCCAGTTGAGGAAGGGGAAGCGCAGGGCGGGAAGGAAGACGGCGACAACGCCCGCGAAGATCACGCCGGCGATCAAGCGAGGCCTGTCCCGGAATTCAGGCACCGAGCGCCTCGAGCGTGCGCGCGGTCGCCCCGCGCAGGCCGTCGGCGGACCTTCGCGCCTGCGCGCCGGCGGCGCGCGCGGCGGCCGCGTCCTTCGCGAAAGCGCCCAGGCGCTCGGCGAGCTCCGCCGCGTCCCGCACGCGCCCGCCGCCGCCGCCGGGGGCCGCCAGCAGCGCGGCCGGAGCCTCGATGTGCCCGGTGTGCGGGCCGAACAGGACGGGCACGCCGGCCAGCGCCGGCTCGAGGAGATTGTGGCCGCCGACCTTCACCAAGGTCCCGCCGACGAAGGCGGCGCGGGCCAGCGGGTAAAAAGAGGCGAGCACGCCCATCTCGTCGAGGATCAGGGCCTCGCGGCCGCGCTCGGCCGGGCCGCTCCAGCGGGAGAGCTTGAGCCCCGCGTGCGCGAGGAGGTCGGCGGCGTCGGCGGCGCGCTCGAGATGGCGCGGGGCTAGGACAAGGCGCAGGCGGGGGGTTTCGCGCCGCGCGGCCATGAAGGCGGCGAGCACCATCTCCTCCTCGAAGGGGTGGGTGCTGCCCGCCACGAACAAGGGGTCCTCCTCCCAGCCCAGGGCCGCGACCCTGGCCCGCGCGGCGGCGCTCGCCGACGGCGCGGCGAGCCGGTCGTACTTGGAGTTGCCCGTGACCTTCACGCGCTCGGACGGCACCCCAAGCGCCGCGAAGCGCGCGGCGTCGTCCTCGCTTTGCGCGGCGACGACGCGCAGCGCGCCCAAAGCCGGGGCGAGGAGCGCTCGAAGCCGGCGATAGCGGGAGAAGCTCCTCCCGGTGAGGCGCCCGTTGACCACGGCCGGCGCGAGGCCCGCGCGCCCCGCCAGGATCAAGGTCGTCGGCCACAGCTCCGTCTCGGCGAGGATCAAACGCCTCGGGGAGAGCGCCTTCAAAAAGCGGGCGACGAAGGGCCACGCGTCGACCGGAGCGAGCTGAGCCCAGGCGACGCAGGGCAGGGCGCGCGCCGCGTCGCGGCCCGAGCGCGTCGTCGTGGTCAGAAAGACCGCGACCGAGGCTTTCGCCTGCAAGGCCTCCAGGAGCGGCACCAGGCCCGAGACCTCCCCGGCGGAGGCGGCATGGAACCACCAGACCTCGCGGCCGTGAAGCCGGTCGAGCGCCGTGTCGCGGATTCCGCCGAACCGCTCGGGAAGCTCGTCGAGAAGCCCGGCGAGCCGTCCGCGGTTGGGGGAAAAGAGGAAGGAGAGCACCATCGCGAGCCCGGCCAAGGGCGAGAGCAGGGTCTCGAGAAGGAGGACGAGGAGGCTCATCGCACCAGGCGGTCGGCTTCGGCGGTCAGCGCGTCCATCGCGGCCTTGAGCTCCGCGGCCTTCGCGCCGAGGTCGTCGCCGGCGCCGACGCGGACCGGCTCGCCGTAGATCACGACGGCGCGGCCGAAGGGGAGGGGCACCTGGAAGCGGTCCCAGGCCTTGGCGATCTCGAGGCGGTGCGAGAGGGCGTTGGCGATCGGCACGATCGGCATCCCGGCGAGCTGGGCGACGCGCACGGCGCCCTCCTTGACCTCGCGCGCCGGGCCTCGCGGCCCGTCGGGGGTGATGCCGACGTCGCGCCCGGAGCGGAGGATCTCGACCATCACGCGCGCCGCGGCCGCGCCGCCGCGGGAGGAGGAGCCGCGTACCGCGTCGATGCCCGACAGCTCCATGGTCCGCGCGATCATCTCTCCGTCGTTCGACTTGCTGACGAGGACGGCCGCCGAGACGTTCCGGTGGGACCACGTGAAGAACACCTGGCGCTGATGCCAGAACGCGTAGATAAAGCGCTCGCCGGCGGCGTGGACCTTCTCGGGGATGTCGGCCCGCAGCACCCGCTGCCGAGTGGTCCAACCGACGACAGTCACATAGGCGTAGAAGAGGTAGGGAACGACCTTACGGATCACTATTTGCGGCCCTTGGCCTTCGACTTCGCGAGCCAGGATTGGCTGACGGCGAGGCAGGCGGAGGGGACGAGACGGCCGTCGGCCAAGGTCACGCCGAGCTTGGTGCCCGCGTCGAGCTTGCGCAGCGCGGCCTCGAGCGCCTCGGGAGTGGAGATCGGGTTCAGGGGGGAAAGCTCGCAGTTGTCCTTCTCGGCCTCATCGGCGATGAGGGCGGAGGCGAAGCGTAC
The DNA here is from genome assembly GCA_030696455.1 of Elusimicrobiota bacterium. Lineage (GTDB taxonomy): Bacteria > Elusimicrobiota > Elusimicrobia > UBA1565 > UBA9628 > GWA2-66-18. The sequence continues at coordinate 4,501 of JAUYSH010000061.1, forward strand.
CGCCTCATCGAGGGCGTGCTCCTCGAGCAAGGGCCAAAGCTTTTCGGGGACCGCGGATTCCTTCTCGCGGAACGGGCCGAAGCCGTCCCCGAGGCTCGCCAGGATCAGGCTGTACGCCAGGCCCGGCAGCGGGGAGAGCGTCGCCTGATCCGCGTCGGGATGACCGAAGGTGTCGAAAACGACGCCCGGGACCAGCGCCTTGGAGGCTCGCTCGAGGAATTTCGCGAGCGGAAGCTCCTCGAGGCCCGCGGCCTCGAGGTCGATGCGCGCCTTCTTGGAGCGCTGCTTGATGACGTGCGCCCGCAGGGTCAGCTTAAAACCCTTGATCTTCCTCACCGGCGGCGGCGACCCCCTTCGCGGGGGGCGGCGGGCGCCTCGGGCTCGGCCCGCGCGGAACGGCGGCGCCCCTTCTGATACTGGTAGATCAGGGGCATCGAGATGCCGAGCGTCGAGTAGGTGCCCGCGATCACGCCCAGGAGCATCGTGAGCGCGAAGTTATGGATCACGCTGCCGCCGAGCAGGAACAGAGCGAGGACGACCGCGAACACCATGCCGCTCGTGATGATCGTGCGCGAGAGCATCTCGTTGACGCTGTCGTTGATGATCGTGCCGATGTCGTCGGCGCGGCGATGGCGCATGTTGTCGCGCATGCGGTCATAGATCACGATCGTGTCGTTGATCGACCAGCCGGCGATCGTCAGCAGCGCGGCGACGATCACGAGATCGACCTCGAGCTGCAGCGCGGCGAAGATGCCGCTGATGATCAGCACGTCGTGGGCGATCGCGGCGACGCCGGCCGCGCCCCACATCGGATTGTCGAAGCGGAAGGCCACGTAGCCGATGATCGCGAGCAAGGCCAGGGTGATCGCGGTCATCGCCTGGCGCTTGAGGTGCCGTCCGACCGACGGGCCGACGAACTCCTTGCGATCGACGCGCAGGCCGGGGCCGGCGGCCGCCAGGAATTTCTCGACGAAGGTCTCGACGACGGCCACGTCCGTGGACTCGGCGCCCTTCAGGTACAGGGCGAACTCCTTGGCGCCGCCGAAGCTCTGCGCCTGGGCGTTCGGATAGCCCGCCTTCGCGAGGTCCGCGCGCACCTGCGCCAGCTGGCGATCCTCCGGATAGCTGACCTGCACGAGCGTGCCGCCCGTGAAGTCGATGCCGTAGTTGAAGCCCCTCGTCGCGATCGCGACGACGCTTCCGGCGAGAAGAATGCCGGAGACCAAGAAGAACAGATGCCGCTTGCCGATCCAGTCGATGGTGAACTTTTTCATGGGGTCCTCAGGCCGCAGCCTCGATCTCGTCGCCCGGCGTCCAGAGCTCGTAAAGCATCCGGGTCAGGACGGTCGCCGTGAACATGCTGATGACCGTACCGCCCGTCAGCGTCACCGCGAAGCCTTTGATCGGGCCGGTCCCGAACTGGAAGAGCAGTGCGGCGGCGATGAGCAAGGTGACGTTCGAGTCGATGATCGCGCTCGCGGATTGGTCGTAGCCCGCGCTGATGGCGAGCTTCATGGGCTTGCCTTTCGCGCGCTCCTCCTTGATGCGCTCGAGGATGAGCACGTTGGCGTCGACGGCCATCGCGATGTTGAGCGCCAGGCCGGCGATGCCGGGCAAGGTCAAGGTGGCCTTAAGGTACGCCATCAGCGCCAGCAGGAAGAACAGATTGGCGATGATCGCCACGTTGGCGATCATGCCGCCTCCGCCGTAGTAGAGCCCGAAGAACAGGATGATCAGGCCGACGCCGGCGCTGGCGCCCATGAAGCCCTTGCGGATCGAGTCCTCGCCGAGGGACGGGCCGACCGTGCGCTCCTCGATGATGCGGACCGGGGCGGGAAGCGCGCCGGCGCGCAGGACGATGGCCAGGGACTTCGCGTCATCGGAGGTGAACTGGCCCTCGATGATGCCGGAGCCGCCGCTGATGCGGCCCTTGATGACGGGTGCCGAGAAGACGTTGTCGTCGAGCACGATGGCCATGTTCTTGCCGATGTTGGCCGCCGTCAGGGCGGAGAATTTGGCGGCCGCCTCGGGCTTGAACTTGAAGGCGACGACGGGCAGGCCGTACTCGCCGCCCGTCTCGACCTTGGCGGAGTCGAGCTGGGAGCCGGTCAGGGGGACCTCCTTGGACAGGAGATACATGGCGCTTTCCTTGCCGCGGAAGAGCTCCAGGCCCTCCGGAACCAGCTTCAGGGCGGCGGCGGAGGGCTTGACGCCGTCGAAGGGCGCGCCGAGCTCGAGGATTTTGTTCATCGCGGTCCGGGCCTTCTCCGAGTCGTCGACCATGCGGAACTGGAGCAAGGCGGTCTTGCCGACGAGCTCCTTGGCCTGGGCCGAGTTGGAGATGCCGGGCAGCTGCACGACGATCCAGCGCGCGCCCTGGCGGGCGATCAGCGGCTCGGCGACGCCGAACTGGTCGATGCGGTTGCGCAGGATCTCGATGGCCTGCTGCATGGCCTCGGCGAGGGGGATCTTGGGGTCGAGCTTGTCGATGTCGAGCTCCATGACCATGTGCGTGCCGCCCTTGAGGTCGAGGCCCAGGTTGACGAGCCACTTCGGACGCTCGCGCAGCGCCTCGAGCTTCGTGCGCTCTGCGGCGTCGAGCTGGTACCAGTTGATCGAGGGGAAGAGGAGGAAAAAGGACGCGACGATCAGGGCGAGGACGCCCAGCCACTTGGTCTGAGTCTTGGTCATTTCGATTTACCTTTGACGCCTATGAGATAACGACGCCGGTCTTGACGTCGCTGACCACCCGCGCGACGGCGGAGCGCGCCACCGTGAGCTTCACCGTCTGGGAGAACTGCACCTCGAGGTCCTCGCCCTTGAACCCGGAGATCGTGCCGTAGAGGCCGCCCGTGGTCAGGATCTTGTCGCCGGACTTGAGGTTCTTGAGCATGAGCTCATGCTCCTTCTGCTGCTTCTGCTGGGGACGGATGAGCAGGAAGTAGAAAATCACGAAGATCGCGATGATCGGAGCCAGGTTGATGAGGGGGTTGGGGGCGGGCTGCATGGATTCTCCTTATAGTGCGGAAAATCCTAGCAATTTATCCGCGTCGTGGGATAAAAAAAGCCGGCCCCGGGCGCGCGCCCGGGGCCGGCGGTTTTCGAGGGCTTTAGTGGGCGGCGGTGAAGTATTCCTTCGACTTGACCGGATCGGCCTTCATCGTCTTCTTGCCTTCCGACCAGTTGGCAGGGCAGACCTCGCCGGTCTTCTCGACCTGCTGGAAGGCCTTGAGCACTCGCAAGGTCTCCTCGACGGAGCGGCCGACGGCCAGGTCGTGCACGACCGAGTAGGCGACCTTGCCCTTGGGGCTTATGAGAAAGAGCCCGCGCAAGGCCACGGCGTCGTTGACGAGCACGCCGTAGGACCGGGCGATGCTCTTCGTGATGTCCGCGAGCAGGGGGTACTTGATCTCGCCCAGGCCGCCTTCCTTGCGGGACAGGTTCGTCCACGCGAGATGCGAAAACTGGCTGTCCACGGAGCAGCCCAGGACCTCGCAGCCGAGCTTGGCGAACTCCGCGTGGGCGTCCGAGAACGCCGTGATCTCGGTGGGGCACACGAACGTGAAATCGAGGGGGTAGAAGAACAGCGCCACCCACTTGCCCTTGTAGTCCGCGAGCTGGATTTCCTTGAAGCCTTTTCCGACGAGCGCCTGGGCCTTGAAGTCCGGGGCGTCCTTCTGCACGAGAGTATCGGCCATGATTATTTCTCCTTTATCGTTCGCGTTGACGGGGCCTTGGCGCATTTCGCGCAAAGGCCGTGAAAATGGACGGAATGCCCGGAAATCACGAAGCCCGCCGCCTTCGGTTCTGGGAGGGCGTCGAGTCGCGGGTCGAACAGGTCCTCGATGCGGCCGCAGGCCGTGCACACGGCGTGGTGATGCGTCTCGACGATCGCGTCGTAGCGCGCCTGCGCCGCGGGGGAGTCCACGCGGGCGACCATGCCCATCTCGTGCAAGGTCTGAAGCGTCTTGTACACGGTCGCCAGCGAAAGGCTCGGGTACGCTTTCCTCAAGGATTCGTACAGCGCCTCCGCGCTGGGATGGTCCCGCCGCCCCGACAGCTCCTCGTAGACGGCGAGGCGCTGATGGGTGAGCGGGACCTTCTTCGTCTTGAAGAGCGTGCGAACCTCCTCGCGATTCTTCATGGTCAGCTCAGGAAGCTGCGGAGCATCCAGGCCATCTTCTCATGGCTCGTCAGAAGCCCGGTCAGGAAGTCGGCGGTGCCCTGGTCGCCGAGGCGGGCGGCCTCGTCGACGTCCTTGCGCAGCGAACGGATCAGCGCCTCGTGGTCGGCGAGAAGCTCGGCCACCATCGCCTCCTCCTTGAGCGCGACGGCGGGGGACTCGGCGAGGCGGGCCTTCGCCAGGAACTCCTTCATCGAGCCCAGAGCGCGTCCGCCGAGGGCGCGGGAGCGCTCCGCGGTCTCGTCGACGAAGGCGTCGAGCTCCTTGTACTGCGCCTCGAAGAACTTGTGCATCGCGTCGAAGTGGAAGCCCGTGATGTTCCAGTGGAAGTTGCGGGTCTTGGTGTAGAGGACGTACTCGTCGGCGAGGGTGATCGCGAGGAGGGCCAGCACGCCTTTGCGGGACGATTCCTGAAGGCCGATGCCGGCGACGACGGACGGCTTGCGCAGCGGGTGAGTGTTCATGGTATCCCTCCTGTTTGATAGTTATTATCCACTGATAAAATGATAGCAGATGATAACGATTGCGTCAAGGGGGGCGAAGCAACGGCGCGGCCAGCGTCGTAAGAAAGGTATCCCCGTGATCCTCCGGGAATGCCCTAAAAACTGTTGTCAACAACAGTTATATCCGTGCCTGTGGACGGCGAGGATAAAAAAGCCGCCCGGTTCGATTCGCGACGGCGAATCGCCCCGGGCGGCTTGGTTCGCTCTCCGTTTATTAAATAAACAGGGGGGCGAGGACGAGGGTGATCGTGGCCAGCAGCTTGATGAGAACGTGCAGCGAGGGGCCCGCGGTGTCCTTGAAGGGGTCGCCGACGGTGTCGCCGACGACGGCGGCCTTGTGGGCGTCCGACTTCTTGCCGCCGTGCGTGCCCATCTCGATGTACTTCTTCGCGTTATCCCAGGCGCCGCCGGAGTTATTAAAAAAGAGCGCCATAAGGATACCGGCGATCGTGCCGACCATCAGGAACGACGCCACGGTCTCCGCGGCGATCGTCTTGTCCGCCTCGGTGATGAACATGCGCATGATCAGGCCGACCGCGATGGGGGCGCCGACGGCGAGGATGCCGGGCATGACCATCGCCTTGAGCGCGCCGAGGGTCACGATGTCGACGCACTGGGCGTAGTCGGGCTCCTCGGTGCCCTTCATGATGCCCGGGCGCTCGCGGAACTGGCGGCGGACCTCGGTGATGACGGTCTGCGCGCAGGCTCCGACGGCCTTGATCGCCATCGAGGAGAAGAGGAACACGAGCATGGCCCCCATCATCGCGCCGACGAACACCTCGGGCTTGGAGAGGTCGACCGCGATGCGTACGCCGGTGTAGTTGAAGATTTCGTCGAGATACGCGGAGAAGAGCAGGAACGCGGCGAGCGCGGCCGACCCGATCGCGTAGCCCTTCGTGAGCGCCTTCGTCGTGTTGCCGACCGCGTCGAGGCGGTCCGTCTTCTTGCGGATCTCCTCGGGCTGGTGGGACATCTCGACGATGCCGCCCGCGTTGTCCGTGATCGGCCCGAAGGTGTCCATCGCCAGGATGTAGCCGGCGGTCCCGAGCATGCCCATCGTCGCGACGGCGGTGCCGAACAGGCCGCCGGTGAGGCCGGCCGCCGGTCCGAGCGCCAGGACGCCGAGCTTGTACGAGGCCAGGATCGCGACCGAGATGACGACGATCGGGGCGGCCGTGCACTCGAGGCCGACCGCGATGCCCGCGATGATGTTCGTCGCCGGGCCGGTCTTGGAGGCGTCGGAGATCTCGAGCACGGGACGATACTTGTACTCGGTGTAGTACTGCGTGATGTAGACGAAGGCCTGCGCCGTCAGGATGCCGATGAAGCCGCAGGTCGTGTAGTATATCCACGCGTTCGGGGCCGCCTCGGAGCGCAGCATCCACCACGCCGCGGCCGCGAAGCCGAGGGCGGAGAGGAAGGAGGTCAGGTAGTAGCCGATGTTGAGCGCGTCCATCGGGTCCTCGTGCTCCTCGGTCTGCACGACGAGCACGCCCGCGATCGACGCGAGGATGCCCAGCGCGCGGGCGACGAGGGGGAACACGACGCCCTTCCAGCCGAAGTACGGGATCAGGCCGACGCCGAGGATCATCGCGCCGATGTTCTCGGCGGCGGTGGACTCGAAGAGGTCGGCGCCGCGGCCCGCGCAGTCGCCGACGTTGTCGCCGACGAGGTCGGCGATGACGGCGGGGTTGCGGGGGTCGTCCTCGGGGATACCGGCTTCCACCTTGCCGACGAGGTCCGCGCCGACGTCGGCGGCCTTCGTGTAGATGCCGCCGCCGAGCTGGGCGAACAGCGCCACGAACGAGGCGCCGAACGCGTAGCCGACGATCATGAACGGGATCTTCTCGAAGGGATAGCCGAGCAGCTTGAGGAGGATGAACAGACCGCCCACGCCCATCAGCGACAGCGCGCAGACGAACAGCCCCGACACGGCCCCGCCGCGAAGCGCGATGCGCAGCGCATCATTAAGGGACGTTCGCGCCGCGGCCGCGGTGCGGATGTTGGCGCGGATCGAGATCCACATGCCGATATAGCCCGCGATCAGCGAGCACGCCGCACCGGCGAGGAAGGAGGCGGTGGTGCACAGCGCGAGCACCATCGGGGTCGCCGGATCGTGAGGGTTGGCCTTGCGCAGGAACGCGTAGAGGACGAAGATCACGACGGCGAGCACCGCCGAGAGCGTGGTGATCGTGTAGTTCTGGCGGCGGAGGTAGGCCTCGGCGCCGGACTTGATGGCGTCGGAGATCTTGCGCATCGCGTCGGTGCCGGTGTCCTTGGCCATGACCCAGTTGATGAGCCAGAAAGCGACGGCGAGCGCGATCAAGGAAATTCCCATCACGATGATGAGCGGGAATTTCATGCTGTCAATAAAGTCCATTCAAGTCCTCCGCGGATCGATTGGCGCCCCGTGCTATCGGTCGCCATGTTTTATCGGTTGGGGATTATACGGAACTGAGCCCCGGCGGTCAAGAGATTGACACAAAACGGCCAACGCCGGAAGAGCTCACTGGTCTTCCATTAATAGGACAAGGCGCCGAAGAAGCTCCGCGTCCCGCTCCGGGTGCAAGCGGGAGGCGAGCCACTCGGCCATGCGCCGGCGCGACTGCAGAATGTAGACCTCCTGGGTCCAACGGCGGCTCGCGCGGCGGGGAAAGGAGGAGGTCTCGGGCGCCTCGAGGAAGCGCCGGGCATCGGCCTCCGGGTCGCTCTTGACGGGAGCCGGTTCGACGCGAATGAGCGAGCCCTGGGGGACGCTCCGGGGAAAATCAGACAGAACCGCGTCGCGCAGGGACGCTTCGGCGAGGACCGCCCGGCCGGGATTCAACGCTCTCCAACGCGCCCAGTCCGTGCCGGGTCCGGAAGGTCCCGAGGGAAGAATGACCTCGGGGTAGGTCGCTCGCAGGCGCCGCAGATAGGGCGGGAATGAGAACATCGTCGGGCAGAGGAAGACGCGTCCGCCGCCCTCGCCTCGAACAAGCTCGAGGTTCAACGCCGCGAAGATGGTGTCGTCCCCGCCCAGAACGATGAAGTCGCCCGGCGCGGAGTCGCGCACGAGGGCGCGCGCGTAGTCGAGAAGCGGGTTCTGGCGCGCGAGCGACAGCGGCCGCAGCAGGAGCGGACCGGCGACGACGGCCGCGAGCAGGGCGAAAGTGAAGGCGGGCCGAACGCGCCGGGCCAGGGCCTCCGCGCCGAGGCCGGCCAGAGCGAACACGGCGATCAGCGGCAGGAGATGGAAGCGGGCGGAGACCGCGCGGGCGTACTCGGGATCGACGGCCGGCAGCTGCTGGCTGCTGAAGACGAGGAAGATCCCGGCCGACGCCCCCAGCCACAGCGTCCAGGCCGCGAGGTCGCGGCGCGCGTCGCGCCAAAGCGCGGACGACCCGAGCGCGGCCAGCGCGAGCGCGACCGGCCCGGCGTGGGTCCACACGGATGAAACGAACCAGCCCGCGTGCACGGCGAGACGGTCCGGATCGAAGCTCGAGAAGCCGAGCGGCGGCGCGCCGCCCGCCATGAGCAGCGGACCGCCGAGGCGGGCGCGGGTGAACAGCGGCCACAGGTCGGCCCAGCCGCGGACCTCGAACAGGTTATAGGCCGGCGAGCCGAGGGCGAGGCGCGATCCGAGGAGCAGGTACGGCCCGGCGAGGCCGAGCAAAGCGAGCGCGGCGGCCGCGGCCGCGAGCTTAGCCGTCGGCCGGCGCGCGCACAGCCACGCGGCGTAGGCCGGGACGAGAAAGACATAGGTCGGATGGTGCGACAGCCCCAGGCCGAAAAACCCCGCGAAGGCGAGCAAGGACCCGGGCCCGCCGCCGCGCGACCAGGAGAAGACGAAAAGCGCCGCCGCGAGCGCGAGGAGGCCATTGAGCGCGCGCACCTCCGCGACGAGCGAGTAGTACCAGAAGAGGGGCGAGAGCGCCATCAAGGCCGTCGCGGTCAGGGCCGCCGCGCGCCGGACCCCGCCGGCCCGGAGAAGAAGGAACAGGGCCGAGGCCGCCGCCGCCGCGAAGATCCCCGAGAGCCCGTTGACCGCCGCGCCGGGGTCTGACCACGGCAGGCGCGACCACAGCCAGCCGAGCGCGGTCTGCAGCGGATAGCCCGGGGGATGGGGGACGGCCCAGAGCAGGGCGGACAGCACGTGCTGGGGGCTGTCGCCCATGCCGAAGGAACGCGAACGGCCCAGCCAGAACAGCGCGGCCAAGCACGCGAACACGAGCCCGGCGAGCGGGTCGGCGCGGCCGGCCGGCTTCACTTCTTTTCCGCGTAGCGCTCCCGGAACGCGGCGCGCGCGGACCCGAAGCGGCCCTCCCGGATCGCCCCGCGGATCTCGATCGTGGTCTGCTCCATGAAGTGGAGGTTGTGATAGGAGAGGAGGCGGTAGGCGGCGAGCTCCTTGCAGCGCAGGAGATGCCCGAGGTAGGCCTTCGTGTAGCGGGCGCAGACGAAGCAGGAGCATTCGGGATCGAGCGGGGTGAAATCGCGGCGGAAGCGGGAGTTCGTCACGTTGAACTTTCCGCCGCTGGCCATCACGTGGCCGGTGCGCGCGACGCGCGTGGGGTAGACGCAGTCCATCATGTCGACGCCGCAGGCGATGGAGTCCCACAGATCGAGCGGCGTGCCCACTCCCATCAGGTAGCGGGGACGCTCTTCGCGCAGCAGCGCGGTCGTCTCCGTCAGCATGCGCCAGGTCGTCTCCTTGTCCTCGCCGACCATGAAGCCGCCGATCGAGATGCCGTCGGCCGGCGACGCGTTGTGGTGCTCCGCCGAGCGCTTGCGCAGCGCAGGGTGCAGGCCGCCCTGGAAAAGGGGGAAGAAGAGGCATTTGGAGCCCGCGGCGCGCGCGGCGGCGACGGCGGGCACCGACCGGTCATGCCATTTCAAGGTGCGCTCCAGCGCCTGCGCCGCCTCCGCCTCCGAGCACGGGTACGGCGGGCACTCGTCGAGCGTCGTCCAGGCGTCGGAGCCCAGGCCCGCCTGCACCGCGATGACCGACTCGGGGGTGAGGCGGTGCTTGGAGCCGTCGAGATGCGAGCGGAAGGTCACGCCCTCATCGTCGATCTCGCGCAGGTCGGAGAGGCTCAGGACCTGGAAGCCGCCGGAATCGGTGAGGATGAACCCGTCGTAGTCCATGAACTTGTGCAGGCCGCCGGCGGCCCTGACCGTGTCGACGCCGGGACGCAGGTAGAGGTGATAGGAATTGGCGAGGATCGCGTTGGCGCCGAGCCGGCGCATGTCGTCGGAGTCGAGGGCCTTGACGCTCGCCTGCGTGCCGACGGGCATGAACACCGGCGTCTCGACGCGCCCATGCGGTGTGTCCAGCCAGCCCGCGCGGGCCAGCCCGTCCTTCGCCTCGATCGTGAACGCCACGCGGGGATTCTACCTTTAAACAGGCCGGGGACGGCCGGTCGCGGCGGCGCTTCGCCTCACAGTCCGAACTTGACGCTCATGCCGCCCTCGAAGCGCCGGGGGGAGGCCGTGCCGTCGGCCGCCTCGACCCGGTAGGGCTGGACCAGGTCGACCCCGGCGACGAAGACCTGCCACCCCGGCCGCGGCGCCCAGGCGGCCCGCGCGTCGACGCGCAACGAGCGGTCGATCGAGCGGCGCGTGCTCCGGTTCGTCGAGTTCGCCTCGAAGGCGTCCTTGTAGCCGACCAGCGCGGAGGCGGAGAAGCCCCTGCCGAGCGCGGCGCGCGCGCCGAGGTTCGCCTTGTGCAGGGGGGTGCCGCTGCGCAGGTCGGTCCCGGCGGAATCGACCCCCTTGTCGTCGAGGATCTTCTCGAAGGTGTAGTTGGCGAAGAGCGTCCGGTCCACGGCCAGAGCGTACTCGACCGACAGCTCCGCGCCGCGGGCGGTGGCCCGGTTGCGGTTGTCGTAGTCGAGGACCCGCGGCGGCCCCGCGATCTCGACGTGCTGGAAGATGCGGTCCCGGATCTCCATGTAATAGAGGGTGAAGCACGATTTCAAGGACCGGTCGAGGGTCCGGCCGCTCCAGCCCGCCTCCCAGGAGTGCAGCTGCTGCGGCCGCAGATCGGGATTGCCCAGAAAGCGCGTCGCGCCCAAGGTGAAATCGCCGTACTTGTTGAACAGCGGAGGCATCGTGGGCGCGTGCGAGTACGACGCGCGCAGCGTGTGATCCTCGACCGGCGAGTAAAGCGCCACGCCCTGCCAGGCCGTCTGCAGGCCGCCGACGCGGGAGTCCTCCACCGAGACGCCCGCGACGGCGGTCAGCGCGTCGCTCAGCCGCACGGAATGGTGGGTGAACCCGCGCGTGACCTCGTTATGCTGGGAAGGATGCCCGGTGAACAGCTGGTCCGAATAGACTCCCGATCGGCGCCAGCTCCCGCCCACGGCGGACCGGACCCTCTCGTCGGCCCAGGACGAGCGGTGCAGGAGCTCGCCGTCGTACTGATAGACGCGCAGATCGACCGGCGAGACGAGGAAACGGTCCTGATTGAGGCGCATCTCCGAGCGGGAGAAGACGGCCTCGAGAGAGCCCGCGCCGCCCAGGTCCCGCGCGGCGAGCAGCATCTGGAAATCGTGCGCCTGCTTCGCGCGGACGTCCACCGCGTAGCCCGGGACGCCCATCGTCTGCCAGACCCCTCCGCCCATGAGCTCGAGCTCGGTCGCCTTGTCCGGATTCACGCGGGCGCGAATGTTGAGCTTGTTGGAGTGCAGGAAGTCGTTGGCGTCGCGGGTCCCATCGGGAGCCGGGTTGCCCGGCGCCGTCTCGTGGCTGTGGCTGACGCGCAGCCCGGCGAGCGGCGAGCCGGCCTCGGCGGCCTCCGAGGCGTAGAGGGAGCGGTTGCCCCCGCGCGCGGTGACGCCGCCCCGTGCCTTGCTCCCGGGCTTGCGCGTGATGATGCTGATGACGCCGAGGGCGGCGTTGGAGCCGTACAGGGCCGCGTTGGGGCCGCGCACGATCTCGATGCGCTCGATGTCCTCCATCGGGACCGGCAGGCTTTCCCAGTAGACGCCGCCCAGGAAGGGGGAGTAGACGGAGCGGCCGTCGACGAGCACCTGCATCTCCGAGACGAAGTCCCGTGTGAAGCCGCGGGCGGTGACGCTGGCGCGGTTGCCGTCGGCGGATCGGGCGTCGCTGACGTCGAGCCCCGCGCGGAAGCGCAGCAGGTCGGCCAGGTTTCGGTAGCCGTAGGCCGCGATCTCCTCGGCGGTCACGACGTCCACGGCGACGGGCGCTTGGGCCGTGGCCTCGAGGCGGCGGGAGGCGGTGTAGACCTTGGCCTCCTCCCGGAAGAACTCGAAGGCGTCGTCCTCCGCGGCGCCCGCCGGGAATGCGGCGAGCGCCACCAGGACAGGACCAATCCAAAAGGGAATCCGCGACATGTTACCTATATTACAAATGTCGCGTCGCCAAAGGAATACAGACGGTAGCCGAGGGAGACGGCCTCCCGGTACGCGGCGAGCAGGCGCTCGCGCCCCGCGAAGGCGCTGGCCAGCAGCAGCGGCGTCGAGCGCGGAAGATGGAAGTTCGTGATCAGGGCGTCGATGCCGCGGAACTCGAAGCCGGGGGTGATGTAAAGGGCGCTTTCGCCTCGCCCCGGGCCGAAGCCCTCCGGGCGCGCGGCGAGCGTCTCGAGC
>JAUYSH010000070.1 GCA_030696455.1 Elusimicrobiota bacterium
CAAAGTCCCTGCTTGGCAGGAGTTCGCGTATGAGAGTTCGTTCTCAGGTTTTCGCGAAGCGAAAACCCTGGCGCCGCAGGCGCCATTCCGTTCGTGTCAGTGCTCGTTCCAGGACGTTTCAAAACCCCATGAACTGGGAGCCGGTGGGCCTTGACGCTCGACGGTGGCGGGTCTATACTGGGACTTAGGTCCCGCCCCGCGCCATGATCAAGACGAGCCGCTCCCGCTTCGAAATCCGCCAGGAACCCGACACGACCGCCGCCATGGCCGGCCTCGCGCTGGTCTGCTTCGGTTTCGTCGAGATGCTCTTCACCTTCGCGACGGCGGTCGCCGCCTACGCGCTGAGCAATCCCGTGCCTCTGCTCGTGCCCGCCGTGCGCTTCGTCCTCGGCGCCGCGTTCGTCGCGTCGGGCTGGCTGTTCCTGCGCGGCCGCTCGCGCGTCGTGATCGACCGGGAGCACCGCATGGTCGCCCGCTACCTCGGCGTCGGCGGGCACTCCGTCGGCGGGAACGCGACCTGGGACCTTGACGAGTTCCGGGCCGTCATCCTCGTCAGCCGCGAGCGGCGTCGCCTGCTCGTCGGGTCGAGCCGGCGGGCCTACGTGGTGTGCCTGCGGCGCTTCGACGGGGGCGACCTCGAGGTGTACTGGGCCCGCGACGCGGAGGACGGAGCGCGCGCGGCGGCCGGCGCGGCGGAGTTCGCGGGCCTGCCCTATTACGGCCGTGAGCCGGTCTAACGCGGGCGCAGCGGGGACGGCTTGCCGTCCTTCATCGCGAAGACGCCGCGCAGGGCGCGCGCGGTCGGCGGGGCGGCGGGCTTGTTGAGCGGCACCTTGAGCTCCGCTCCGATGCGGCAAACGCCCTCGAAGCGCGTATCGTACATGACGCGGTAAAGCTCGCAGCCCGCGTCGAGCGCCTTGTTGCCGAGCTCGCTGACGAGATCGAGCACCATGTCGGTGGCGCAGAAGCACCACGGACAGGAACGGTTGGCCACCGAGAGGTGCCCGCACTTCGGGCAGGCCCGGCCAATCTTCGTGTAGCCGTCGCGCACGAGCACGCGCGCCGCGGCGCCTTGCTGGACCGCGGCCGTCACGGCGTCGAGGCCGGTCACGGCGCCGCCCCGGCGGGCCTCGTCGAGGAGCCGGTGGACCAGGACGCTTTCGCGGACGCTGCGGGCCTGGCGCTCGTTGTGCAGGACGCGCTCGAGCACCGCCTCGATGGGCCGCTCCGGCCCCATCACCGGCTCGAGAATGAGGTCTTTTTGAAGGGCGGGGTCGAGCAAGGGGATGAACCCCGCCTCGAGCGCCGGGGGCGCTCCCAGGATGAGGCGGTCGTAGCGGCGCTCGCGGGAGAGCGTCGCCGCGTGAAGGGCGACGGCGCCGAGGCCGTCGACGCCCTCGAAATCCCCCGTCATCGGCTCGAGCTCGACGGCCTGTCCCATGTGCAGCTCGATGAAGCGCGCCTTCACTGGACCGAGCAAAAGGGCCATGTAGCGGTTGTATTGTCCCGCGAGGGCGGCGAGCGGGCGCAGGTCGAGGGTCTCCCCGGCCGTCAGCGCGCTCTTGAAGGGCTGGGGCAGGACGAAGGTCTCGAACAGGCCGCGCTTGGCGCAGGAATACACCGCGGCCAGGCGGTGCGGGCCGGGGATGAACTCCGAGGCGATGAACTTCTCGATGCGGTCGAGGTCCCGGCCGAGGGACTTCATGCGCGGGTCGCGCCTCGCCTCGCCCGCGAGCTGGTGGAACGTGGACGGATACAGCCCGCCGGCGTCGACGGCGAGGTGCAAGGTGACCGCGTCGGGCTCGAGGGAGCGAAAAGCCGCGAGGGCTTCGATCCTTGCGGCGCTCAGGTACAAGGGTGTGGGCGGCATGGGAGGTTCCTGCCTTAAGAGTAGCCCCGGAATCCGTTTTCGTCAAGGAAACACCGGGTGAAGCCGGGCGGGGTCAAGGTCCGATCATAATCTCTTTGCGCCTCCTCCATGGGAGTTTCCGCGCGCGGGTGCTATCCTAAAAACGTCGGGGCGCGCGGTTCTCTGAGGGGGGGGCCGCGCGCCGATCGTTTATCGGGGATTCTCGACGCGGCGCAGCTTCCCGTTCCAGTCCGAGAAATAGGCTGAGCGCCTGGTCGTGATCACGAAGCCATCTTTGAGCGGGATCGCGTCCTCGATGTCCTCGGGAAGGGGGCGCGTGAGCACGGCGCGCCCGGCGGCGTCGACGACCGTGAGCTTCCCCCGCGAAACGAGCCAGGCCTTGCCTTCCGCTATGCGCATCGGCTTCTGAGTTGAGTCCGGCAGCGGCGGATCCAAGCCGACCGGAGCGGCGACCGTGCCATCGGGGCCGATGGACCACAGCGTGCCTTTCCAGAGAGAAAAGATCGTCCCGTCCGGCAGCGAATTCAATGAATGATAGCCGGGCCAGGCGGCGACCGTCGAGCCGTCGGCCCGGCATAGAGCCATGCTCAAATTATCGCCGTTGCGAACCGGAACGAGATAGGCGCGGCGGCCGCCGAATTCGCGAGGGAACACCGCATCGCGATCGTTGGAAATTCCCGGCAGCTTCCAGCGGCGCCCTTCCGCCTCGAAACATTTGCCCCCGCAGGCGACACGCCCGGCCCCTGCCTCGCGGCGGCGCATGGCGACGATATCCCTGTAGCCCTCGAACCAGGCCGCTTTGTCGCCGCGCCGGAAATAATCCTCCACGCGGGCGACCAGAAGGCGCTTGCCGCCGGGATAGCGGTGCATCAGCGGCGTTCCGGCGACCATCGAGATCGAGCCGTAGCCGGTCAGGCGCAGGCTTTCGACCTTGGAACCTTCGACGCGCCAGAGCTCGGTGTTGGGGCTGACGTAGCGCTCGACCCAAAGGACGCCTTGATCGTCCCGCCAGGCGCTGCGTATCCAGGTCTTGAACGGCTCCAGCAGCACGTAGGACAGGCCCGCGCTTTGCTCCGGGATGAGGACGCGAACGCCCGCGGCTCCGGCGAGCACGACTCCGCCGCGCAGGGTTTTGAATACAGCGCCTTCTCCGGCGGCGGCCCCGCTTCCCATCTCGGGCGCCGTGTAGCCGCGGATGTTCTCGAAGGAGTGTCCGTGGCCGATGGGGGCGAGCTTGGCGTCGAGCATCCGCATCTCCGCTCCCGCCCTTCCCCAGATCATGAGCCCCGGAAGGACGAGAAGCGCGAGAGCACGAGCTAAGATGCGCGCGCCGCAACGCCGCTCGGCCCAGCGCGCCGCGAGCGCGCCGGCCCAGACCTTGGCCAGCGCGCCGAAGGAGGCGATCGCCACCGCCGAGGCATAGCAGGAGGCGCCCCATTGGTTGTGCAGGAGCTCGAGGCCGAAGCACGCGGCGACGCCGGCGCCCGACGCCGCCGTCAGGAGGAGGGCGAGCAGGCCTCCGGCCACGCCGTGGCCGATGAGGCGCGACAGCGCCCAGGCTCCGGCGAGGACGTCGAACGACGCCAGGGCCAGAACCGGGGTCAACGGGAGGTTGTGCCAGAACGACGCGCCCCAGGCCATTTGCTCCGGCGAACGGATGCCTGCCGGGGGCTTGCCGAGAAGGGCTCCGACGGCGAGCACGAAGGCGGCGAAGGCCGCGGTGAGCAGAAGCGAGGCCGTCATCGCCGAGAGCGCGCGCCGGCCGGGGGAGGGGGGGAGGAGCCCTTCGGCTTCGAGCGCGTCGCGCGAGCCCGACGCCGCCCCGGAGGCCGCGCCGATCAGCGCGGCGGCCAGCGGGACGCCGAGGAGCACCCACCCCGTCAGCGCCGCGTCCAGGCTCAGCCTCAGCTCAAGCCCCGTGGCCGACGATACGAGGCGGCACACCGGCAAGGTGACGAGGAAGGCCGCGGCGGCGCTCGCGGCGGCGAGGCGGTTCTTGCGCAGTTCGAGACGGATCAGCGGGATGTTCATCGGAGTTCGTCTCCTTTGAGCGAGAGCAGATGCGAGAAGGCCCGGTCGAGAGGCAGGGGCTCGACCGAGGGGGAGAGCAGGGCGCCGCAGCCGAGCAGGCGCTCGCGGGCGGCGCGGTCGAGGACGGCCCAGGAGCGCACGAGCCCCTCGCCTCCGAGCGCGATCGCCCCCGGCACCGCTGGCGGTGCGTCGGCGGAGCGCAGACGCCCGCCGACCACGCAGGCGTCGGCGCGCAGCGCGTCGAGCGCGTGCACCGCGACGATGCGCCCTCCCGCCATCACCCACACCTCGTCGAGCAGGCCCGCGAGCTCGTCCATGCGGTGGCTGCTGACAAGGACGGTTTTTCCGGCCTCGCCCAGCTCGTTCACGAGGCCGGATAAAACCTCCTCGCGCACGAGCGCGTCGAGGCCGGAGGTCGGCTCGTCGAGCAGATACAGGGCGGGATCGTGCGCGGCGGCGCACACCCAGGCGAGCTTGCCGAGCGTGCCCTTGCTCGCGCCCTCGAGGCGCGTCGCCGGGTCGAGGCCGAGCCGCTTGCACAACCCCGCCGCTCGGGCCGCGTCCCAGCGATGGTAAAGGCTCGAGCGAAGCTCGAGGACCTCGGCGACGCTCATGAAGGAATGAAAGGAGGGCCGCTCCGGGATATAGCCGGCGGCCTGACGTATGCGCCCGGAGCCGTCGGGGCGCAGGCCCAGGACCTCGACCTCGTCGGAGTCCGCGGCGAGGAGGTCGAGCAGGATCTTGAACAAGGTGGTCTTGCCCTCGCCGTTGCGGCCGAGCAGGCCGATCACCTTGCCTTTCTCGGCCGAGCCCGAGGCGCCATCGAGGACGCGGCGGCCGCCGAAGACCTTCGTGACGTTTCGGAAGCTCAAGGCGTTCATAGGTTCTCCTTCTCCGCTCGCCGCACGAGCAAGGTGATATCGTCCCAGTCGAGCCCTCCGCGCCGGGCCTGGCGCAGGGCTTCGCGCAGGCCGTCGCGGATCTCGGCCAATCCGTCCGACGCCTTGCGGGGGGCGCCGGCCGCGACCACCGTGCCCTCCCCGCGCTTGGTCTCGAGCACGCCCTCGAGCACGAGCTCGCGGATCGCGCGGGCGACCGTGTTCGGGTTGACCTTGAGCGCCTCGGCGAGCGGCCGGATGGTTGGCGCCGGCTCGCCGGGCTTGAGGGCGCCGCGGGCGATGAGGCCGCGCAGGCCGGACTTGATCTGCTCGTTGAGGGGCGTCGGCGACAGGGGATCGATCCGGATCATGTTAAGTGTACTAGTGAACTAGTACAGTAGTATTCTAGCCCCGCTCCTCGGTTTTGTCAAGGGGTGAGCCGGAAGCCGTTTCAGGAAACAGCCATGAGGGCCCTTGACGGAGGGGGTTCCTGGCTTTACGCTGAACTTATGGAAGGCTTGATCGTCCCGATCGCGGCGGCCGTTTTTCTCTTCCCGATCCTGTTCATGGTCGTGCCTCCGGCGGTGTCCGCCTGGCGGCGCCGTCACGAGGTCAGGCGCGGCTTCAAGCCAAGCCGCCGTCCCGACGAACCGCTCCGGATCCCGGAGGCCGATGAGACGGCGGCGTGCGTGCAGCGCTTTCGCGCGGCCGTGAGCCATTCCGACCTTTCGGATTACCTGAGATCCTGAGCGGGCCTTGACGGAACCGGGTTCGCGGGCTATCCTCCGTCGACGCCCTTCCGGAGAACCCGATGACCCTCGCCATTTTGGCCGCCGCCGCGATCATGACCGCGAAGTTTTTTTATGAGAGGCGGCGTCCGCTCCTCCCGCTGAAGGCGCGCGCGGCGCGCTCGACGCTCAACAACGCGCTTCGCGGCCGGCGCTGAGCGCCTACCTCTGGCAGGACGGGCAGTAGGCGCTGGCGCGCCCGCCGATGCTCTTGCGCGTGCCGATGACGGGGCCCCCGCACGCGCCGCAGGTCTTTCGCCCGTAGACCATCACGCCCATCTGCATGCGCCCCGGGCGGCCGAGGGGGTCGAGGAAGGCCTCGTCGTCGAGCGTGGCGCCTCCCGCCTCCACGCCGCGAACGAGGATGACGCGGCACGCTTCGGCCAGCCTGCAGGATTCGGCCCGGCTTAAAGACTTGCCCGCGCGCCCGGGCCGTATGCCCGCCGCGTGCAGGGCCTCCGTGGCGTAGATGTTCCCGAGCCCCGCGATGAGCTTCTGGTCCATGATCAGGGCCTTGACCGGCGCGGTGCGCTTGCGCAGAATCCTCCAGAGATAGTCCGGCGTGAACTCCGGGTCCATCGGCTCGGGGCCGAGGTCGGGCAGCGCGCAGCCGACGCGGCCGAAGCGCCGGGAGTCGTGGAAGCGCACGGCCTCGGTGCCGATCCACATCTGGAAGCGCACGTGCGGGCTCTCGCCGCCGACGGTGATGCGGCCGGACATGCCGAGGTGAAAGATCACCTCGCCGCGATCCTCGATGACGACGATCAGGTACTTGCCCCGGCGCTTGAAGGAGGAGATGACGCCGCCCGCGAGGATCTTGATGGCCGCCGCCGGCGGCGCGCGATAGAAGGTGGGCTTGCCGAGAGCGACGGCGGTGATGGTGAGCCCGGCGAACCTTTCCTGCAGGACCCGGCGGACGGTCTCGACCTCGGGAAGCTCGGGCATCAGCGCCCGCAGGAGCCGCCGGAGCCCCTGTTCCACGGCAGGCGGCCCAGCACGAGAGCCATGCCGCACGTGTCGGTCACCGCGGAGAACATCAGGCCCGCGCTCACGAAGCCCGGGAGGAGCAGCCAGCGCGGATCGACGGCGAAGCCCAGCGCCGTCCCCGTGAACACCATCGAGCCGGCGGCGAAGCGCACCTGGCGCTCCAGGCTCCACACCCGCGAGGCCCCGCGCACGACCGGCTTGCCCGCGGCGGTCCACGCCTCGAGGCCGCCGCGCACGACGAGGATGTCCCGATGGCCGAGCGCATCGAGCTTGGCGGCCGCCTCGGCGGCGCGGGAGCCGGAGCGGCACAGCAGGTAGACGGGCGCGCCGCGGTCGAGGCGGGCGGCGAGCTCGCCCAGGCGGGAGAGCGGGATGTTCATCGCGCCCTCGACGCGCAGGGCGTCCACCTCGGACACCTCCCGCACGTCGACGAGCTGCCCGGGGGCCTTGGATGCGAGGACGCGGTGGGCGGCCTCGGCGTCGATGAGATCGTAGGTTTTGTCGCTCACTTTAATACCTCGGAACGGACGGGTCTATCCGCGCGGACCAGGCGTCGATGCCGCCGGCGAGGCTGACGGCGTCGAAGCCCTGCTCGCGAAGGAAATTCACGGCGCTCGCCGAGCGGCCGCCGATCTTGCAGAGCACGACGAGCTTGGCGCCCTTGTCGAGCTCGCCGAGGCGGGCCTTGAGGAAGCCGAGGGGGATCAAGGTCGAGCCCGCGATCCGCGCCTTCTCGTATTCCCGCGGCTCGCGCACGTCGAGGAGGACGAGCTCCTCCTTGCGGTCCCGCATGGCCTTCAGCTCCTGGACCGTGATCTCAGGCGCCTCCGGGCGGGGCTTGCAGGCGCTCGCCGCGAGGAGCAGGACCGCGAGGACCGCTCGGGCCGTCATCTTAGTACTGCGGCACCGACGGGTCGATCGACTCCGACCAGGCGTTGATGCCGCCCGCCACGTTGGTCGCGTCGTAGCCCTTCTCCCGGAGGAACTTCACGGCGTTCGCCGAGCGGCCGCCCATCTTGCAGTGCACGATGAGCTTGGCGCCTTTGTCGAGCTCGCCGAAGCGCTCGGGCAGCTTGCCCAGCGGGATGAGGGTGGAGCCGGGGATCTTCGCTATCTCGTGCTCGTGGGGCTCGCGCACGTCGAGGAGGACGAACTTGTCCTTTTTGTCGAGCATCGCCTTGAGATCCTGCACGGAAATTTCTGGGATGGTCACGGTGTTCTCCTTGAGGCCGCAGAAGGCCTCGTAATCGATCGGCGCCTTGATGGTCGGATTTTCCGAGCACATGGGGCACCCCGGGTTTTTCTTTATTTTCAGAGTGCGCCAGCTCTGCTCGAGCGCGTCGTACAGCATCAAGCGGCCCGAGAGGGGGCGGCCGATGCCGAGGATGAGCTTGAGGGCCTCGACGGCCTGCATGGTGCCGATGACGCCGGGAAGCACGCCGAGGACGCCCGCCTCGGCGCAGCTGGGCACGAGGCCGGGGGGCGGGGGCTCAGGATAGAGGCAGCGGTAGCAGGGGCCGTCCTTGAGGCCGAACACGGACAATTGACCTTCAAAACGGAAGATGGAGCCGTACGCGTTGGGCTTGCCGGTCAGGACGCAGGCGTCGTTGACGAGATAGCGCGTGGCGAAGTTGTCGGTGCCGTCGGCGATCACGTCGTATCGTTTGAACAGGTCGACGGCGTTCGCGGAGGTCAGCTTGGTTTCGTGCAGTTCGACCCGGACATTGGGATTGAGCCCCTTCAGGCGCTTCTCGGCCGATTTTAATTTCGAGGTCCCCACCGAGGCGGTGTCATGAATGATCTGTCGCTGAAGATTCGACTCGTCCACCGTGTCGAAGTCCACGATGCCGATGCGCCCCACGCCGGCCGCGGCCAGGTACAGCGCCAGCGGCGAGCCGAGGCCGCCCGCCCCGACGCACAGCACCGACGCGTTCTTGAGCTTCTTCTGACCCTCGGCGCCGACCTCGGGCATGATCAGGTGGCGGTGGTAGCGGGCCTTCTCCGCCGTGGTGAGTTCGAGTTCCAGCACGGCCGAGCCGCCCGCGATGGCGGGGACGATGAGGATGGTGTCCCCGTCCTTGACCGGGGTGGCGAGGCCTTGCCTGTCGCGGGCGTCGTCGTCGTTCACATACACATTGACGAAGGAACGAAGCTTCCCCTCGGGCGACATCAATTGTTGCCGTAGGCGCTCGTGCTTGGTGAATAGCTGCTCCAGCGCTTCGCCCACGGTTGCCGCGTCTACGCCTATCTTCTCTTGCTTATCGGCGAACGCGCGAAGCGCGGTCGGCAGCCTGATCTCTATGCTCATGATTATCCTTCGAGAATGATCTCTTCTTCGATAAACGACCGGCCGTCCTCGGTTCTTTGCCATGACCGCGAGTCGACGGCTTTCCCATCTTTGACCTGCAGGATCCAATAGCTGCAGCACGGCATCGCCATGGTCAGGTCGAAGGGAGAGGGCCAGGCCGGCACGGTCGGATGCGAGTGAAAGAAGCCCACCACGCCGCGCCCGCTCCCCGACAGCTCGGCCTCCACCTTGGCCATGGTCTTCGGGTCGATGAGATACTTGTTGGTCTTCGCCGAGGCGTCCCAGCCGTTGGGCAAGGGGCGGGCCTCGTCGATCGCGAGGACGCGGCCAGGGGCTTCGAAGTTCTCGGGTATCGGCCCGATGAGAAGCCCGCAGCCCTCCTCGGGGAAGGCCTTCTCGCAGGTCCGGACCGCGATCGCCTCGACGGCGCGATTGAGCTTCAGGCTCATGGCTGCCAGAACCTCTCGCCCAGGTAGCGCTCGCCCGAGTCGCAGAACATGGTGGCGATGACCGCCTCGCGGCCCTGCGCGACCAGGTCTCGTCCAAGGCGAAGGGCCGCGGCGAGGTTGGCGCCGCCTGACGGCCCGAGGAGGATCCCGCCGGACCGTCCGAGCGTTCGCGCGGCGGCTTGCGCCTCTTCCGTGGCGATCTGGATGCGGCTGTCGGCCACGGAATCGTCGTAGATCGCGGGGATGATCGAGGTTTCCATATGCTTGAGCCCTTCGAGCCCGTGCATGGGGCCGTCCGGCTCCATGGAGATCAAACGGATGTTTTTGTTCAGCTCGCGCAGACGGCGGCCCGCGCCGACGAAGGTCCCGCTCGTGCCCAGGCCGGCGACGAAGTGGGTGACCTTGCCTCCGGTCTGCTCGAAGATCTCGGCGCCGGTCGTCTCGAAATGCGCCCGCCAGGTCATCGGGTTCGAGTACTGGTCGGCGTACCAGTAGCGGCCCGGCTCGGCCTTGAGCATGAGGCGCACCTCGCGGATGGCGCCATCGGAGCCCTCGAGCGGGTCAGTGAAGAACAGCTCCACGCCGTAGGCTTCCAAAATCGCGCGCCGCTGCTTGGCGATGGAGCCCGGCACCGCCAAGGCCACCTTGACCCCCAGGCGAGCGCCCAGCCACGCGTAGGCGATGCCGGTGTTGCCCGACGAGGAGTCGAGCAGGACCTTTCCGCCGTCGAGCTTGCCCGTTTCCAGGGCGTCCTTGATGATGAAATACGCGGCTCGATCCTTGACCGACCCGCCCGGGTTGGCCCATTCGGCCTTGGCGACGATCTTGACCTTTTCGCCGAGTTCCGGGAAGGCGAAGGAGACGTCGAGGAGGGGGGTGTTTCCGACCTTGATTCCCTCGAAGGAAAGCGTGGACGCGGCGGGCATGGTCATAGTTTAATATACCTGACTAAATCAGTCAAGTATACGTGGCCGAGTCGACCCGATAAAAAGGTGTCAGGCATATCGTTCTTTGCATAAGTCCGACTTATGCAAAGAACGATATGCCTGACACCGCTGTTTCCGTTTAAAACTCTTCGCTGAACGCGACGGCGCCCGTCACGCCGGTCTGGTACGCGGACACGCGGCGCTCGAAGAAGTTGGCCAGCTCCTGCACGTCCTGGAGCTCCATGAAGTTGAACGGGTTCTTGGAGCCGTACACGGGCTTGATGCCGAGGTTGGCGAGGCGCTGGTCGGCCACGCACTGGAGATATTGCCTCATGCCGTTGACCGAGAAGCCGGCGATGCCGCCGCCCAGGAGGTCCTCGGCGAAGGCCATCTCGCACTCGATGGCTTCCTGCATCATGACGATGACGTCTTGCTCCATCTTGGGCGTGAACAACGTCGGGTCCTCGGCGCGGGCCGTCTTGATGATCTCCATCGCCGCGGCGATGTGCATGGACTCGTCGCGGAACACCCAGTTGGTGCCGCCCGCCAAGCCGTTGAGCAGCCCCTTCGAGCGCAGGAAGTAGACATAGGCGAAGGCGGCGAAGAAGAAGAGGCCCTCGACGCATGAGGCGAAGCAGATCAGGTTCATCATGAACTGGCGCTTCTGCTCCTGCGTCTCCGTCCGCTCCAGTTTATTGATCGAGTCGATCCACTTGAACATGAACTCGCCCTTCCGCTTGATGGAGGGGATGTTGTCGATGGCGGCGAACGCCAGCTCGCGCTCGGCGGGATCGGGGATATAGGTGTCGAGCAAGGTCAGGTAGAACTCGACGTGCACGGCCTCCTCGAAGAGCTGGCGCGAGAGGTACACGCGCGCCTCGGGAGAGTTGACGTGCTTGTACAGGTTCAGGACGAGGTTGTTGCTGACGATCGAGTCGCCGGTCGCGAAGAACGCGACGAGGCGGTGGATCAGGTGGCGCTCGGCGGGGGTAAGCTTGCTCTTGAGATCGGTGACGTCGTGCGAGAAGTCGACCTCCTCGACGGTCCAGGTGTTCTTGATGGCGGCCTTGTACATCTCGAAGAACACGGGGTACTTCATCGGGCGCAAAGTCAGGTTGAAGCCGGGGTCGAGGATCATGAGGGGGTCTCCTAAAGAGCGAACGGCAAATTGAGGGGCGGGAAGGATCCTTTCGGATCTCCTTCCCGCCCCACGCGGGTTATCTTACTGGCAGGCCTCGCAGCTCTCCGGGTTCTCCAGGGAGCAGGCGACCGCTTCGGCGCCGGTGACGGCCGGCGTCGGCGTCGGGGCCGTTTGAGCGGCGCTTGCCGATATCGTCGTCTTGGCGATCTTGGTCGCCGGGCGCGAGCGCAGGTAATAGGACGTCTTGAGCCCCTTCTTCCACGCGTACATGTACATGGAGGAGAGCTTGCCGATGTTCGGGCTCTCCATGAAGAGGTTCAGGGACTGGCTCTGGTCGATGTACGCGCCGCGGTCGGCGGCCATGTCGATCAAGGAGCGCATCGGGATCTCCCAGACGGTGCGGTAGGTCGCCCGGACGGCCTCGGGGATCTCGGCGATGTCCTGAATGGAGCCCTCGGCCATCATGATGCGCGCGCGCATCTCCTCGTTCCAGAGCCCGAGCTTCTTGAGCTCCAGGCATAGATACTTGTTCACCTGAAGGAACTCGCCGGACAGGGTCTCGCGCTTGAACAGATTCGAGATCTGCGGCTCGGTAGCCTCGTAGGAGCCGACGATCGAGGCGATCGTCGCGGTCGGAGCGATCGCCAGCAGCAGCGAGTTGCGCAGGCCCTTCTTGGTCATCTCCGCTCGCAGCTTCTCCCACCGGGTCATGTCCGACGGGGTCACGCCCCACAGCTCGAACTGGAACACGCCCTTCGCGGCCTTGGTCTCGGGGAAGGCCAGGTGAGGGCCCTTCACCGAGGACAGCTCGACGGACGCCGACAGCGCGTGGAAGTAGATCTCTTCCGAGATTTTCTTCGACAGCTCGCGGGCCTCGGCGGAGTCGAACGGCAGGCCGAGCTGGAAGAACGCGTCCTGCACGCCCATGACGCCGAGGCCGACGGGCCGCCACTTGGCGTTGCTGGCCTTCGCCGCTTGCGTGGGGTAAAAATTAATGTCGATGACCCGGTCGAGGTACTTGACCGCGGTGCGCACGTTCGCCGCGAGCTTGACGAAGTCGAAGCGGCCGTCCTCGACGTACTTGCTCAGGTTGATCGAGCCGAGGTTGCAGACCGCGGTCTCGCCCTGGTTGGTGACCTCGATGATCTCGGTGCACAGGTTCGAGGAGTGCACGACGTTGGCGGGGGAGCCGGTCTGGTTCGCCTTGAGGTTGCTGGCGTCCTTCCAGTTCATCCAGCCGTTGCCGGTCTCGGCGAGGGCCTTCATCATGCGGGCGTACAGCTCGCGGGCCTTCACCTGGCGCACGAACAGCTTCTTCTCCTCGCCTTCGAGGTAAGCTTCTTCAAAAGCCTTGCCGTACAGGTCGGTGAGCTGGGGCATGGTCTTGGGGTCGAACAGGGACCAGACGCCGTCCTCCTCGGCCCGCTTCATGAACAGGTCCGGGATCCAGTGCGCGAGGTGCAGGTTGTGCGCGCGCCGGGCCGGGTCGCCGGTGTTGTCGCGCAGCTCGAGGAACTCCTCGATGTCCGCGTGCCACGTCTCGAGATAGACGGCGCAGGCGCCCTTGCGCTTGCCGCCCTGGTTGACGGCCACGACGGAGCTGTCGAGCGTCTTGAGCCACGGGATGATCCCGTTGGACTGGCCGTTGGTCGAGCGGATCAAAGACCCGCGCGCGCGCACGCGCGAGTAGGACACGCCGATGCCGCCGGAGAACTTGGACAGCAGGGCGATGTCGGTGTAGCGGTTGTAGATCGCCTCGAGGTCGTCGACGGGGGAATCGAGCAGATAGCACGAGCTCATCTGCGGGTGCTTGGTGCCCGAGTTGAACAAGGTCGGCGAGCTCGGCATGTGCTCAAACCGGGAGATCAGATTGTATAGCTCGACGGCCTCCTGCACGGTGTCGGCGAGGCCGCAGGCCACGCGCATGAAGAAGTACTGCGGGGCCTCGAGGACCTCGCGGGTCTCGGGGTTCTTAAGGAGGTAGCGGTCGTAGACCGTGCGCAGGCCGAAGTACTCGAAGAGCTCGTTGCGCTGCATCTCGATGGCGTCGTTGAGCTTGCGTGAGTTCGTCTGCACGAACTGGCCGACCTTCTCGGAGATCAGGCCGTGGCGCACGCCCGCGCCGATGGACTGGGAAAAAGAGTGGATGTCCTGGTTCTCGACTTCTTTCATGATGTATGTCGAGAGGAGGCGAGCGGCCAAGCGGGAGTACTCGGGCTCCTCGGCGATCAAAAGGGCCGAGGTCTGGATGGAAAGGTTGTCCAGCTCCTTCGTGGTGGCGCCGTCGTACAGGCCTCCGATGGTCTTGGTGGCGATCTTCAGCACGTCGATGTTCTCGAGGCCCTGGCCGGAGCGGGCGACGGCGCGGACGATCTTGTTGACATCGACGGACTCGAGGGAGCCGTCGCGCTTGCGGACCTGCATCGTGGTCGCGTTCGCGTCCTCGTTCACGTCGGTTCCGGCGGGGGTGACAGGCGTCTTGGCAGCCGTGTTCATCCTTTTCTCCATGAGATTTTGTAGCGTTCTTTTGCTCGGATCCGCGTCGAGGCTCGCGCGCGTTTTCGAGGAGGCAGTAGAATAACCGATGGATATATTTTTGTAAAGACCCAGATGGACGCGCAAAACCGTTAAGGAGTTTCTAGTGTTGATACGTAGCGTCTTCTACATCGTCATTTTGCTCATCTCCGGCTGCCGGCCCGCGCCGAAGCCGGTGAAGCCGCTGCCCGACTTCGCGCTGACCGCCGTCACCATCGACGGCACCTCGCCCTTCGATCTGCAGACCATGCGCGGCCGAGTCTGGATCGCCGATTTCGTGTTCACGCGCTGCGCGGGGCCGTGCCCGATGCTCACCGCGAACATGGCCGGCCTGCAGAAGCGCCTGCCGAGATCCACCGGCCTTCTCTCCTTCACGGTGGACCCCGACCACGACTCGCCCGAGGTCCTCACGCTGTACGCGCGCAAGTTCTCCGCGGACCCTCAGCGCTGGTTCTTCCTCACCGGCGAGAAGACGGAGCTGATCCGCCTCGTGCGCGACGGGTTCCTCCTGCCGATCGTCGAGAACGCCGCCGCCTCGCCCGGGGAGCGCTTCACGCACTCGACGAAGTTCGTCCTCGTCGACGCGGAGGGGAACGTGCGCGGGTGGTACGACGGCCTGGACGACAAGGAGCTCGACAGGCTCTCCGCCGACGCCGCCCGTCTCTGACCCTCCGGCGC
The DNA here is from genome assembly GCA_030696455.1 of Elusimicrobiota bacterium. Lineage (GTDB taxonomy): Bacteria > Elusimicrobiota > Elusimicrobia > UBA1565 > UBA9628 > GWA2-66-18. Next base: position 14,592 of record JAUYSH010000070.1, read on the forward strand.
TGCTGAAATAGCGATCCCCGGCGCTTCGTCGGAGAAGCGCCGGGGATCGTGCTGGACCGCGGTCGTTACTTCGTGAAGCGCTCGAGCTCGCCGGGCTTGCGCAGCATCTTGTTGACCTCGTCGAGGTGCATCTCCTCGCTGACGATCATCTCGCGCGCGTACTCCTCGAGCAGGACGGAGCGGCCCTCGGACACCTTGAGCAGGTCGTGGTAGGCCTTGAGCGCGGCGTTCTCGTGGTCGAGGCTCTCGCGCAGGATGTCGCCGATGTCGTGCTTCTCGGTCTCGAGCAGGGGCCCGATCTTGAGCGAGGGGTGCCCGCCGAACAAGGTCACGAGCTCTCCGGCCTTGTGCGCGTGCGCGAGGCTCTCGTCGGCGTTGCCCTTGAGCCAGGAGACGATGGGCAGGCGGTTGTAGCCGTACACCATCAGCGAGTAGTGGGTGTAGCGCACGACGCCGGCCAGCTCGAGCTCCATGATCCGGTTGAGTATGACCACCGACTTCTTCTTGTCCTGATCGTTCATTGAGGGTCTCCTTGCTTCACGCTGTTGGGCCGGCACCGACTCTAGAATTTCTCGAGTCGCTGAGTCGAGCGATAATCGGCGCTGAAACCTTGCGAGCCGCCTCCGCCGCCGCGTTGCGGGCCCGGGCCTGGCGCCGCGCCATCCAGGGGCGATACCAGATATAGACGCCCGAGAGCGACAGCGCGATCAGCGCCAGGCCCGTCAGGTCGACGAAGAGGAAGAACCACGGGCCGAAGAACTCCCCGGTGTGGAGGTCCAGGACCAGCTTACCCAGGTCCATGCGATTCTTCCCGGCCTCGAGCGGCAGGGTCGTCGTCGTCACCCGTCCGCCCGCGTCGAGGATGAGCACTCCCTCCTTGGCGGCGAGGATCATGCCTTCTCCGGCCGGAAGCAGGTCGCGAACGTTCGGATCCCTCTCGAACGCGGCAAGCCGCTCCCACCGGCCCTCGCGGCGGGCATAGACGCCGTCCGCCGTCGCCGCCGCGAGTCCGCGCGGCGTCATGGCCGCCGCGCGCGCCTCGCTTCCCGCCAGCTCGGCCGTCCACGTGCGGCCGCCGTCCCGGCTCGAGAAAAGGCCTTCCTTCGCGAAGGCGAGATGCTCTCCGCCGACGGCGCTCAGGCGGTTGGCGGACGCGTCCAGCACGAGCCGCCACCCCTCTTCTTCTTGGAGGAAAACCCCCTGCTTCGTGGCGCTCAGCATGCCGGCGGGAGCCGCCAGAAGGTCGAAAGCGTCGGCCGTCCGCGGAGCCGCGGCGCCGGGCAGGCGAAACGTCGTTTTCTTGAGGTTCAGCGATTTGGCGTGCACGAGCAGGACGCCGGTCGCCGAGACGAGAAGGACGGTCAGCGTCGCGAACAGCCCGAAGTACTTGTGGATCTTGAGGATGAGCTTCATTTAGAACTCCATGCTGAGGCCGAAGTAGAATGTGCGTCCCGCCCTTTCTTCCTCGCGTCTCAGGCCGTCGTCCTTGACCTTGAGCTCGTCGAAGAGGTTCAGCACGCTGGCGTAAACGCTGACACCCCGTCCCAGGCGCTGCTTGACCGAGGCGTCCCACTGCAGGAACGGGGCGGTCACCTTGGTCGGGGCGATCGTCTCGTCCACCATCTCTCCGACGTAGTTGAGGCCCACGGAAGCCGAGAATCCGGATCCGGCCGCGTCCCAGCGCCCGATGAGGTTCGCGATGTCCTCCGGGTTGTCCTTGAGTCGGCGGCGTTGGCCCGTGGCCGCGTCCTTGACGTGGGCGTATTGGCGGGTATAGTTGGCCAGCACGGTGGCCTCCGGCAGGCCGATGAGCTCGAGCGTCGTCTTCGCCTCGAACTCGGCTCCCACCACGTCGGCCGCGCCGGCGTTTCGAGGCCTCACGAGCGGCAGGCCCGTCGGCGCGTCGATGCCGGTCGTCTGCTTCTCGATGACGCCGTTGATGCGCTTATAGAAGCCGCCAGCGGCGATGAGCCCGTTCTTGCCCAGGTACTGCTCCAGGCCCGCCTCGACGTTGACCGAGCGGGCCGCGTCCAGGTCGGGATTGCCTTCCTCGACCTTGTCGGCCTTGACCGAGCGGGTCGGGACCTTGTCCCGGAACGCCGGCCGGCTGATGGTCCGGCCGGCCGAGGCGCGCGCCTGAAGAGAGTCGCGCACGCGGTACAGGGCGTGGATCGACGGGTTCCAGTCGACGAAGTCTCCGCGGGCGGAACGCCCGCCGCCGCTTCGGTAGCCCCCGTCCGTGGCCTCGACGCGCACGCCCGGGGTCAGCACGAGCTTCTCGGTCAAGGAGGCCTCGTCCATGATGAAGGCGGCGACGATGGTCTCATCGACGCGATAGCTGTCGTCGGCGACGGTCTTGTCCGTCCGCACGCCCGCCGGGCTGATTTCCCAGTTGCTCTTGTTGACCCTGCGGTCCTTGTCCCGCCACTTGAGCCCCATGGACAGCGCGTGCTCGGTCCGCCACGGGCCGCTCCATGGCGATTTGAGCTCCACGGCGGCCGTCCGATCCCGGTCCTGCTTGCGCTCGTCCTCGAACAGGTCCTTGGTGAAGGGCAGCGCGGCCCCGGTGAACTGCGCCGTCTTCTTCTCCTTGTTCTCCTCGTTCATCGCCCAGGAGCCTTCCAGCTTCAGCACGGAGCCTCCCTTGAAGCGGTGCTCCCAGTCGGCGGCGAAGCTCTCGAGCGTCGCGTATTTGACCTCGCGCTCGCGGTTGAGGCTCTTGTTGGCTCCGGTCGCGCGGTTCTTCACGAGCCGGTCCTTGTCCTTGCTCTCGGTCTGGTCGCTGAGCAGCGGATGAAGCGACAGGCGGTCGCGCTCCCCGAGCCGGAGCTCGAGGTCGAGCAGGCCCGAGGTCGTCAAAGTCCGGACCACCTCGGTCTCGCTCTCGGTTTCATTGCGGGCGGAGTCGGAGACGGTCTTGTCCTTGCCGCGGAACTCGTCGTTCCTGGTCCCTCCGGCCTGCAGGCCGAGGGGGCCGAACCGGTCGCCGAAGCCGGCCGTCAGCTTGTCGCCGAGCCTGCGGGCGCGGTCGTTGAGAGACCCGCCGGCCGAGACGCTGATCGAGCGCTCCTGGGGGGGACGCTTGAGGATGATGTTGACGAAGCCGGCCACCGCGTCGGCGTCGTGGGAGGCGTTGGGGCTCTTGTACACCTCCATGCGCTCGATCTGCTCGACGGGGATGCGGTCGAGCGCGAACTCCCGCTTCTCGCCTCCGCCGGGGGGGCGGTTGCCGTTGATCAGGATGTTCTGGAATTCCTTGTCGAGCCCGTTCATCCTGATATCCTTGTTCGTGGACGGCGGGCCCGAGAAAAAGAGCCTCGGCAGGCGCCGCAGGACGTCGGCCGCGGTCTGTCCGCCGAGTTCGCCCATCTCCTTGCGGGTGATGACCGTCTTCGAGGTGGCGCTCTCCCGCCTTTCCTCGAGGGCGCGGGCCTCGGCGTCGACGGCGACGACGACCTCGTCCAGCATCACTTCTTGGGCGTAAGCCCCCGCGGGCTCCAGCATCATCGCGGCCGTCAGCAGCAGACGAATCGTAGTCACGTTAAGTCTCCTTCATAATGAGCCGAGCGCGTTCGCCGCGCCCCGCAGTTCGAAGCGGATCGGCAAGGTCACTTCGCAGGCCACGGCCTGCCCGAGCTTGTCGTACGCCGGCGCGAAGATCGCCTTGCGCACCTTGCGCAGGGCGACCTCGTTGAGCGCGCCGTAGGCGCCATGAAGCAACCGGGCGTCGCGCACTTTTCCTTCCTCGTCGATCATGACCGTCAAGACGACCCGGCCGTCCTTCCCGGCCTCGCGCGCCACGCGCGGATAGTCCTGTGGGCCGATGAAATTGCGCAGCCAGCGCGGCTTGCGCGCGGTCTGCGCGGCGGGGATATAGACGCCCCGGCCTTCTCCGGTGCCCCCGCCGCCGCCGTTCTCGGCGCAGGGAGCCGCGCAGGGCGCCTGCGGGACGGCCTCGGCTTCGGGCGGCGCGGCCGGGACGGGCTCCGCGGCGGAGGGGGCCGGCGCCGGACCTCGCGCGGGGGCGGTCCAGGCCGGAGCGGGCAGGGCGCGGCCGCCGCCGGGATTCGGCGCGGCCTGCGCCAGGGAGGCGAACGACAGATCGAGATCCGCCACGATGGGCGAAGACGCGCCGGTATGAAACCAGCCCCAGAGCGCGGTCGCGGCGACGGCGTGGAGCGCCGCCGACAGCAGGACGCCGCGCGGGAGCGTGGCTTCAGGCACCGGAATGCTCCCCGGCCAGGGCCACGCGCGTCACGCCCGCCTTCCGGATCGAGTCGAGGATGTCCACGACCCGCTGGTAAGGCAGGCGGCCGTCGGCGGCCACGGTGACGCGCACCCCGGGGTTCGCCGCCGCCTCGCTGCGAAGGGCGGAGATCAGCCCATCGAGGTCGACCGGCGACCGCATCAGCCGCAGCGCGCCCTCCTCGTCCACGGTGACCGTCAGGCCGGGGGTCGCGGTCGCCGCCGCGGCCGCGGTCTTGGGCAGCTGTATCTTCAGCTCCGAGCCGGACGTCAGGTGCGCCGTCACCATGAAGACGACCAGGAGCACGAGCATGATGTCCACGAGCGGGGTGACGTTGATGCCCGTGACGGTCCCGTCGTCGGCCGCGTCGAGGGAGGCGCTCACGCCGCGGCCTCTTCGCGCGAGAGCTCGGCGCGACGCTCGCGCAGATGGCTTTGGAGAAGGTGGATCAGGCTTTGGGCGTTCGTGACCTTCTTCTTGAGCCGCGTCTGGAAGACGTTGTTGGCCGCCACCGCGGGGATGGCGACGAGGATGCCGAAGGCCGTCGCGACCAGGGCCGACGATATCCCCGCCATGACGATCGACGAGCCTCCGGCCCCCGAGAGCGCCAGGTCGTTGAAGGCCTTGATGATCCCCAGCACGGTGCCGAAGAGGCCGATGAACGGGGCGTTGTTGCCCAGGGTCGCCAGCACGATCAGGCCGCTCTCGAGGTGGGAGCGCTCGAGGAGGAGCCGCGACAGCATCGCCTGCTCGGCGGAGGCCGCGCCCTTGCCCGCGCTCTCCAGCCCGGCGAGCGCGACGCGCGCCTCGAGGCCGCGCTCGCCCTCGGCGAACCGGCGCGCTCCGCCCCGGTCGCCCCGGTCGAGCCTTTCGCGAAGCCCCCCGAGCAGCGACGCGAAATCCCCGCCGTCGGCGCGGAAGACCCACCACCGCTCGAGCATGATCCCGAGCGAGCCCACGCTGGCGGCGACGAGCAGCCACAAGACCCAGACGTCTCCGATCAGCGCGGCCTTCTTGAAAAGCTCGATCATGGCGTTCTCCTTATTGAAACTAAATCTCAATAAGAATATAGCATGAGTCCTTATTGAAATGCAATCTCAATAACGGTTGGAGCGTTGCAGGGTTGTGTTCATGATGAACGGAAAATATGTTCGCGCCGTCCTGCTCGCCTGCCTCGCCGCGCCCGCCTCCGCGGAGCACCCCCTGATCACAGACGACGCCGGGACCCAGGGGCGGGGAAAGATCCAACTCGAGCTGGTCGCGGAGTACGCCCGCTCGGAGGACGCCGGCACGGTCGAGAAGATCTTCGTCGGACCCACGATGCCGGTGCTGTCCATCGGCCTCTTGGACAGCGTGGACCTCGTTTCCGGCATCTCCTATCAGCGTACCTCCGTCGAGGACGGCGAGTCCCGCACAACCCAATCGGGCGCGGCGGATTTCGCGCTGGACGTCAAATGGCGCTTTTACGAGCGCGACGGCCTGGGCCTCGCCTTGAAGCCGGGCCTGACCTTGCCGACGGGAGACGAGACGAAGGGCTTGGGCGCCGGAAAATCCACCCAACGTCTCTTCGCCATCGCCACGAAGGAGGCCGGCCCATGGGCTTTCCATGGGAATGTCGGATATACGAGGAACGCCAACCGAGCCGGCGACCGCGAGACCTTGTGGCATGCCTCGGCGGCGGTGACGCGGGACGTCGTCCGAGATCTCAAGGCGACCGCCAACGTCGGCGTGGAAACAGACTCGGATCCTCACTCCCGCCGGATGCCGGCCTACGCGCTGGCCGGGCTCGTCTATAGCGTTTCGGACCGTTTGGCCTTGGACGTCGGTGCGAGGAGGAGCTTCAACGTATCCGGTACGGCCTACGCCGTCCTGGCGGGGATGACCATACGGCTGTAGGAATCCTCGCCCCTCGACGGCCGCCCCTCTCGCCGTTTTTATTTCCGGATGGGGACTTATCCACGCTGTTCACAGCGGCACTGTCGTCAACGACAGTGGACAGGGAGGCGAAGGTTGGGCTAGGCGCGGCGGTGGTGGCCGCGACCGGCCTTATAAAGGAACGTCGCGAGGACGACGATGAGCAGGGCGAGCACGGCCTGGAAGGTCAGGAAGCAGGCGATCTTCAGGACGGCGAAGGACGGCGAGACGAAGCGCACCAGCCAGCCCGAGGCCTCGCCCAGGAACGCCGAGCCGAAGCCGAGGCCGATGATCCAGCGCTTGGCGCGGTCCTCCCACGGCGCGAAGATCGCCAGATGCGTGAGCAGGAGGATCATGACGCCCATCGTGGCGAGGTGGGCGTGGCTGACCTCGAGCATCGAGGCGGCGCTGCGCGGCTGGGAATACTCCTCGGCGTCGCCCAGGTAGTAGGCCTGCACCGAGGCGGGGGTGAGGCTCATGCGCTTGAGGTACATCGCGCCGTTCGTGAACCAGAGGCCGCCGGCGAACAGCAAGGTCCAGGATAAGGTCAGCCTCATCAGAGGATTGTTCTGGAAGCCGCCGCCCTGCATGTATTTCACGGGCGAGAGTCTATCACTTCGCGGGCGGCGCGTTAAGCACCTGGTGGACGGCCAGGACGCGGCGCACGGAGCGGGTCACCGACTCGGCGGTCAACGTGGCCCCGGTGATGTTGCGCAGGCCGCGGCGGATGACAAGCTCGTCGTCGAGCTTGCGGCCCTGGAGCTGCGCCAGCCAGCGGTCGGAGGCCATGAAGTCGTCGGGCTCGGCGAAGGAGAGCACCTCGACGAAGGCGACCGTGCCGCCGGCCCCCACCACGATCATCACCGTCTCGTTCATCGTGCGCACGAGATGGGACTCGAAATACGCGGTCGTGGAGCCCGAGACGTAGTAGGTCCAGACCTTGGTGTCGAGCTTGGCCTGAGCGGTCTGCTCGACGGCCTTGGCCTGCGCGTCGGTCAGGAACGCCGTGCGGCGCTCCGGGGGCGCTTTGGGGAAGGCGACGGCGAGGGCGTCCTTCTGCGACATCAGCACGCGCGCCCGCGCCGGGGCCGCCCCGAGAAGGGCGGCCCCGGCCAGGACGGCGGCGGCTAGAAGATGTACGCGAGCCCCATGTTCCATTGATTGGTGCCGGTGCGGGCCTGGTTGAGCATCCACTGGTGGTCGGCCTTGATCGCGATCTGCGGGATCGGCTTGTACGTCAGGCCGGCCGTGTACTCCACCCGGCTGTTCTGCGGATTCTTGGCGAACGCCGACGGCGTGTCCGCCTGGGTATCATACCTCTCGTAGCGGAAGAACGGGGCGAGGTAGTGGCCCTTGTTGTTCTTGACGATCGAGAGCACGTCATAGGCGCCTTCCACGTAGCCGCCGAACTGCTTGCTGCCGACGGAGGTCCGTCCCGCGTTGGTGAAGCCCTGCGTGATGTTGACCAGGTCCGCGTTGCCGACGCGGCCCTCGGCGTACAGCGCCCGGAACTCGGCGCCGCGGTACTCGGCCTTCAAGTGGCCCTCCCACATCGTCACGGGCACGGAGTTGACGACCAGGCTCTGGTCGGCCTGGCCGACGTAGAACGAGCCGCCGACCATGACGCCCTGGACGGGCTTGTAGTCGAGGCGCGTGACCGAGGCGAAGTCCTCGGCGAAGCTCCTGGCGCCCGAGGAGCGCCCGCTGCGCAGGCCGGTCGAGGAACTGAAGCCGGTCACGCCGGTGTTCGTCGTGGACTGCAGGCCCGTCACGACGTACGACCGGTAGGAGACGGGGCCGATGTCGCCGAATACACCCGCGCCGTTCTCACGCCAGGTCGTGGGGATGACGTTGCGCTCGACGCTGGTGCGCTGGACGCCGTGGAAGGTCGTGGGCTCGTGGATCTCGTTCTGCAGGCCCATGGGCACGAGCAGCGTTCCCGCGCGCACGCCGATCTCGGGGAGGAAGCGGAAGTCCACGTAAGCCTGCTCGACGGAGACTTCGCCGCGCGCGCCCGCGTTGGCGGTGGTCCCGTGCTCGAACTCGAGCTCGGAGTTGAAGACGATCCAGTCGTTGAACTTGTAGCCCACGTACAGGATCGCGCGGAGGAAGTCGACCGTGTCCTTCGTCGTCGCCGGGGAGGCGTTCTGTCGGCGCTTGGAGAGGTTCGTGTAGACCATCTCGCCGTAGCCGCCGAAGGAGACCTTGTTGGCGCGGGAGCGGTAGACCTTGGACGCGGCGGGAGCGACGTCCAGGGCGGTCGCCTCGGCGATGGGATCGGCGGCCTCGCCGAGCTTGAGCTTCTCGATCTCCTGGGTCAGGACGTCGACCTTGCGCTCGAGCTCGCCGAACTTGGCGGCGTCCTGGGCGAAGGCGGGGGCGGACGACAGGGCGAGGCAGACGGCGAGCGACGCGCGGATGAGGGGCTTCATGAACGACCTCCTTTGGCTGTCACGGCGGTTTTGTTGTCTTCTTCGAAGAACGACCGCCCTCGGAAGGACGGGGGAGCCTTTCCGAGGACGAATAAAGCGGTGGACCAGGCGTCGGCCTCGGCCGCGCCGGGCAGGACGGCGGCGACGGCGCCGGGGCGGCGCACCGGGGCGCCGTCGAAAGGGGAGATGATGTGGCCCGGGCGTTCGGCGTCGCCCGAGACGGCGACCGAGGCGTCGTTCAGGAGCAGGGGCTCCGCGCGCCCCGGGATCATGACGGGCCACTCGCCGAGGGCGAGGACCTGGCCGCCGAAGTTGAACCGGGCGCGCGTCACGCCCGCCTTCCGGAGGACCGCCGCGGCGAAGTCGAGCGCGCGGCCTTTGCCGATGCCGCCGAAGTCGAGGCTCATGCCTGCGGGGAGTTCGATCGTCCGGGCCGCAGCGTCCAAGCGGACCTTGGCCCAGCCCGCGGGGGAACGGGTGGGGTCGAAGGCCCCGCCGGTCTCGCGGGCCAGGCGCAGGGCTTCCTCGACCGCGGCGTACAGGTCGGCGGAGACCTTCACCGGGCCGGCTCCGGCGGCGCGGTTGAGGGCCGAAGCGTCGCTTTCCTTTTTATAGGTGCTCAGGATTCGGTCCCAGCGCTCGAGCTCGGCGAAGGCGGCGCTGACGGCCGCCTCCGGCGCGCCGGGGGCGTCGAGCTCGCACAAGGTCCCCATGACCCAGCGAACGCGCTCGGAGCGGCGCTCCTGGGAGGGCGCCGCGCCGAGCGCGTTCGCCGCGAGCGGGAACGCGAGCAGGGCGAGGAGCGGCGTATTGATATTGAGATTCATTTTCAACAAGGATAATGTAGCACACGTCCTTATTGAAATGCAACATCAATAAGAAAATAACCCGAAAAGAAGGAGGCCCGCCTTTCGGCGGGCCTCCCGTCGGAGAAGGGCTTCTTACTTCTTCAGGATGCGGGCGATGATCTTCTCGAACTCCGCGACCGGGTACGCGCCGCGCAGCGGAACGCCGTTGATCAGGTAGGCGGGCGTGCCCTCGATGCCGAAGCCCTTGGCTTCCTTGATGTCTGCCTCGATCTTCTTCTTGACCGCCTCGCTCTGCGCGTCCTTGGCCGCCTTGGCGACGTCGAGGCCGAGGTCCTTGGCCAGGGTCTTGAAGTAGTCCTCGCTCAGCTTGCTCTGGTTCTCGAAGAGCATGTCATGGAACGTCCAGGCCTTGTCCGGAGACTGCAGGTACAGGGCCTCGAACCACTGCGCCGCGGGCATGGCCATCGGGTGGAAGTTGAGGGGGAAGTTCTTGAACACCACGCGCAGCTTATCGCCGTGGTTCTTGCGCAGCACCTCGATGTTCTTGTGGCCCTGCGTGCAGTAGGGGCACTGGAAGTCCGAGTACTCGACGATGGTGATCGGGGCGTCCGCCTTGCCGCGCGCGCGCGCCGAGGCGCCGACGTCGGCCTTGAGCGGATTCTTGAAGGCGTTGTCCCGCTCTTCCTGCTCGCGCTTGGCCTCTTCCTTGGCCTTGCTGCGCTGGTACTCCTGCTGGGATTCGACGACCATCTCGAAGAACTTCATCTTGTCGGCCTTCTTCAGGGCGGAGAGCACGAGGTCGGGATTGGCCTCGAGGGCCTTCCGGAGGTCTTCCCGGGAGATGGCGGCGGCGGCCGGCACGGCGAGCAGCACGGCGAGAAGCATGGTCGTCACGCGAGCGAGGTTCATGAAGGTCTCCTATTTGAGAAGGGCCAGAATATCATTTTCCACCGCGTGGACGTCCACCGCGCCGACCCAGCGGCGGGCGATGCGCCCCTCGGGGTCGATCAGGTAGGCGGCGGGCAGGCCGCGCACCGCGTAGGCGGCGGAGACCTTGCGATCGGAGAGCAGGATGGGGAAGGTGAGCCCATACTCCTTGACGAACGGAGGCACGGCCGAGAGGTTCTCGTCCATCGAGACGCCGAGGACGGCGAACCGTCCGTCCGCGCGCTTATGCAGCGCCTCGAGGTCGGGCATCTCGACGCGGCAGGTGTCGCACCACGTGGCCCAGAAGTTGACGAGCACGGGCTTGCCCCGGAAGGACTCGAGGCTCACGGTCTTGCCGGCGAGGTCCGGCAGGACGAGGTCGGGCGCGCGGCGCGAGCCGGCGGGTTCGCCGCAGGCGGCCAGGCCGAGAACGAGCGCGGCGAGGATTAGTTTATTCATGTTGGGGTATGGACAAGCATAACATAAGCCGCCCACCGCCCCCCGAAGGGGGCGATGAGCGGTTGTTGCGTTGACGGCTTAGCAGCCGCAGGGAGTTTTCGGACCCATGTGAATGCCCTCCTGTAATTACGACTTGATGCGGACTAAGATCAAACGGATTTTTGCTGCACTAAAATCTGCTTCGCGACCTTCCCGACCCGGGCGAACACCGTCGCGTCGCGGCGGGAACGGGCCAGCATCATCGCGCCTTCGTAGAGCGCCACGATGGCCTCGGCCGTGGCGCGCGCGTCGAGGTCCGGCTTGAAATAGCCCTTCGACTTGCAGCGCTCGAGGCAGGCGGACAGCCCCGCGGCCCACTCGTCGAAGAAGCCCGCCACCTTCAGGCGGAACGTCTCGTCCAGGTCGCTCATCTCGAGGGCGATGTTGCCCACGAAGCACCCCGCCTTGCAGCCGTTTCCGTCGAAAACCCGCCCGGCCGCCGCGAACATCTCCAGAACCGCGTCCTCGGGCACCGCCTGCGCGCAGGCCGGCTCGACCTTGCGCGATTGGAACTCCTTGATCTTGTAGTCGAGCACCGCCAACGCCAGCTCGGATTTAGAGCCGTAGTGATGGATCAGGTTGCCCTTGGTCATCCCGCAAGCCTCGGCGATCTCATCTAAGCAGGCATGGTTGTACCCCTTGAGGTGGATGATGTGCTCTGCCTCTTGGAGGATGCGTTCGCGGACGGCTGGGTCTGCTTTTCGGGCCATAAATTGATTGACTGACCGTTCAGTTAGTTAATTGTACCAGGATATCGCGGCCGCTGTCAAGGGGTCCATTGTAAAGGAAGTGTGACGAACGAAGTTGCAGGACCGTTACCGCCGGGGGCGTCTTACCTGGGCTATACTGGCCCTCGTCAGTAAGGCAGGAGGGGCCATGAGACAGCGTCACAAGGACGAGCGAAAGCTCGAGGACGACCGGCGCGTGGAAGAGGCGCTCGAAGAGACGTTTCCGGCGAGCGATGCTCCGTCCTACAACCGCGGCATCGACTCGCGCGACACCGGTTTCACCCGTCCGGACGAATTGAAATGGACATCGATGGGAGGAGGCAAAGCGATGAGAGAAGATGAGGGCAAGAAGACGTCCTCGTTCGTTTACCTGATCGGCGGTTTCGCCGTGGGCGCCGTGTGCGGCCTGCTGTTCGCGCCGAAGAAAGGCAGCGAGCTGATCGAAGACATCGGCGATTGGGGGCGGGAGACCAAGGAGCGCGGCCGGGATCTGTATTCGCGCGCCAAGGATTACATCCCGCACCGCGTCCGCTCGGTGTCCGACGGCGTCCGGGCCGCGCGCGAGGCCGGGGGAAAAGCGTATGACCGCGTCAAGGACAAGGTCGAACGCTACGAGTCCTGACGGGGGGGCGGAGCGGCCCGCGCTCGCGGGCCGCTCCGTTCTAGCCGTCGAGGGGCACGACGCCGATGCCGGCCTTGACGCCGGAAAGATCATAAACGCCGCCGCGTCCGAAGCCGACGCCGCGGGTCGGGTTCCTTGAGAGCCAGAGAGGCGTGTCGAGATCGACGAATTCGACGCCGCCGAGGCCGGCCGCGAGATGCGCGGCCGCGCCCATCGCCAGGGGCGTCTCCACCATTCCTCCGACCATGAGCCGCAGCCCCGAGGCCCGCGCGATCAGACCGCAGTCCCACGCCTCGAGCACCCCCATCTTCATGAGCTTGAGGTTGAGCACCTGCGCGGCGCCCGCGCGCGCGAGCGTCCGCGCGTCCGCGCGGCCGCGCAGGGACTCGTCGGCCGCGACCGGAACGCCGCACCCGCGGTGGAAGGCGATCAGCCCCTTGAGGTCGTCGGCCTCGGCCGGCTGCTCGAAGAGGACGGGGCGGATGCCTCGCGCGCGCAGCCTCCGTACGAGCTCGAGCGAGTGCGACGGCCCATAGCCCTGGTTGGCGTCGAGCAGGAGGTCGGCGCGGGGATGGGCCTTCGCGACGGCCGCCGCGCGGTCGGCGTCCTCCCGGGCGGTGAAGCCCACCTTGAGCTTGACCACCCCCACGCCGAGCTCCCGAATGCGCCGGGCCGCGGCGTAGGCCTCCTCGGGGCTTCCGAGGGTGACGGTCACGTCGGAGACGACGCGGTCGCGCGCGCCGCCGAACAGGGTCCTCAGGGGCAGGCCGGCGCGGCGCGTCCACGCGTCGAGCAGGGCGACCCCGAGCGCGGCCCGGGCGGCGCCGGCGCGCTCCGGCAGATGATCCTCGAGCTCCTCGAGGCGGGCGCGCCAGGCCCCCGCGTCCCGCCCGAGCCAGCGCGCGCCCGCGCGCTCGATCTGGAGCTCGGACTTGGCGGCGGTCTCGCCGTTGAACGCGGGGAAAGGGGACGCCTCTCCGTGGCCCGCCGTCCCATCGGCCAAGGTCAGCCGGACGAAGACGGTCTCGAGCTCGGCGGAAGCGCCGCCCGCGATGGCGAACGGCTCTTTCATCGGCACGATAACGCGGCGGGCGTCGATCCCGGCGATCTCGGCGCCGCCGCGGCGGGGCGTCTTCACGGAAGGGTCGTGACGAGGCAGGCGTCCGAGAACGACAGGCCGTGGACCGTGGCGCCTTGCTTCTCGGGGATCAGGAACAGCTCGTGGGGGGTGAAGATCGAGTCCCGGGTCAGGTCGTACAGGCGGGGGGAGTCGAGCACCACGAAACTGCGGCCGTCGTCGTCGAACTGGATGTCGCGGCCCTTGTTGCCCTCGTGCAGCCAGAGATCGTCCTGTTTGACGAAGACGCGGGTGGAGCCCGTCTCGGGTGGAGACATCACCACCAGCGCCTGCGCGGCTCGGTAGACGATGCGCACGAAAGCCGATTGGGTCAGGTTGGCCTGAGCCAGGCGCATTCCGTCGGGCTCCGTCTCCCAGCGTCCGTGGACGGCGGCTTCGCCGTCCCGGGAGTCGACGATGATCGAGCGGCGCATCGAGATGTCCTTGTCGAGGACGAGCGCCCGCTTCGTGGAGCGCGCCCCGAGGCTGATCTCGCCGGTCGCGGCGCCGCAGTCCCGGCGGGGGACGTCGGCGACTCCGGTCGGGGCAGGAAGGGCCTTGGCGCCGATGAGGTCGGCCAGGGCGAGGCGGATCTCGGACTCGAACTCGCGATAGCCGCCCTCGCCGAGGCGGTCGAAGACGATGCGCCCGCGCCGGTCGATCACGTACAGCGCCGGCCAGCCCTCGTTGGCGAAGGCCTTCCAGAGCCGGCGGTCGCTGTCGAGGATGACCGGGTACTCGATGCCGTAGCGGCTCACGAGCTTCTTGGCCCAGACGGCCTCGCGATGAAAGTCGAGGTCCGGCGTCAGCACGCCGATCACCATGACCTGCGAGAGAGCGTAGCGGTCGAACCAGGCGGTCAGCGCGGGAAGCACGCGCACCGAGTTGATCGAGGTCGGATTGATGAAAGCGACGACGACGACCTTACGGTCGCGCATTCGCCGCAGGGACAGCTCGGTCGCGTTCAGCCAGGCGCTGACGGGCGGAAATTCCGGCGCGGGGGGATTGATCGGCCTCTCGGCGCGGGCGGCCGAGGCGGCGAGCAGGAGCAGAAGCAGGACTCTCATCCCGGCCCCGCGTCGCGTCCGGTCAGGACGATCTCGACCAAGGTCGAGAGGCGCTCGGCGCGGTCGAGCGCGCCGGTCTTCTGGTAGATGGATATGAGGTTTCTCAGCATGCGCGCCAGGATCTCCCGCGAGCCCACCGGCTTGCCGAGCTCCGGCCGCCAATCATACCCGTTGCGCACGAGCATGCGCTTGACCTCGGGCAAGGTCATCAGCTGGCCGCCGCGAAAGCAGTCCACGAACAGCGCCGAGCCGCTCTCCTTGAATCCCGCGAGGAAGTGCCCGGGCGTGCCCACCCCGTAGAGAGGCAGGCGCAGGCGGCGAGCCAGGAGGAGCGTCAGCACGGTCAAGGTGACGGGGATGCCGCGGCGGGTGTCGATGACCCTCGAGAGGTAGCTGTTGTCGGCGTCGTAGTAGCGCGTTTCGTTGCCCGTGAAGCCCAGGCCTTGGAACAAATGGTTCGACAAGCGTCGCACCGACTCGCCGATGCCGGCGTCGGCGGGCATGTCGGCGGCGACGGCTCCGGCCACGCGATCGAGCCAGTCCCGGTAGACGGCGGCGTCCACGTCGGCGAAGCCGAAGCGGGAGATCAGCATGGCCCCGTCCTCGAGGTCGGGCAGCTTCGCCAGGGAGAGCCTCACGAAGTCTCGGCGCAGGTCCTGGAAGCGCAGCTCGCCCGCCACCGACTCGAGCCGGACCGCCATCTCGGGCGTCGCCGCCTGCCGCAGCTCATCGAGGTAAGGCATGATGGCGGCGCCGACCCCGAGAATGCGGCTCCTCACGAGAGCCTGGCTGGCGGGGTCGTCTTCCTCTAATAATGTAACGAGGCTGCGCAAAGCCTTCTCGTCCAAGGTCACGCAGGCATTGTAGCCGGGGAACCGGGCCTTTTCAAGGCCGTATCGGTGTCAGGCTTGCCGTTGTTGCAGTATTACCTTTGGAAAATATCGATATAAATACTGCAACAACGGCAAGCCTGACCCCATCCAATATGATTGAATTCCTCGACGGTATTACGACGAGAAAATGAGCGCACCCCGCCCCCACGAAGTCTTAGCCGCCCTGCGCGCCCTCGAGGATCTCGCCTCCGGCGACCCTATGAGCGTCCGGGGCGTCCTGGCGACCCTCGTTTCCGTGGACGGCACCCTCGGAGAACGCCCCGGCGCGTCCTGTGTGATCGCCGACGACACCGCCGCCGGGGGCGAAGGCGTCCTGGGGGCCTCCGCCGTTCCCGAGCCTCTGCGGGAGGCGGCCCTGGCCGCGATCGAGGCGCAGGCCCCGCGGCTGGCCGAGATGGACCTGGCCGAGGACGACGCCATCTTCGGTCCCGGCGGCCTGTCGGGCCGCGCCGAGGTCTGGCTCGAGCCCATCACGGGCGAGCTGCGCGAGCGCTTGCGCGAGGTCCGAGAGACCATGCTGCGCGGCGAGGGGCTCGTCATCGAGCTCGCCCTCTCCGGAGAGGACGCCGGCCGCCGCCGTCATTTCCCGCCCGATCATCCCTCGGTCAAGGCCTGTTACCAGGAAGGCGCGCCGGAGCTCGAGGAGGAAGCCCAGCGCGGCGGCGTGCGGCGCCTGCTGCGCTTCCCTCTGATTCCCATGGGCAAGGTTCTGATATTAGGTTCGAGCGAAGACTGCCGTCGGCTCGCGGAGCTGCTCGACCGCCTCGGCTTCGTCGTCACCGTCGCCGACCACCGCCCGGGGCGCCTGCACGGCGAGGGCTGGGACCGGGCGCGCTGGCAGCTCGTCGAAGGCGGCTGGGAGGCCGCGCGCGCCGCCTGCCGGCCCGACCTCGACACCTATGTCGTCGTCGCGACCCGAAGCTACTCCGCCGACCTGCGCGCCCTGAAGGGCGCGGTCCCGAGCCCCGCCCGCTATGTCGGCCTCGTCGGCGCCGCGGGCCGCGCGGCCAAGCTTTTGAGCGAGCTCCGCGAGAGCGGCGTCGAACCGCGCCCGGGCTCCTTCTCCGCTCCGGCCGGCCTCGACGTCGGCGCGGAAACCGCCGAGGAGCTCGCGCTTGCCGTGACCGCGGAGATCCTCGCCGTCCGCGCCGAGCGCAAGGGCGGCCGTCCCGCGCGCGCGCGCGCCGCCGGCTCCTCGCCGCTGCACCGCAAGGGCGGTGTCAGGATCCCCGGGCTCGTGCTCGCAGCCGGGCGCGGCAAGCGCTTCGGCGAAACCTCGAAGCTGCTCGCCGCCGTCGACGGCCGTCCCGTCCTGCGCCACGTCGTCGAGACCGCCCTGGCCGCGCGCCTCGATCCTGTCATCGTGGTCCTCGGCGCCGGCGCCGAGGACGGGCTCAAGGCCATCGAGGGCCTCGACGATCCCCGTCTGCGCGTCGTGTTCAACCCGGCCTGGTCCACGGGCAAGGCCTCGTCCTTCGAGACCGGCCTGCGCGAGGTCCCCGCGGACGCCCCCGGGGTCGTGACCTTGCTCGGCGACATGCCGCGCGTGCCCGCCTGGCTCGTCGAGCGGGTCATCGCCGAGTTCGAGCTGACCGGCTCGCTGACCTTCCCGATATATCCCTCCGCCGAGGGCTCCGTCAAAGGCCATCCGACCGCGTATCCGCGCGAGCTGTTCGGCGAGGTCGGGCGGCTGGTCGGCGACGACACGGCGATGGCCGCCGTGCGCGCGCATTGGGGCGAGGCGGTGAAGATCCCGCTCGACGACGACTTCACGCAGGCCGACATCGACACCGCGCAGGACCTCGAGCTGCTCAACGTGAAGCCGGAAACGCAAGGCCGCCTGCTTTAGACAGTTTCCGGAAGCAGTTCAGTACGTGATCGACACGACGGACCACTTCTCGGCGCCCGCTTCGGTTTCCCAGTACAGCACCTGCCCCGCCTTGAGGCCGAACAGGGTCTGCGCGAAGGGCGCGGCCCAGGATAAGGTCTGGCCGCCCTCCTCGGCCTCGTCCTCTCCGACGATGCGGACCGATTTCTTCTCGCCATCCTCGCGCTCAAGTATGACCGAGGCGCCGAATCGAATCTGCTCCTTGGGCTGCACGGCGGGGTCGACGGGTATCGCGGACTCAAGGCGCGCGCGCACGTAGCGCAGGTCGCGCTCGAGTTCCCGCTTCTTCTTTTTTTTCAACGGATCGTCTTGCGCGCCCTCGAACTCCTTCAATTCCGCGAGCAGCGCCTCCTCGGAGTCCTGAAGCGTCTTCAGGCCGCGCGGCGTGACGTAGTTGGGCTGGGGGGAGACCGGACGCTCGGGCGGATCCTCGTCGGGGCCCTGCGCGTCTTCCTTGACGAACGCCCGGCTCATCGCCCTAGTGCTTGCCGGCGATGAGGGCGCAGGCCTCGTCGAGCGTCAGCGCCTGCTCCTCGCCGGTGGCCAGCGCCTTGACCTGCATGGCGCCGCGGCCCGCCTCGTCGGGGCCGATGACGATGGCGTAGCCGGCCTTCTTCTGGTCGGCGTACTTGAACTGGGCCTTGAGCTTGCCGGTGCCCGGGTACACGTCGACGGCGAGGCCCTTGGCGCGCAGCGCCGCGCCGACCTCGAGCGAGCGGCCGCGCAGGTCGTCGGAGAACACGGTCACGACGGCGTCGGGGGCGGCGTGGTCGCCGCCCTTGCCCTTTTCCTCGAGGATCAGCATGAGGCGCTCGAAGCCGATCGAGCCGCCGCAGGCGGGGGTGTCCGGGCCGCCGAACTTCGCGGTGAGCTTGTCGTAGCGGCCGCCGCCGCCGAGCGAGCCGGACAAGGACGGGTGGCGGAACTCGAAGACGGGCCCCGTGTAATAGCCCATGCCGCGCATGAGGCTCGGGTCCACGACGAGGGAGGACGCGGGGACGAGCGCGGACACGGCGGCGATGATCTTGTCGAGCGGCTCCGCCGCCGTGCCGTTTTCGGCCAGCAAGGTCTTGACCAAGGCGGCGCTCACTCCTTCGCCGACCAACGTCGTGAGCTCGGTGATGACCGCGTCCCGCCCGATCTTGTCGAGCTTGTCCACCGCGACGCACACCGCGCCGCGCTTGTCCTCCGGCACCCCCGCGGCGCTCAGGGCCTGGTCGACGAGTCGCCGGTCGTTGAGGTGCACCTTCACGCCCTCGAGGCCGAACTCCTTGAAAACGGCCAGGATCGCCGCGATGATCTCGACCTCGGCGCCCCAGGAGTCGGAGCCGATGATGTCGACGTCGCATTGCGTGAACTCGCGGTAGCGGCCCTTCTGGGCGCGCTCGGCGCGCCACACGGGGCCTATCGCGAAGGCCTTGAACGGGTGGGGGAGCTGGGAGCCGTGCTTGGAGTACCAGCGGGCGAGCGGCAAGGTGAGGTCGAAGCGCAGGCCCAGGTCGGCGAGGTCCAAGCGCTCTTCGAGCGCTCTCGATAAGGCCTCGCCGCGCTTCATGATCTTGAAGATGAGCTTCTCGTTCTCGCCGCCGCCCTGGCCGGTCAGGACCGAGAGATCCTCGACGGCGGGCGTCGCCACGGGCTGAAAGCCGTAGGAGCGGTAGACGCTGGTGATGAGCTCGACGGCGCGGGCGCGGGCCGCGACCTGATCGGGCAAAAAGTCGCGGAAGCCCGACGGCGGCGTCGTGGGGATGGTCATGGCGAGAAAGAGAGTAGCAAAATTGATACTTTGGCTAAATGAGCCCCCGTCCCGGAGGTCTTCGCGTCGTTCACGGTCCCTTCGAGGCGCTCGAGGACGCCTTCGTCGAACGTGTCCGCGCGCTCAAGCCAGGCCCCGGGGCGAAGCCGCTCCTCGTCGTCGCTCCCTCGCGCGTGCTGGCCGACCGCCTCGAGCGCCTGCTGGCGGTCGAGAAGGGCCTTCCCCTGCTCGGCGTCCACTTCCACACCTTCCACTCGCTCGCCGCCCTCGTCGTGGAGGAGGCGGGCTTCCCCGACGCGGCTTTGATCTCCGACCCGGTCTTCCACGACGCCGTCGTCGACCGCGCGCTCGACCTGGCCCCCGTCCTCGGCGTCGCCCGCGAGCTGCGCCCCAAGGCCCTCGCCTGCGCCGTGCGGTCCAGCCTTCGCGACCTTAGCGACGCGGGCGTGGATGCAAAACAGGTGGCCGAACATTTCGGGTCAACGTTGATAAAAGATGAGGAGGAGGCCGCAAGGTTCAATGCCCTGCTGGCTTTGTTGGCGCTCTATGAAAAAGAGCTCGCTCGCCTCGGCGTGCTCGCGCCGTCGGCGCTCGTCAAGCGCGCCGCCGAATCGGCAGCCGCTTCTGAGTTTCTTTCGGGCTTTTCCGAGATCATCTACTACGGCTTTTACGATCTGACGGGACTCCAGCTCGACTTCTTCGAAGCGGTCACCGCCACGCGTCCCTCTCAATTATTCTTTCCGTTCCGGCAAGGTCACCCCGCCTTTCGTTTTTCCGAGGAACTGTTCACCCAAAAATTTTCCGGCATCTCGTCGAGCGCGGCCGCCGGCGCAGCCGGCGGCACCGCGCTCGGAGAAGCCCTCGATGCGTTGTTCGATCCGTCCAAACCGCCTTCGGCGGTTGAGCATGGTCGAGTCGTCGTGGTCTCGGCGTCAGGCGCGAGAGACGAGTCCTGGGCCGCCGCCAAAGAAGCCCTCCGCCTGCTGAACGACGGAATCCCCGCGCACGAGATCGCCATCGTCGCCCGCGCCCTCGAGCCCTACCGCCCCGCCCTCGCCGAGGCCTTCGCCGCCGAGGGCTTGCCCCTGGACCTCTCCTGCGGCGAGCCCATCCTCCGCCACCCCGCCGCGAAGGCCGCTCTCGACCTCCTGACTTTGCGCGAGCGCGACTTCCCCGCCCGTACGGTGGAAGACCTCGCGTCCTCGCCGTACTTCATCGCCGCGACGCCCAAGCGCGCCCGGACCTGGCGCCGCCTCGTGGACGTCCTCGGCATACGCGCCGGCTGGCTGCAGTGGCGCGGCAAGCTCGAGCCGTGCGCGGGCGGCCCCGTCGAACTGCGCGTCCACCGCGTGCGCGAGGGCCTTCCCGGGGAGCTCGTCCCCGTCGAGGACGTAAGCGCGCTATGGGCGTTCGTCTCCGGCCTGCGCGCGGCGCTGGGCTCCCCGGAGGCCGCCTGGTCGGCGCGCGCCGCCGAGGCGCGGGCCCTGCTCGCCGCGCATCTCGCCCTTCCGGCGAAGCCCTCGGCGGCCGAGCGCGACGCCTTCGCCGCCGTCGAGACGGCGCTCGAGGAGCTCGCGGCCTTCGACCGGCTGCGCCGGCCCTGCGCGTGGGAGGACTTTCTCGACGCCTTCGAGCGCAAGCTCGTCCGCTCCTCTCGCGACGCGGGCGACGGCCTGCTGGGCGTGCGCGCGCTCGACGCGATGGACGCCCGCGGCCAGCGCTTCCGCGCGGTGGTCCTTCTCGGCCTCAAGGAAAAGCTGTTCCCGCGCCAGGTCCTCGAGGACCCCCTGCTGCGCGACGCCGCCCGTTCCGCGCTGCGCCACCCCGCCGGCTACTGGATCGGGCGCAAGGCCGCGGGCCATGAGGAAGAGCGCCTGCTGTTCTATCTCGTCTGCGCGTCGGCCAAGGAGCGGCTCGTCCTGATCTATCCCCGCTCCGACGAGGCTGGCAAGGCCTCGGTGCCGTCGACTTATCTGCGCGAGCTCTGCCGGGCGGCGGGCCTGCCCGCCCCCGGTGAGGGGGACGCGCGGCGCGTGCCGCGCCAGCCGGCCGAGCGCCTTCGCGCCACGCCGCCCGCGCTGCTGACGCCGCGCGAGGCGTCCTTGCTCGCCGTCCTCCAGGGCGGCGCGCCCCATCCGGCGCTCGGCGAGGCGGATTCGCGGACGGCGCCGCTGCCCGAGGAGCTCACGCGCGTCGCGGCGCTCAACGAGCGCGGCGCGCCTTCCGGGCACGACGGGCTCACGCGCCCCATCGCGGCGGAGCTCGCGCGGCTCAAGCAGAACGGCCTCTCGCCCACGGCCATCGACATGTACGCGGCCTGCCCGTTCCGCTTCTTCGCCGCGCGCGTGCTCAACCTCGGGGAGCGCGAGGAGGCCTCCGGTCGGGGCGAGCTCACGCCCCAGGAGCGCGGCCGCGTCTATCACGCCGTGCTGGAGCGGTTCTACGCCTCGCTGACGCCCGGCGCCTGGTCCGGAGTCGAAGACTGGGAGCACGCATATGCCGCCGCCGACGCGGCCGTCTTCGCCGAGAACGACTGGCGCGCGCTGGGCGTGTACCCGCTGCTGTGGGAGGCGGCGCGCCTCGACATGGGCCGGCGCCTGCGCTCCTTCGTCGCCTGGGACCTGGACCGCCTGCGCGCGGCCGGCCTGCGGCCCCGGCTCTTCGAGACCCGCCTGCAGGGCGCGCCCGCCGAGGGCGCCCCCGGCGGCGTGCCCTGGAGGGGCGTGGCGGACCGCATCGACGCGGACGCGGCGGCGCGCGAGTTCCACGTCGTCGACTACAAGACCCGCGAGAACGCGCGCTCCAAGAAGCTGGCCGAGAAAGCCGCGCAGGGAAAGGTGCACCAGCTCCCGTTTTACGCGGAACTCGGCGGCGCCGCGCTCGGCGAAGGCTGGAAGTTCGCCGGGGCTTCGCTGCTTTTCCTCGAGGTCGAGGAGGGAGAAGCCCGGTCGGCGGAGCTGACCGCCGAGGACTGGGGGGTGGCGCGCGGGCCCTTCCTGGAGATCCTGGCCGCCCGCGTCGACGCGATCGCGTCGGGACGCTTCCCGATGCGCCCCGACGACGGCGAGCGCGGGCACTGCTCCTGGTGCGAGTTCCCCACGGTGTGCCGCAAGGGCCACGCGCCCTCGCGCGCGCGAGCCCTGAAGGCCGCTGTGCCGGGCGAGCAGTAAGCCCTCTCCTGACTGTTTCCGGAAACAGCTGGGGGACCTTCGCTTCATCTGCCCGGATCGGTCCCGGACCGAGCTGCCGAAGGTGAGAAGCCCCCTTGACGGGGCTGCTCCTCCCCTTTACACTCCCCTCATGGCCGAGCGCGATTGCCCGAAATGCCCGTTCTCACCGATGGAAGATATCGTCGCCGGCGAGATGACGCTCGACGAATGCCCGAAGTGCAAGGGGCGCTGGTACGATTTCGACGAGTTGGCCAAGGTGGTGACGGATCCGGCCGCCTTCACCGCGGCCGTCGCGAAGGGACCTCTGCGCCCGCGCCAAGGCACGGCGAAGTGCCCCGTCTGCCTCGAGGACATGATGAACGGCGGCTTCGGAAACGAGCTGCTGCGCGTCGATCAGTGCGCCGGGCACGGCCTTTGGCTCGACGCCAATGAGCTGCGCCTGCTCAACACGCTGATGGCGTCCTAGGCGCGCAGGTCCGCCGCGGCGGCGAGGCCCTCGCGGCCCGGCAGGCTGAAGGAGAAGCGCGAGCCCTTGCCCTGCTCCGTCTCGAGCTCGAGATCCGTGCCGTGCGCCTCGAGGATCATGCGCGACAGCGCGAGCCCGACGCCGAAGCCCTTCGCCTCGCGCTTGCCTTCCTCCGTGCGGTAGTAGCCGCCGAAGATCTTCTCCCGGTCCTCGGGGGCCACGCCGATGCCGGTGTCGGCGACGAAAAGCTCCACGCGTCCGCCGGGAACCTTGCGCGCGCCGAGCGTCACCGTCCCACCCTCGTGGGTGTACTTGACCGCGTTGGAGAAAAGGTTGGCGACGACGAGGGAGAGCGCGTCGGGGTCGCCGGCGCAGGGAAGCTCGGTCTCCGGCGCCTCGAGCCGCACCGCGAGCTTCTTGCGCGTCGCCAGGATCTCGAGGCGGGCGACCGCGCCGCGCAGCAGGGCCGCGGCGTCCACGCGCTGGATGTCGACGGAGAACTTTCCCGCCTCGAGCCGTCCGAGGTTGAGCAGGTTCGTGGCCATCGTCGACAGCGCGCGGATGTTCGCGGCGAGCATGTCGTGCCAGGGGGCGGCCGCGGCCGTGGCGGGCTCGTTCTCCTGAAGCAAAGCGTGGGCCGTGTGGATGACGGCCAGGGCGTTGTTGAACTCGTGGCTGACGCCGGAGACGAGCTGGGATTTGAGGCGCCCCGCCTGGCGTTCCCTTTCGAACTGCGCGTTGAGCTGCGCGGCCATCGAGCTCATCGCGCCCAGAAGCTCGAGAATCTCCGGCGGCCCGTCCTTCATGGTCAAGGTCCAGGGCTCTCCGAGCTTCCACGAGGAGGCCTGCGCGCGCAGGACGCGCACGGGCGCCACGATGATGCGGGAGACGGCGGCGGCGACGGCGACGCTGCCGAACAGCCCGAAGCCCAGCACCGCCGCGAAGGTGAGCAGGGCCGCCTCGCGCGCCGCGCGCCGCTGGGCGTCGAGGCGGGCGAAGCTCAGCCGTCCGAAGTGCGACATGCGCTCGACGAGCCGGTCGATGACCTCGTTGTCGATGGCGCGGCGGATGGCCTCGGCGCGGCTGAGCCCGCCGCTCTGGACCCGCTGAAAGATCCGGTTTTGGTCGGCGTCGTGCGCGGCGAAATCGAGCGCGATATCCTGCCATTCCCCGAGCTCCTCCGGATCGCGGATCAGCGAGGCGATGCGGAAGTGGGTCGAGAGGAATTCGCGGGCGGCCGCGGCGCGGCGGTCGAGCCACGCCGGGTCGCGCGTGGTCAGGTAATTGTCGGCGAACGCGTCGACCCGCCGTATCTCGTTGCGGTGCGCCGGGAGCTCGGTCAGCACCATGAGCTGGTCGGCGAAGCCGCTGCCGAGGCGGTCCTCGGCCCGGCTGTGCGTCAGGTACGCCACGGTCGAGATCACGGCGAACATGCTCAAGGTGGTGGCGAGGACGGCGGTCAGGCGCGCGCGCAGGGACCAACGCTTCATGGTTTTATGATGCTTTTTCCGGAGAAGGGGCGCAATCCGGCGAAATACCGACAGGCGTCCGGAGGGCCCAGGCGCGAGGGGACCTTCGCCTCAGGCGGCCGGGGGCCGGGAGCGAATATACTGTTATCGTGAAAATTCCGGCGCTCCGGCTTTTGCTGGCCCTGGCCCTCGGGGCCGTTTCGGCGCGCGCCGCGGTCCCGGCGCGGCTCGTGGTCCCGGGCCTGCGGGCCGCGCCGGCGTTCTCGCCTCTCGGCCTTCCCGCCGCGTCCGCCGCCTTCGCGCCCGCGCGGGCCGCCGCTCCGGCGAGTCTCGCCCCGTCCTTGCTGCCGGTCCCCGTTCCCATCGTCATCGCGGGGCCCGCGCCCGCGAACGCGAGCGTCGCCGACGAAGCCCGGCGCTACGCCGACTTCTTCGACGGCGCCGCGCCCGCCGTGGAGGACGAGCCCGTCTCCGCCCGGCTGGCCCTCGGCCCCGGCCCGGCCTTGCGCCGGCCGCTGCAGCTCGACGCGGTGCGCGGCGCGGTGGCGCGCGCGCTGCCGGCGCTGCGCGAGAGCGTGGCGCTCGGAGCCTGGAACGGCCTTCGCACGACGCTCGACGGGTCCTGCTGCGGCGACGCCGCGCCGAAGCTCGCCTTGCTTCTGCGAGCGCAAGGCGTCCCCGCGCGGCTCGTCGAGGCCGAGCTTCATTTTTACGTCCTCCTCGACCTGCCGGACGGACAGATCGTCATCGACCCGACCGTGCGGCAGTTCTTCGGCAAGGATCTCGCCCCGAAGGCGATCCCCCACGTGTTCGTCGGGGACCTTGCCGAGCTGGCTGACTTTTACCGGCGCCACGCGGCCGCGAAGACGACGAGCTTCGACCCGCCGCGCATCTATTTCCGGGACGCCGCCGTCCGCGAGCACGCGCTGCGCGCTCTCGAGGCGGAGGTCCGCGCCGGCTCCGCCGCCGAGCACGAGCCGCTGCGCCTCTTCCTCTCCCGCCTGAACCGCCCCTAAGTCCTATAATGGGGGCATGACCGAGGCCCCCGACAAAGCCGACCGCGACCGCGCGCGACTGAGCCTCGAGGCGAGCGTCGTCGTCGAGGCCGGCGCGGGCACCGGCAAGACGACTTTGCTGACGGACCGGATCCTCTTCCTGGTCCTCGCGGGGGAGAATCCCGCGCGCGTAGAGGAGGTCGTGGCGCTGACCTTCACGGAGAAGGCGGCCGGCGAGATCAAGGTGCGCCTCTCGGAGCGCCTCGCAGAGCTCGCGGCGCGCCTGTCGGGCGGCGTCCTGGCGCCCGAGGCCGAGGAGCGGGCTTCGCGGACCTTGGGCGAGCTTACGGGCCATTTTCGGACGCCGGAGCCGGACATCCTCGCCCGGGCACGCGCCGCCCTCGAAGACCTCGACAAGGCCCCGATCGGCACGATTCATTCCTTCTGCTCTCAGATCCTCCGGCTTTATCCCGTCGAAGCCGGGGTGGATCCGGCGTTTCGCGTGGACGCCGACGAGAGGGCCATGAAGGAGCTCTTCGCCTCGCAATGGCCGCGCTGGCTCGATGACGAGCTCGGGGAGCGGCCTCCGCGCCGCCAGGACTGGCTCTCCGTGCTCGCGGCGGTTTCCCTGGATGAGCTCGAGGGGCTCGCGCGCGGCCTGTGCTCCGAGCGCGTCGAGCCCGGCTCGGCCGGCGGCCCGGACCCGCGCGCGGCGGCGGAGCTGCGCGCGCTCGCCGAGCGGACCCGCGAGCTGCGCATGAGCAAGGCTCACCCGAAGGGGACGAGCCGGATCATGGAAGCGCTCGAGACGGCCGAGAAGCGCCTGCTCGCCGCGGCGGAGGCGGCCGAGGCCGCGCAGCCCTCCCTCGACGCGCCGGAGCCGCCCGAGCTCAATAAGTCGGCCTGGCCCAAGGCTTGGGCCGAGGATGAGGCGGGTGCGGCGTTCTACGCGGCCATGTGTCCCGTGGCGAAGGCCGTCTCCCCGCGGGGCGAGGCCGTCGCGCGCCTGGCGGCCCGCCTGCTGCGCCCGTTCGCCGCGCGGTTCCGTCTCGAGTTCTCCCGCCGCGGCTGGGTGTCCAACGACGGCCTGCTGCACCGCGCCCGCAGCCTCCTGCGCGACGCGCCGCGCCCCCGCGAGGAGCTCAAGCGCCGCTGCAAGACGCTGCTGATCGACGAGTTTCAGGACACCGACCCCGTGCAGGGCGAGCTCCTGCTTTATCTGTCGGAGGCGCCCGGGCGCTCGGCGAAGTCCTGGCAGGACGTCGTGCCCGCGCCCGGCCGGATCTTCATCGTCGGCGACCCGAAGCAGTCGATCTACCGCTTCCGCGGCGCGGACATCTTCGCCTACGAGGGGTTCCTCGGCCGCCTGTCCGCCGCGAAGGCCCTGGCCTGCGACCTCACCGCCAATTTCCGGTCGGTGCCCGGGGTCATCCGCTCGGTCAACGACGTCTTCTCGCGCGTGATGACCTTGGAGGCGGGGGTCCAGCCCGTCTACAAGGGCATCCTGCCTGCGAAGGCCGAGCTTTCCTCAGAGCCGTGCGTCGAAGTCGTCGCCGTGACCGAGCCCGACGGGGGCCTGGCGCCGGCCAGCCACCGGACCGAGGCGCAGTGGATCGCCCGCCGCATCCTCGAGGAGGGCCGGGCTTTCAAGGACTACGCCGTGCTCATGAGGTCGTCGACGGTCCTGCCCTACCTGCTGGAGTCGTTTAAATCTAAAGGAATCCCGTACGCGGTCGATATAGAACGCGATTTCTACGAGGCCGCCGAGATCGGCGACCTGCTCAACCTCCTGAGCGCCGTCGACGAGCCCGAGGACCGCGTCGCCGTCGCGGGCCTGCTGCGCTCGCCGCTGGCGGCGTTGTCCGACGACTCGCTCCTGACCTTGGCCCGGGCGGGGGCGCTCGACTACCGCAAGGACCCCGCGCCCAAGCTCCTGCCCGAGGGCGAACGCCGCGCCGCCTCCCGCCTCTTCTTCGCGCTGCGCTCGCTGCGCGCGCGCGCGGGCCGCGCTCCGTTGGGCGAGCTGGTGACCGCCGCGCTCGCCGAGACCCGCCTGCCCGAGCTCGCCGCGCGCGCCTACCACGGCCAGCAGACCGTCTCCAATCTGCTCAAGCTCCAGCGCAAGGCGTCCGAGGCTTCCGAGATATGGGGTTCTACCTTAAAGGGCTTCATCGCCGAGGTCCTCGAGGCCTCCGAGGAGACGCGGGGGGAGGGGGAGAGCCCGCTCGCCGACGAGCACCTCGACGCGGTGCGCGTGATGACCATGCACAAGTCCAAGGGGCTCGAGTTCCCCGTCGTGTTCGCGATGAGCCTCTCCTCGCCGCCGCGGGCGGGCGCCAAGGCGTCTTTGCGGACCGACTGGAAGGCGGGCGGCTTCTCCCTGCGCGCCGGCGATTGCGCCTCCTCGGCGGCGGTCCTCGCCGAGGTCCGTGAGAAGTACATGGAGTCGCGGGAGTCGGTCCGCGTGCTCTACGTCGCGATGACGCGCGCCAAGGAGAAGCTCTACCTCGTCGGACGGGAGGCCGTCGGCGCCGGCTCCCTCTCGGCGCACCTGGAGACGGCCGGCGCGTGGCCCGTCGGCGGCGTCGCCGGCATGTTCCCCGCGGCGTTCGTCCCGTCGGGGTCCTTACCGGCGCACGAGGGCGCCGCCGTCGAGCGCCCGGAGACGGGCGAGGAGGCGCGCTCGACGGCCAAGGCCTGGGCGGCGCGGCCGGCCCTGAGCGCGGGCGCCGATAAGCCGCGCTCGCGGGCGGCCACGGGCTACCTCGCCGAGGCCCCGCGCCGGCCCGCGGCCCCCGATGAGCCCTCCGGCGGCCCCGCGGGCGCCGAGGTCGGCCAGCTCTGCCATCTCGTCCTGCAGGGCTGGGACTTCGCGGCCCGCGGCGACGCCGCCGCCGCGTGCGCGCGCGCGCGCGTGCTCCTCGAGCGGCGCGCGCCCGGCCCGCGCTGGGCCGAGGCGGAGGGCGAGGCGGCCGGCGTTCTGAAGTCCTTCCTCGCCTCCCCGGCCGCGGCCGAGCTGGCCTCGGCGGAGATCCTGGGCCGAGAGGTCCCCTTCGCCTACGCCGACGGCCCGACCGCGGTGCGCGGGGCCATCGACCTCGTCTACCGGTTGAAGGGAAGCCTCGTCGTCGCCGACTTCAAGAGCGAGCGCATCGACGAAAAATCCGCCGCGAAGGTCCGCGAGAAGTACGCCCGGCAAGGCCGCGCCTACCTCGAGGCGGTGAAGCTCGCCTGGGGCGGCGACGCCGAGTTCCGCCTGCTCTTCCTGCGCCGCCCCGACCTGTCGGTCTAAGCCGGAGTTTACACTGTCGTTGACGACAGTGCCGCTGTGAACAGTGTGGATAAGTCCGTAGGCGAGGGGGTTCTCCGCTCTTTTCTGTTTTTAATTCTCCCGACAATGCTTTTGAGCGGGAATTTGCTCAAAACCCCGGAGGGGGGAACGGAAAACCACAGAGACACGAAGTCACGGAGAACGGCTGAAAGGTAACAGCGAACGGCTCACCCTCGCTGGTCTCTGTGTCTCTTGGGCTCTGTGGTTAAACGCATTTGATCGCGTTCGCGGCGTTTAGGCGCCGGACTTGCGGCGGTTCTCGAGGTCGCGCAGCTTCTGCTCGTAATCCTTGCGCAGGGCCTCGCGCTCCTCGGCGAGCTTGCGCAGCTTGTCGTCGAACTGGGAGGCGTACTCGATCTTCGCCATGTTGAGCTCCTGGCGAAGGCGCCGCTCCTGCTCGCCGTAGCGCTCCGAGATCTCGGCCTCCTTCTGCGCGAGCAATGAGCCCTGGCGGGTCTTCTCGGCCTCGAGCTCCTTGACGCGCGCCTCGTGAGCGGCGAGCAGGGACTCGCGCTCCGAGCCGAGCCCGCTCTCGAGCTCCCGGCGGCGGCGCTCGAAGTCGTCCTCGAGCTTGGCGCGGCGCTCGACGAAGGACTTCTCCAGGTCGCGGCGGCGCAGCTCGGCGGCGGCCTCGCGGCGCTCGGACTCCTCGCGCAGCGCGGTCGTCTCGCGTTCGGTGGCCTCGCGGACCTTGAGGCGCAGCGCCTCCTCGCGCTCGCGCAGGGAATGCTCGAACTCGGCGCGCGCCCTCGCGGCCTGCTCCTCGTAGGCCGCGATCAGCTCGCGCTCCTTGGCGATCAGCGCGGCGTCGGTCTCCTTCATCCGGCCGCGCAGCGCCTCCTCCACCAGCCGCTCTCGCTGCGCGAGAGCCGCCTCTAACTCGCGGCGGCGCTGCTGCAGCTCCACGTCGCGCTCGTCCTCCCACTGCTTGCGCTCGCGCTCCATCTGGTCGCGCTGGGCCTTGAGCCAGCTCGCCTCGCGGCGGCTGAGCTCCTCCTGCAGCTCGCTCTCCTTGCGGATCCAGGCCTGCTGCAAGGCGGACTCGGCGCGGGCGAGCTCGGCCATGCGCTCGTCGATGGCCTTCTGCATGCGCCCCTCGATGTCGGCGCGCATGGCCTGCGCGGCGGCTTCGCGGTCGCGCGCCTCGATCTGCAGCTGCAGGCGCTGCGTGTCGAGCTCAACCTGGCGGCGCTTCCAGGACTCCTCCTGGGTCGCGGCCTTGCGGGCCTGCTGGGCGTCGAGCTCGGAGACGCGCAGCTCGAAGCGCTGCTCGAGCTCCAGGCGCAGGGCGGCGACGGCCGCCTCCTTCTCGCGGAAGGACGCCTCCAAGCGCTCCCGCTCGGAGCGGAAGATGGTCTCGCGCTGGGCGGACCACTCCTTGTCGCGGGCCGTCCACGCCTGCTGCAGGGCGGCCTGCTCCCGGGCGAATTTGTCCTTGAGCGAAGCCTCCAAGGCGGCGGCGCGCTCCGCGAGCACGGCGCGCTCGCGGGCGATGGCCTCCTCGTACGTCTTGCGGTAGCGCTCCTCCTGGGCGGCGGCCTCGCTCTTCACCTGCGCCTCGCGGGCGAATGCCGCGTCGCGCAGCGCGCGCTCCTTCTCCGCGTAGGCTGACTCCAGGCGCGTCTGGGTCTCGGCCGCCTGGCGGCGCAGCGTCTCGCGCTCCTCCTCCAGCGCCGTCCGCTTGGCGTCGAGCTCGGCGGCGGCGACCTCCTCGGCATGCGCTCGCTCGGCGCGGGCGCGGCCCTCGGCCTCGCGCGCCAGCGACCCCTGCTTGGCCTCCTGGCGCTTGAGCTCGTCGTTGAGCCGCCGGCGGAACTGCTCCTCGAGGGCCTGCAGCTTGGCGTCGTGCTGGGCCTCGTGCTGGGCCTCCTGCTTGAGCGCCTGGTCGAGCAGCTGCTGCTGCAGGGCCTGGGCGGCGTCGTCGTGGGCCTTCTTCCAGCGCGTCTGCTCCGCGGTGAGCACCCGGCGCAGCTCGCCCTCGCGGGCCATGAAGCCCAGGGACAGCTCCTCCTCGCGCTTGGACGCGGCGGACTCCATCGCCCGGCGCTCGGCGGCGACCTGCTCGCCGAACTCCGTGCGCGCCCGCTCGAGCGAGCCGCGGTGTTCCTGCTGCAGCCGGCGTTCGCGCTCGGCCCAGCGGCCGGAGAACGAGGCGTCGATCTCCGCCTGGCGGCGGGCGAGCTCTCCCTCGAGCTCGGCCCGGGCCTTCTCGGCGGCCTGGATATCGGCGGCGCGCACGGCGGCCAGCTCCTCCTCCTTGACCCGGTAGCGGGCCTCGAGCTCTCCGCGCTCGTCCTCGAGGCGCTGGCGGCTCTGGGCGAGGCTCTCGCGCAGCTTGGCCTGATGGGCCTCCCACTGCTGCTTCTCGCGCTCGGTCCACTCCGTCTGCATCTGCAGGAAGCGCCGCCCGAGCTCCTCTTCCTTGGCGCGGTAATGGTCCTGCAGCTCCTGCTGCCGGCGGAAGAGCTCCTCCTCCTTCTTCTGGTTGGCTCCCTCCATCTCGCGCAGGCGCTCGTTAAGCGCGGCGTCGCGGGCGGCGTACTCGGCCTCCATCTCGGCGCGTTGGCCGGCCAGCTCGGCGCGGTTCTTGGCGAGGATGTCCTCGATGCGCTTCTGCTGCTGCTTCCAGACCTCCTTTTCCTTGAGAACCAGCTGATCTTGGAGCTGGTGGTATCTGGCGACGAGCTCAGCTTCCTGCTTTTCGTGGTGGGCCAGAACGGCCTTATGCCTTTCCTGCAGCGACTCGTCGAGCTTGGTCTCCTTCTCGCGATAGTGCTCCTCGAGAAAGCGGCGCTCGGCTTCCAGGCGCTCCTGCAGCCGGCCCCATTCCTGCTCGTTCTTGTGCTGATAGACGCGGTCGAGCTCGGCCGTCCGCTTGGCATGCTCTTCGTCGAGATGCCGGCGGCGGTCCTCGAGCGTATGCTCCTTCTGGCGCAGGCGCGCCTCGAACTGGGCGATCTTCGCCTCGAACTTCTCGCCGAGCGCGTGCTCCTCGCGGGCCAGGGCCTCGCGGTTGTGCTTGAGGAGGTCCTCGATGTCGCGCTCGTAGCGCCGCCGGAACTCGCCCTCCTTCGTCTTGATCTGCTCGTCGAGCAGGCGCTGCTGGCTCTCGAGGTCCTTTTCCTTGGCGCGGATCGCGTCGGTCTGGATATTCAGGCGCTCGAGGAGCGAAGCCTTCGTGTCCGAGAGCGCCTTCTCCTGGTGGGCCAGCGCGGCCTGCAACTCGCGCTCGGCGTCCTGGCGGGCGGTCTTGACCGCGTCGATGACCTCCCGGCGCAGGCCGCCGATCGAGGCCTCGCGCGCGGCGATCTCGCGCTTGAGCGCGTCGATCTGCATCGTGAGCTGGAGGCGCTCCTCCTTTACATGCGCGTCCTGCTCGCGGGCCATCTCGCGGCGCAGCTCCTCGCGGAGCTGCGCCTCCATCTTCTTGTGGTCCGAGATGGACGCTTCCCACGCCTTGACGGTCTCGCGCCAGCGCTTGACCGTTTCGTCCTTCTCGCGAGCGTCTTGCGTGGCCTCGTCCCGCGATTTGAGGGCCTTGGCGGACTCCTGCCGGGCCTCGGTGAGCTCCGCGCCGAGCCGGTGCAGGCGCTCGAGCGCCCAGCGCAGGGCCAGGCGGGCGGTGTCGAGGTCGTTGACCGTGGAGGGATCGAAGCCGTTGGGCTGATCGGGGGGCTGAGGGGGCTCAGGGCGATTATCCATGGTCGTTCGACGCGTCGGCGCCGCGCAAAGGAATAGTGCCGTTTTGCTGTTACGAATTTATGCCGGGAAGGGGGGCGGCGGCTGTTTCTGGAAACAGTTCTCCCCGGGGCATCATGCTCATCGGACGAGGCGCAAGCCGAGCCCGGGATCCGCAGCGTGATGCGTCGAGACGTTCCGCCACGTCACGTGAAAATAGTCCTGTTGACCCCAGGCGCTCCCCCGGATGACCCGGTAGGAGAGTCCCTTGTCGAGGCGGGCGCTCCCATCGGTCGGCGCCCCGGCATAGGTGTTCTTGTACAAGTCCTTCGTCCATTGCTGGACGTTCCCGACCATGTCGCAGAGCCCCTGGGCGGTGTGGCCTTTCGGCTTGGAGCACACCGGCCACGACTCGCCGCTGCCGCACCCCGCGGCCCCGCCTTTGGGATGGATGACCGCGCGCTCGCAGTCGATCTTCTCGTCGTCCCACGGGTAGGTCCGATCCTTGCCGGCGCTGCGCGCGGCGTACTCCCACTGCGCTTCGGTGGGGATAAAGCCGCCCGCCCATTCGGCGAAGCGGTCGGCCGCCGCCACGCTCATGCACACGGCCGGTTGGTCGTCGCGGTCCAGGCGCTGCTTCCCGGGGTGGATGAGGCGCCGCTTGAGGCAGGCTGGTTCGGGCGTCTCGCACTTTCCGGCGGCCACGCAGGCCTTCCATTGCTTGTTCGTCACCACGGACTTGGACATCTCGAAGGGCTTCAGCGTGACCTTGTGCGCCGGGCCCTCCATATCACCGGTGTCGGATCCCATCATGAAGCTGCCTCCGGGGATCTTGACCCATTGGATGCCGGCGGGATTCGGAGCCGGCTTCGACGGGGCGGCTTGGACCGACTGCCAGGCGAGCAGAGGTATGAGCAATAAAACGGGGTTCATAGTGAGCCTCCTCGAGTCATTGGAATTGTTTTGGTCGCCGTACATTCAGGCGTGCGATGAGACAAATCTTCGCGGCATATTTTATGAGCTCGCTTAACGCCGAGGATCTGCCGCCGCGGCTACGCGAGTCCAACCAAACGAGGCCGCCGTCTGGTCAAGCCAATGGTTCGGCAGAGGACAGGTGCCTACGCCGCCGTTTGTCGTGCTTGGCCGCCAACGAGGCCTAATCGCTCCAGTGCTCATTTCGAAACCGTTCCTCCGCGAGTGCTTCCGCCCAACTGTTTCCGGACACAGTTGTCGTTCAGCCTTAATGCCTTTGCCGTTAGCTGAGCTTCTTCCGTCGAACGCCGAGGATGAGCGGCGGCGGCTACTAAGATATTCCACATTGAGCCGCCGGCCGCTCTATCCATTAGTTAGGCGCCGCCGTTTCGCTGTGGACCGTTCTCATCCGTTTGAACGATGTTTCCGCCAAAAATGTCCGCCGTTGCTTCAGATTCAATTGGCTTCGGATGCCAATTCCAAACTCCTCGAACGCCTGCAAGATGAGTCAAAATAATTCGGTTGTCGAGCATTTCGGTTAATGCCGTTTTGTCGTAATGCGCGAGGGCTTCCGCCTTCTGACAGACGTTTCGCAAAGCTTCCGTCGGAGTTTCTGCCGTCGTCTGCTCCATGGCAAAAGTCCGATCTTCAAAATCGATTCGAACCGTAAATAAGTGCTTATTCATTTAAGTGCGCCTAACGCCAATTCACTCGGTCAGTCTAACGCGGTTGGGTGAAAATTGTCACTGCTCGGATTATAAAGGGAAAATCAGCACTTCGCTAGGGCTACGCTAGGGGGAAAAGTCGTGAATCCTTGCAGGCTATGTCAGCCTAACCTAGCGCGGTTGGGCATGGGACCCACGTTGAATGGGCCTTTCGTCAGCCGGCGTAGGGACCGAAGGCTCAGGTGCCCGATCGCCATCGGGGCTATTCTTAACCTGTGAAGCGAACCGCTGCCCTCTTCGCCCTCTGGCTGGCCCTCGACCCGCTCTCCGCCTCGGCCCAGGTCCGTGTCGGTGTCTCCGGGGCCGCCGCCGAAAGCTCCTCCGCCGTCAGCGCCGCCGCAGGCGGCGCAAGATCCAGCCCCATGCCGTTGATCCCCGCGGGCCTTTCTCTCCCTTCAGGCTCTCTTTCGCTGTCCCCGTCCCCAGTTCCTTCTATAAGCGTCACCCCGGTCGCCCTCCACGTCGCGCCCGTCTCCGCCCTCACAAAGCCGGTCTCCTCCGAGGTCCGGTCCCGCAAGGTCACCCCTTCCGTTGCCGTTCAAAAATCCGTCGCCGTTGCGTCCGTTCTTCAGATACCCGCCCGCACCGTCGCCGTTCCCCAGACCCGCTCGGAAAAGGCCGCCGCCGTCGTCCGCGACGAAGTCGCGAACTGGGGCTTAGCTCGTTCTCCACAGGACGGCGTCCTCGCTCCGTCATTCGCGTTATCCCAGACCTTGCTTTCGCCGAAAGCGGCGTCTACGCCCGACCAACGCCTCGACATCCCCGCGCCCAAGACCCCGGCTCTCGCCCCCGGCCGCCCGGCCCTGTCCAAGTCCCTGCTCATCACCGGCGCCGCCCTCGTCGGCGTCGCCGTGATCTCCGCCGCCGTCCCCGCTTTGATCCCCGCCGCCGTCGTCGCCTGGAAGGGCGCCTTCGCCTGGTCGGGCTTCGCCGCGATGGCCGCCTCCCGCTTCTGGCGCGCCCCCGGTACCGCCCCCGACGTGCCGCGCGGCCCTCCCGCGCCGTCCTCGGGCGCCCTGTCCTCGCTTAAGACCGCCTGGACCGCCGCGCGCGACAGCGCCGACGCCCAGAGCTCTTTTGAGAAACGCGTCGGCGGCTCCTCATGGTCGTCGTTCCGCGATTGGCTGTTCGGCGGCATCCGCACCGGCCTGTATTGGATGGGCCCCGCGCTTCTCGTGATGCTCGCCGGCGCCGCCGCCGC
Organism: Elusimicrobiota bacterium; assembly: GCA_030696455.1. Taxonomy (GTDB): domain Bacteria; phylum Elusimicrobiota; class Elusimicrobia; order UBA1565; family UBA9628; genus GWA2-66-18. The sequence goes on from JAUYSH010000070.1 coordinate 49,496, forward strand.
CAAAGGCGCCATCATGGCCTTCGGCATCAAGTTCGCGGGCACGGCCGGCGCCGCCGCCGGAGCCGCCGAGGCCGGCTTCGAGATGATTCCCATGAGCTACGTCCTCGGCAGCTTTCTTCCCATGGCCCTCGCCTCGCAGGCCGCGGGCCTCGCCTTGTTCTTCGGCGTGCGGGCCCTGGCGCGCAAGCTCGGCGCGGGCAAGGCCGCCCCCTGGCTCGGCGGGGCCGCGGCGCTGGGCCTGGCCGCGGGAGTCCTGCTCACGACGACCACGGCCCCATTCATCGTCGCCGCCACCTTGGCCCTCGAGGCGGGCGTGCTCTGGACCGCCGCCCGCTCCGATTCGTTCCTGGCCCCGCTCGTTCTGCGCGGCGTGCTGACCTTGTTCTCCATCGAGGCCGCCCGTCTCACGCTGTGGCTCGGCATGGGCTTCGGCGGCGCCCTCGCCGGCCTGCCCGCCGTGTGGGGCGGGGTCGCCGTCGCCGGACTCGTCGCCGTCGCCTTTCTGCTGAAGGCCCCCGGCCTGCGTCTGTCCGAGATCGGCAAGTGGTGGAACGCGGCGGAGCCCGGTCAGCGGCCCAAGTCGCCGTGGCGGGTCCTCTCGTCGGGACTGCTTTGGGGCATGATCGTCTACGCGGTCGGCGACCTGACCTTCGGGGCCGTCAACGCGCTCGCCCCCGGCGCCGAGCCCGCGCCCGACATCCTGGCGAAGATGCTGACCTCCGGCGTGGACCTCGTGCTCTACAACTTCGTCATCGTCGCCCTGCTCGAGGAGTACATCTTCCGCCGCGGCCTGTTCAAGATGATGAGCGAGCGCCTCGAGAAGTGGGGGCTGACCTTGGGCAAGGCCTTCTGGCTCGCGGCCGTCGGCTCGGCCCTGATCTTCTCCGGCGTGCACTACATCGACTGGGGAGTCCTGCTCGCCCGGTTCGGCATCGGCGACGCCGCGTCCGCCGCGGGCATGGGCGGCGCCTACGCGTTCTCGTGGGCCGGCTTCGCGGCGCGCTCGGTGCTCGGCGTGCTGCTCGCCTGGATGTACAAGCGCTCGGGCTTCCTGCTGATTCCCATCGTCGCCCACTTCTGGGCCAACACGATGGAGGGGCTCGGCCTCGCCTGGGGCTTCCCCGTCTTCCTCGCGCTCGCCGCCGGCGCGTTCCTCCTGTCGGTCTTCTACCGGCCGGGAACGCCTAAACCGAAGTTGTCCTGAACAGCGGCTCGAGCAGGCGCTTGTAGCCCGCGCGCGAGAGCGCGTACACCGAGTACGACGTGAAGAACGCCGCGATCACGTCGACCGTGTAGTGGTTGCGCGAGAGCAGCACCCCGACCGCCATCACGATCGAGCCCGCGAGCATCAGGCGCTTGAGGCCCGGCGTTTTGAAGAAGAGGAAGAAGAGGAACGGGATCGCCGTGTGGCCGGAGAACACGAATTCGTTCATGAAGGTCCACGTGCCGAGTATGCGCGAGAAGATCGCGTCGTGCAGCCGCATGTCCACCATGTCCGCGGGCGCCCCGATCGGCGACAGGAACACGAACGCCGTGCGCACGACCATGTAAACCGTCAAGAGGAAGATCAGGAAGGGGATGCGCCGCGGATGATACGCCACCGCCGCGCCCGCCGCGTAAATGTGGAGCCCGAACCAGCCCCACGACAGGATCGGCAAGGTGTTGACGAGGGGAAGCCGCCTCAGCAGCCAGTCGTTGCCGATGGGCAAGGCCCGCTGATCGGCGACCCACCCGAGCTTCGTGTAGAGCGCGTAGCTCAGGCAAAACATGAACAAGGCGCCCGCCAAGGTGAAGATCCACCACTTGTAGTGGACCCCATGCCATTCGTCTTTTATTTCCGCGATCTCGCGCTGCGCCGCCTTGGGAAGAAGTTTGCGGAGTTCTTTTATTTCCTGGGCCGATTCGGTGAAGCGCCTTTCAAGCTCTTCCAGCTTTTGTTCGAGGAGATTCTCGGCCGGGGGCATGGCTGGATGATATAAAATCTCGTCGTGGACCCCACGACAAGCCCGTCTCTCCTAGGTGAAGTCCGCGACTTTCTATCTTCGTTAAAGATGGAATGGCCAGAGCTGTTTTTATCAGCCAAACGGCCGAAGGCCGAAGCTCCAGTTCCCGTAGCCGTTCCCCACACGCCCGTTCCCCGTAAGGCTCTCCCGTCTGTCCTCATCCCTTCCGTTGCCGTAGACGCTCCCATGAAAGACTGTCTGCCTTCGAATGATCTTTTGCCTTTGTTCCGTTCCCGCGCCGAGTACTGGGCCCCGTTTCTAGGCGTGACGTTCAACCGCCTAAGCGTCAAAGACCAGCGTACTCTGTGGGGCTCGTGCACTCGCGAGGGAAACCTCAACTTCTCCTGGCGCCTCGCCCTCGCCCCCGATCCCGTCCTCGATTATTTGATCGTGCATGAGCTCTCCCACCGCGCCCAGATGAACCACTCCCGCCGCTTCTGGGAGGTCGTCGAAACCGTCTGCCCCGGCCATCGCTCCCACCGCCGCTGGCTGCGCAAGAACGGACGCGCCCTCCACCTCGCTCAACGTTAGGCGCCGGCGCGCGGCGGTCAATGAACTGTTTCCGGAAACAGTTTGACTGACGGTACCGTCAGTTGAGTCGGCCCAACAGGCGGTTCCAGCGTCCCTTGATGTGCGCGAGCCACCCGTCCATGGTCACGTACGCCGCCGGGATGAGGAACAGCGTCATCGGCATCGCGAAGGTCAGCCCCCACGCGAGCGACAGCGCCATGGGCGCCACGAAGGGCTCGTACCCGCCGAACCCATAAGCCGTCGGGAACAGCCCCAGCAAGGTCGTGATCGAGCTCGCCCAGATCGGCCGGAGCCGTTCGGCCCCCGCATCGATGGCGGCCTGCTCGACGGGGATGCCTTGGGCCCGCTTGTCGTTGATGAAGTTGACGAGCACGATCGCGTTGTTGACGACGACGCCCGTCATCGCGATGACGCCGAGCATGGCCATGAAGGAGGCCGGCTGGCCGTGGACGAGCAGGGCGTAGACGACGCCGATGAGGCCGATGGGGATGGTGAGCAGGATGATGAAGGGCTGGGCGTAGGAGCCGAACAGCACGGCCAGGATCACGAAGTCGAGCATGATCGCGACGCCGAAGGAGCGGAACAGGGAGCGCATGGACTTCGCGGTCTCCTCCTCCTCGCCGCCGTAGATGAGCTCGTAGCCGGGGAAGCGCTTGGGCACGTCGGCGAACTTCTCCTTGACGAGGCGGTTGGCCTCGCGGGAGGTGACGAGCTTCTCGTCGACGTCGGCGAAGACGCTGACGGCGGGCTTGTAGTTGTAGCGCGGCAGGAAGGGCGCCCCGCGGCGCTCCTCGACGCGGGCCACGCGGGAGAGGGGCACGGCCTGGCCGCGCGAGTTGAGCGCGTCGAGCTTGAGCAGGTCCTGCGGGGAGTCGCGCTGCTCGGGCTTGAGGCGAAGGCGGATCTCGACCTCCTCGTCGGGGCGCTGGATGCGGGACACCTTGAGGCCGTCGACGGCGTAGAACAGGTCGCGGGCGATGCTTTCGGCGTCGACGCCCGCGAAGGCGGCCTCGATCGCGTTGGGGATGACGCGCCACTGCCACTTGCCGTCCTCGAGGGAGTCGCGGACGTCGCTGACCCCGTGCAGCGACTCGAGGTAGGCCCGGATCTCGCCGGCGATCTCGCGGTTGACGGCGGGATCGCGGCCGCGCACGCGGACCATGATCGCCTCGCCCACGGGCGGGCCGGGTTGGAGTTCGTTGACCGTCACCTTCAGAGCGCCCGGGGGCAGGCCGATGCGCGCGCGCAGGCCGGCGACGATCTCCTTGGTGGGGCGGGGGCGGTTTTCCTCGGGCGTGAGGTAGACGTGCACCTGGCCGTACCCGGTGCTCAGGCGCTCCTGGTCCTCCTGCCCCTTGAGCCCGACGACGGAGGTCTGGACGTCGAGCTCGGAGGGGGGCAGCTCGGCGACGGCCTCCTCCGCGCGGCGCAGCGCGCGCTGGGTCGCCTCGAGGTTGGTGCCCGGAGGCATCTCGACCTGGATGAAGAATTGATCGATGAGCCCTTCGGGGAAGAGGACGAACTTCAGGCGGACGTAGGCCAGGCCGGAGGTGAAGAGGAGGAAGGCGAGCAGCAGCAACGCGAACTTTCCGCGATGGGAGATCACCCAGGTCAGCATGCGGCGGTAGCCGTCCACGACGGCGCGGTACCAGCGGCCGCCCGCGCTCTCCTCGACGGGCTTGCCGAACGGGAGCAGCTCGAGGACGTGGCCGGGCAGGATGAAGAAGGCCTCGAACAGGCTCGCCGCGAAGCACATGACGACGACGACGGGGATCATCAGCAGGAACTTGCCCATGATCCCGCCCATCAGCGCGAAGGGGAGGAAGGCGCAGGAGGAGACCAGCACCGAGCCGAGCACGGGCCACATGACCTCCTTCGTGCCGTCCACGGCGGCGTCGAAGGGCTTCTTGCCCCGCTCGAGGTGCTTGTAGATGTTCTCCGCGACGACGACGGAGTCGTCGTCGAGCATGCCCAGCACGATGATGAAGGCGAGCAGAGACATCAGGTTGAAGGTGAACCCGAGGGGGACGGCGAAGACGAGGGCGGCGGCGAAGGAGATCGGCACCCCGAGGGCGGCGACCGCGGCCAGGCGCCAGTCGAGGAACAAAAACAACGCGGCGAGGATGAGGATGCCGCCCTGGAGCATGTTGCCGGTCATGACCTTGAGGCGGCGCTTGACGAAGAAGCTGACGTCGTTGGAGAGCACCAGCTCCAGGTCGAGCGCGGCCGCGCGCGCGGCGGCCTCGTCGCGCAGATTCATGACGCGTCCGGTCAGGTCGATGACGTCGGCGGATTTGTGCTTGCTGACGTGGAGCTCGATGGAGGGCTTGCCGTTGGCGCGGGTGCGGATGGCGCCCTCCGCGAAGCCCTCGGAAACGCGCGCGAGGTCGCTGACCCGCACGTTCTCGCGGGCCTCGTTGCCGCGCACGACGATGGAGCCGACCTCGGGCGCGGTGAAGACCGCGCCGCGGACCCGGACCCAATTCTCGAGGTCCCCCGACCATGTCGAGCCGGCCGAGCGGTCCACGTTTCGCCCGCGGATCGCGGCGGCGAGCTCGCCCATCGTCAGGCGGTGGCGCGCGAGCTTCTCCCGGTCGGCCTCGACGAGGATCTCGCGCTCGCGGTCGCCCTTGAACGTGACGCGGGACACGCCGTCGACCTCCTCGATCTGGTCCTTGAGCTCCTCGGCGAAGCGGTCGCGGGCCTCGTCGGTGCCCCCGGCCACCGAGAGCGTGATCAGCGGCCGGTCGGCCGTCAGCTCCTGGACGATGGGCTTGTCGGCGAGCTCGGGGAGGTCCTCGACGCGCTGGGCGGCCTGATAAAGATCGTTGACCGCCTTGTCCTTCTCCCGCTCGGTCAGGTCCTCGTCGATGCGCAGGACGACGATGGAGAGGTTCTCCAGCGACCAGCTCTCCGCGCGGTCGACGCCGGAGACGGCGCGCACCTGCTCCTCGATCTTGCGGGTGACGAGGGTCTCGACCTCGTCGGGCGAGGCGCCGGGGTAGGGGGTCGTGATGAGGACGATGTCGAACTTGATGTCGGGGAAGGCCTCCCGGCGCGAGGTGAAGAAGTGCCAGCCGCCGATCACGCACAGCACGAAAGTGATGAGGTTGGAGAGGACGGGGCGGCGCAGGAAGAACTCGATCACGGCGCCCCGAGCCGGCCGGCCTGGCGGGCGAGCTCGACGAGGGCCAGGGCCTCGTCGGCCTCGGCCCGCACGAGCTCGGCGCGCGCGCGCCGCAGGTCCTGATGGAAGCGCACGAGCAGGTCGGTGGTCGCGCGGCCGCTGCGGAAGTCGGATTCTCCCGCGGCGAGCTTGTCGCGCTCGATGGCCTCGAGGCGGCGGGCGGCGGCGAGGCGGCGGCGCGAAAGGAAGAGGCTCTCCCGGCCGTCGCGCCAGGCGCGGCGGGCGGCGTTCTCCGCCCCGGAGAGGTCCGCCTCGGCGGCGGCCAGCGCGAGGCCGGCCTGGCGGCGCGTCAGGCGCTCCTGGCGGAAGGTGAGGGGGACGACGACGCTCAGGCCGACCGAGGCGACGGGGTGGCGCCAGCCGCGCATGTCGCTCCACGCGCCGCCGTAGGTGGAGTCGAGCCCGCCGAAGGCGTACGAGGCGTCGAGCGAGAGGTCGGGCAAAGTGTCCAGGCGCGCGACGCGCGCGGCCCAGGTCAGGACGTCGCGCCGGCGCCGGTACGCGTCGAGGTCGGGGCGGCGCGCGAGCGCGTCGGCCTCGCTCGCGGGGAGGTCCACCTCGCCGGGCAGGCCCTGGAGGGCGGAGGTCGAGACCTCCAGCGTCTGCGCGGGCTCCTCCGCGCGCAGAGCCGAGGCGAGCGCGTGGCGGGCCCGCTCCCGCGCGGAAAGCGCCAGCAGCAGGTCCGTCTCGGCGGACTCGAGGGCGGCCTCGGCCTGGAGCTTGTCGGAGGCCTCGGCGGTGCCGTAGCGGCGTTTCTCCGCGGTCCTCTTGAGGAGGAGCTTGGCGTCCTCGACGGCTTCCTCGCGGATCGCCTGGAGCTGCCGGGCGGCGCGCAGCTCGACGACGGCGGCGGCGGCGGCCGCCGCGGCGGCGG
>JAUYSH010000079.1 GCA_030696455.1 Elusimicrobiota bacterium
CTCGGGCAGACCAAGACCTCGACCTACGACGACAAGGGCAACCTCGTGCAGACCACGAACGCGCGCGGGCAGACGATCAGCTACGCGTACGATTCAAGGGACCGCCTCGTCACGAAGACGCTGCCCGAGGGGACGGTCAGCTACGAGTACGACGCGGTGGGCAACCTGACCAAGGTCACGAACTACAACGGGAGCATCGTCGAGACGAGCTACGACGCGCTCAACCGTGTCACGCAGTCGAAGCAGACGCTGCCCGGCGGGTATCAGGCGACGATCGGGTACGGCTACGACGCGAACGGCAACCGGACGAGCATGACGACGCCTTGGGGAAGCTTCAGCTACCTTTACGATTCACTCAACCGGCTGACTCGGATCACGAATCCGCAAAGCCGCCAATTCAACTTCCAATATAATGCAAACGGGCGACGGACGAAGCTGATTTACCCGAACGGTATCGAGACGACCTACGCCTACGACAACGCCGGGCAAGTGCTCAGCATCATCCATACGCGGACGAGCGACAGCACGGTCATCGCCAAGTCGACTTACAGCTACGACAGCGCGGGCAATCGCCTGAGCATGACGGACCTCGCGGGCACACACAGCTACGGCTACGACGACCAGCATCGATTGACGACAGCAAGTCATCCCGCCGCAAGCGTCTTGGAAGTGAAAAATGAGACCTTCACCTACGACGCGGCAGGGAACCGGCTGGCGGACACGAACATCGCGGGCTACACTTACGACGACGCCAACCGGCTTATCGAGAACAACAGCTTTACCTACACTTTTGATGCGGACGGCAACCGCACTCGAACCCAGGACAAGCTGACAAGCGCTGCGACGAACTTCAGCTTCAGCAGCGAAAACCAGCTAGTGGGGGCGACGCGGCCCAACAGCGAGAGCTGGACCTACAAGTACGACCGGATCGAGCGAAGAATAGAGAAGTCGTCGGGAACGGCCGCGAGCCAGAAGAGCCGATTCATATACAATGGTGACAGCTTGCTCGCGGAACTTGATGGAGACAATACGGCACGCCAGGTATTCACGATGACATTGAATGCCAACGAACCGCTCGGGTCGCGCTCAACGGCAGGAGAGGAACGATTCTTCCATGGCGACGCGCTCGGCAGCGTCCGAGCTCTCGCAAGCATGAGCGCTTCGGCTATTGAGAGCTATGAGTATGAGGCCTACGGCAGAGCGACGATCAAGACTCCCGCTGGGGTGATTTCACCCGAGAACTCCGAGAATAGAATTCTGTTTTCTGCCGAATTTTTTGATTTCGAGACATCCATGCAACTGCATGGATACAGATTTTATGATGTCGCGGTCGGCTCATTTAATTCAGAGGATCCGATTGGAATTGGCGGCGGCAAAAATTTTTACACCTATGTTTCAAACAATCCCGTTAACTGGGTCGATCCCGATGGCCTTGCAAAATGCACTTACAGCATAGGCTCCGGCCGTCTTTCTTGTACCAGCAACGACAACTCCTCAACTGCAGAGGCACAAATGTTTAGCGGTGTTGGCACCAGCAGAAACAATCCTGCCGATACCGGCATAGAGAATATCGGACCCGTTCCTGCGGGCAACTATCGGATCAGCAAGCTGGCCGGAAAAAATCCTAGGGATTGGTTCCTGGACCCGGGTTTACTTTTAAGAATCGGATACAGGTTTAAAGTCAACCGCGGCGGATTCAATTTACATTTGAGAAAGGGCGGCTCACTCGGATGCATAACCGCCGACCGCGATGAGCTGGACATAAACCTTATCGAGCTCAATGATATTTTGAATCTGGACAAAGGAAACAACACGATTGAGGTTAAACCTTGAAACTCAAGATTTTCATCGCCACCGTTGTTTTATTGTTGTCAGCCTTATATTCGATCTCTCACATTGAGGAAGCGGCACGCGAAGCATACGAGGAAGGGAACTACTGCGATAGCCTTAAGGGGTTTAAGCGAACCGCGTTATTCTCAAAGGGAAGCGGAAGAATATTGGGATCCTTCTATGCCGGCGGTCTTTGCGTGAGGCAAGACATTGCTCGTGCGAAAGAATATTACGCCCCCTTCTATGACAATAAATCGGATTTAGGCAAGGCTTTGTTTTACGATGCGATAGAAGCAGTGGATGCTGACGAGCTGATAGGGAAGCCGATTCGATCAGGGGAAATGGCGGCGCTGCTTATCGAGGCGAAGGCGTTGGGCTTTCAGCCTCTCGAGAAAGATTTAGCGGAGCTTCGTCGTCGAAATTTAGGGCATGATATTTTTTATACAGAATCCGCCAAGCCTAAAAATAGTTCCAAGCCCTAGATCAATTGACACCGCCGGACAGAATCGGCACCAGATCGTCCAACTTCATGGCCCGAGATGACTACCAGAAAAACCGAAGTCACGCCAGTCGATGGCACGCCTCTCAAACGAATGTTCTGGTCAATCATAAGCGATTATGATTTGCAGACCGGCTTATGCGAGTTGATCGACAACGCGATAGACCTTTGGACGAGTAACGACAGAAAAAAGCCCCTAACCATCGCCGTCTCGCTTGATGTTGATCGGCAGCTAATTTCGGTTCACGACAACTCCGGAGGTGTCCCCAAGCAGGACCTTCGCTTACTCATCGCACCTGGCGGCAGCAGGAACGATCCTAACGCCGAAATTATTGGGATCTTTGGTGTGGGCGGCAAGCGCGCAGGAATAGCTCTCGGCGAAAAAGTCGAGATAAAAACACGATTTAAAAAAGAAGGCAGCTTCCAGCTGGACATTACGCCGGAGTGGCTTTCATCTACGGATTGGGAATTAGCCGCGTACCATATTCCGGATATCCCCCCAGGCACCACCCAGGTGGAAGTCTCCCACCTGAGGAAGCCATTTCCAGAACAAGCGATCAAAGACCTCAGCGCTCATTTCGGCGAAACGTATGCTTGGTTTCTTAAACAGGGATGCACGATAAAAGTAAACGGTAAGGCTGTGACGCCGCACAACTTCGATCGCTGGGCGTTTCCTCCTGGATTTGCTCCACAGAGCGGTTCATTCAGCATTGACCTTGGCCAAGAAGGAACTCTAGCCGTTGAAATTATAGGCGGCCTTATCCGAGATCGAAACCCCGAGGAAGAAAACTACGGCGTTTACGTCTACTGCAATCATCGGCTCGTTATTAAAGAACTCAAGACGCGAGATGTTGGATATTTCGTGACTTCAGAAGCTGGCGTGCCTCACCCTGACGCGTCATTGTGCCGCGTCATCGTCCGCCTGCAGGGTCCCGCGAAGCTTATGCCCTGGAACAGCAGCAAGAGCGGGATCAACGTGGGCCATGCTGTGTTTCAACAAATTCGTCCACCTTTGATACGACTAGTCAGCCACTACAGTTCTCTTTCACGGCGGCTCAAGAATAATTGGGACGACAGCGTTTTTGCTCATCAAACGGGGACCATCGGGAGCCTGCCCTCTGCTGATATTCTTACCGGCCGACGCCTCAACCTCCCGCCGCTACCGCGAGTCAATAAGCCTCATATTGAGGACCTCAAAGCTCGAAACAAAACTCAGCTCAAGAACAAGCCGTGGACGCTCGGCCTTGTCGAAGCAATAGCGGCCGTGGGAGTCATTTCGCGACAGCGTCTGGATACCCGGAACCGTATTGCGCTGATACTTTTGGACAGCAATTTTGAGATCGCCCTCAAGGAATTCGTTGTTCACAGAAACGACCTTTTCCCATCCCAACAATTCAACGACGCGAAGATTCGCGAGCTGTTTCAGAAGCGCCACGAGGTCATTAAGGCCGTTTCCGCTAAGGTGCGCATCCCCGCAGTCCTACTCGATAAGATTAGCCACTATTACGGCCTTCGCAATAAACTTATTCACGAACGGGCAACGGTCGAAATCACGAATACCGACGTGGCGAACTATCAGGCCACCATCGAAAAGATTCTTTCAAAGCTTTTTGATCTTAAGTTTCCTCGTCACGAAGAACCGTGAGAAGGCCATCGACGGAACACTTATCGGTGAATATCCTGCGCGGAATAGCTCGCGCTGCAGCCGACGCGCGCCCTCGGGAACACTCTAGTGGCGCGCGCGGCTGAGCGCTACCGGTCGTTTACAGGTTTTCGCGGAAGCGAAAACCCCGGCGCCGAAGGCGCCGTGCCGTTGGCGCTCTTCCCGCGCGCCGCTCGCCGTAGAGCTCTCACGTCGGCACGGACTCGCCCAAAGTACACCGTCACCGCCTCCTCCGGCGTGCCGAGTTCGCTCCTGGAACGCGACACCGACGGCACCACTCGCCGCTTTGATGTCTTCGAATCGACCTCCATCTTAAGGTTGGCGCTCCTCACCGACAAGAACGGCAACACCGTCACCTACAACCGCGACGGCCAGGGGCGCCTGACCAATGTCGTCGACATTCACGGCCGCTTCTTCAACCTCACCTATAACCCCGCGGGCCTCGTCGCCACACTCACCGACTCGGGCGGGCGGAAAAAATTAGGCCCCCTAAGCGGGAGCCTAATTTTTTCGCCCGCCCGAGCCACCCAATCTTGGCTCCTGTTTACCCATACTCTGCACTTTTCACACGGATAGCGTCACCTTGTGTGAAAGCGGCGCTAGCGCCGCCAACTCCCCCATCCTTGTTATACTCCCCGCATGACCGACTACTTCCCCCTCGTCAAAGGCGCCGTCCGCGAGTACTCGTACGAGAACTCGCAAGGAACCGGCGGCTTCAGCGTCGAAATCCTCTCGATCCTGATTCAAGGCGCTACGACGACGGCGAAATGCCGCCGGACTTTGAACCTGCCGGGCGAGCCCGAGAAAATCGCCGAGTTCACCCTGACGAAGGACGCCTCCGGCGTCCATGAAGGCGGCGCCTTCGAGTTCAAGAACCCGCTCGCGGTCGGCACGGAGTGGATCAGCCCCCCGCGCCGCTACTGGATCGAGGCGCTCGACGCGGTCGTGGAGACCCCGGCCGGCAAGTTCAAGGATTGCCTGCGCGTCGCCTACCTGATCGCCGAGGGCGACGGCGGCTCCGGCGAGCGCTTCTACGCCCCCGGCGTGGGGCTCGTCAAGGCCGTCGACAACGACGAGGCCGAGCCCTCGAGCTTCGAGCTCGTCAAAGCCGCCTAGGGCCGGGCGGGCTCCTTCACGTCTCCCGCCGGGACGCGCTCCACGAAGGCGTCGAGCGCGTCGCCGATCTCGGTCGCCGCGGCCAGGTACGCGCCTTCATCGCCCCCGTAGGGGTCGGCGATGTCCCCGCCGCGCTTGGCGTACTCCGCGAGCGAGAACACCTTGCCCTTGGCCGCGGGATGAAGTGCCGCCACCGCCTGCGCCTGCGCCGCGGTCATGGTGAGGATGAGGGTCGTCTCCGCGACCTCGGCCGAGGTCAGCGCCTGGGCCTGGTGTCCGGACGCGTCCACGCCCCGCGACGCGAGCAGCGCCCGCGCCGCGGCGTTCATGCCCTCGCCCGGCGCGGCGACGGTGAGGCCGCGCGAGACCACCTCGATGTCGGGACGCCCGTGCCGCGAGAGCTTCTCGCGCGCCAGGTGCGCGGCCATCGGCGAGCGGCAGGTGTTGCCCGTGCAGACGAACATGAGGCGCTGGGCCTTGGGCGCGGCGGGCTTCATCGCCGAGCCTTGAGGCACGGCGGGCACGGCCGCCGGCTTCTCGACGCCGTTGCTCGTCACCGAGCGGGACTGCAGGATGTAGAGCTTGCCAGCCTCGTCGAAGCCGAACTCGATGTCGAGGGCGTAGCCGAAGTGCCGCTCGAGCGCCACGGACACGTCGGAGAGGAGCTTGAGCTTGGCCGGGGTCATCGAGCGGCGGCGGCGCCACTCGGGCGGCATCTTCTCCTCGACGGTGCCCTTGCCGTTCTTGCCGCGCACGACGGCGAGCTTCTTGTCGGCGACCATCGGCGGCAGGATCTCGAGCCCGGTTTTCTTCGAGAGCACGTACTGGTCGGGAGCCACGCGGCCGGAGACGACGCCCTCGCCCAAGCCGAAGGTGCCGTTGACGATGACCCGCCCCGAGCTGCCGGAGACCGGGTCCTGAGTGAAGGCCACGCCGGAGACGACCGAGTCGACCATCGCCTGCACCACGACGGCCTGCGCCAGGTTCGCGGTGGACAGGCCGCGCGTCTGGCGGTAGAGCAAAGCGCGGGGGTTCCAGAGCGAGGCCCAGACGTCCTTGACGTGGTCGAGCAGCTCGGCGGGATCGACGTAGAGGTGCGTGTCCCCGGCGCCGGCGAAGGCGGCCTCGGCGCCGTCCTCGTCGACGGCGGAGGAGCGCACGGCGAGGAAGACCTTGCCCAGGCGCTGGGCGGCGAGCCCCTCGAGTATTTCCTTGCCCACGCCGGACTGCGCGGAGAGCTTGGCACCCAGGATGAGGCGGCGGGCGAATTCCGATCGCTGCTCGGGCGTCAGGCGCTGGTCCGTGCCGAGGGCCTCGAGGCGCTCGGCGATGCCGGCCTCGCGCAGGAAGCGGCGGTAGGCGTGCACGGTGAGCGCGATGCCGGGCGGCACCTCGCCGCCCGCGGCGCGCACGACGGCGGCGATCTCGCCGAGCTTGGCCGCCTTGCCGCCGACCCAGGGCACGTCCACGTCGAGTATGCCCGCCAGGGGCAGCACGGCGGGCGCGGCGGATTCCATGTCGGCGCGGCGCGAGTCCTCCAGGCGCCGGGCCTGATCCTCCCACTTGCGGATCAGGTCCGCGCTCATGCCGCGGCGGCGGGCCTGGGCGATGGCGGCCTTGATGCGCGGCAGAGCCTCGACGGTCGCCGCGGGGAACAGGCGCGCGTGCGTCTGCAGGTCGGAGAGCTCCTCGGCGAGCAGCCTCTCGTGGCGCTCCTTCGCCCCGGCCCTGAGGTTCGCGAGCCCGACCTCGTAGCCGACGAGCTCCGCCTTGCGGCGGCCGAGCTCGACGGCGACGGCGCGCAGGCCGGCGGCGCGGCGCTCCGCCTCGCGGGCGAGGCGCTCGATGGACTCCGTGGAAAGGGACTCGGCGATCAGCTCGCGGCGCTCCTTGAGCTCGGCGGCGGCCTCTTTGAGCTCGGCGGTGAAGCGCACGTCGAGGACGTCCTGCGTCAGCTCGCCGATCGCGTCGTCCGGGCCGGGGACGACGGACAGGGCGTGAGCCAGCGCTTTGACCGCGCGCGGGTCGCCGAGAGCGCGGGAGAACAGGCCCCCCAGCAGCTCCCGGACCAGGATGGCCTTCTGCTCGTGCCGCAGCGCTTGCGTCGCCTGACGCTGTCGCAGCCATATGGCGAGCGGCGCGGAGTCTCCCGAGGCGTCGTAGCGCTCGAGCGCGCCGGCCGCGTCGAGCAAGGCGGCGCTGGCGCCCGGCGGGAACACCTCGACGACGCCGGTAGCGGGGTCGAGGCGGACCACCTCGCCCTCGAGCAAGGCGACGGCGGGGGCGGGCCGGGCCGGGCGGGCCATCAGAGGTCCGGCCCGCACGGGGGCGCCCAGGTCGAAGGCGCTGAGCGAAGCGAAGCCGTCCTTCCAGTCCACGCCGGGCAGGATCGCGGCCGGTATGCCCATCTCGCGCGTGGTGATCGCGGCGTGGCTGAGCAGGCCGCCCGAGGTCGTGATCACCGCCTTCGAGGCGCGGATCGCGTCGAGGTCGTCGGGCGTCGTGTAGGGAGCCACGAAGATGAAGCCGCCCGCGGCCGCCTTGGCCTTGTCGTAGGTCACGCGCGCGAGCATCGTGCGGCCATGGCCCGGGCTCGCGGCCATGCCCTGGAAGCCGCGGCCGAAGGCCGAGCGCTCGGGCGCGGGGGCGCGCAGCAGACGCGAGAAATGGCCCGAGCCGGGCGGGTTCGCCGAGGGCTCGAACTTGGCCACGGGGTGGCCCTGGGCGCGCAGCGCGGCGAAGAGGCCGTCCGGCGACAGCGGGCGGGGCCTTTCTCCGCGCTCGAGCGTATGGATCTCCGCGCGGGCCAGGCCGATCTGGCCGCCCTTGGGATCGCGCAGGGCGTACACCGTGACCCAGCCGTTCGGGTCGAGGCGGCGCTGGGCGCGCTCGACCGTCAGCGCGCCCAGCGCGCCGATGGTCTCGTACCGGAAAAGCGACGGGTCGAGCGAGGACACCACCTCCGCCAAGCGCGCGCCGGGAACTATTCCCGCGACGAAGCCCTCGGCCAGGCTCGCCAGCGGATCATACGCGGCGTTGCGCACCAGGCGTCCGTCGGCGCCCAAGCGCAGCTGGCCGCGCGCGATGGCGGCCTCGATGGACTCGTTGACGAAGCGGTCGATCGTGCGCTGGCCGAGGCGCTCCTCCGCGGGAATGGCCGGCAGGCCGAGCAGGGCCAGGTTGCGGTCGAGCGCGGCGCGCAGGATAGCGCGCGGGCGCCGCTCGGTCTCGTACTGCTTCCACCCTTCGACCATCGCGTTGTGGTCGTCGTGCACGTAGAAGGGCAAGGTGCCCTCGCCCATCACGGTGTCGACCCAGCCGTCGATGCGCCGCCCGACCTCCTCGCTCGTCTTCGCTCCCTGCACGAGCATCGGAAGCGCGAAATCCACGCCGACGGTGGCATGCAGGGCCTGCACGACCAGCGCGAAGGTGTCGGTCATCTCGTCGACGGTCTGCGAGGCGTGGTCCTTGTCGATCACCGCGGTGAGGAAGCCGTTCTTCTGGTCGACGTGGAAGCCGGCTTTGTGAAGCAGGCGTCCGACGTAATAGAGCCGGGTCTGATTGTCGTAGCCCGTGCCCCACTCCTGGTAGCGCACGCGGATCATGCCGCCCTCGTCGGGCTGCAGGAAGCTCGCGTAGATCTCGGCGGAGTGCGCGCCGAGTTTGAAGTGCCCCCAGAATTGGTGGTCCTGCATGATCAAGGAGCCCTTCGGCGTATCCTTGGAGCGCGTCATCGCCGCGAGCAGGGCCTTGAACCCGGGCGACACCACGCGGCCGTCGCGGACGAGCGGGTGCTCGGAAAGGTCCACGAGGGAGACCGCCTTCTCGGCGTCCCCGGCGCCCAGGCGCACGGTCAGGTTCGCGGGCGAGGCGGTGTTCGACTTGCCCACGGCCTCGAGAGCCTGCTGGTGCAGATAGTTGAGGTACTTGTGCAGCGCGCGCTTGTCGATGGGCATCACGAGCGCTGCCGCCGCGGGCGGCAGGAGGTCCGAGTCGGACAGGCCGCGCACGGCCGCCTCGAGCTGGACGCCGAGTCGCCGGACCTCGAGCTTCACGCCGAGCGCGTCCGCCGCGCGGCTCTCGTCGTTCTCGCCGAGCGCCGCGTAGGCTTCGGCCATCGCCGTGACATGCCCGTGCACCGCGCGCGCGGTCTTGACCGTCATCTTCGAGGAGCTTTGCGCGATCAGCTCGAGCGCGGCGAAGTTCGACTCGATGAGGGCGTTGAAGCTCGCGAAGCGCATGCGCAGGGCCTGGGTCTCCTTCGCGTCCCGGCCGCGCTCCAGGCGCACGCTCACGTCCTGGTCGGCCGTCTTCCTGACCTTGAGCTCCGCGGCCGCTGGCGGCGCGTACAGCATGCTGTAGCCGAGCGCCTCGAAACGCGCGCCGCGCGCCGCGCGCACGAGAAGCTTGTCGCCGGGCGCGGTCACGACCCAACGGGCGGCCGGCAGGACCGTGATCGTCGTCTCCTGGGCCTCCAGCCGCGTCTTGACGAACGCCGACGCGACTCCCCCCCAGGCCCGCGACGCCGCGTCCGCGACCGTTCCCAACGCGTTTTGAAGCCAGCCCTTCGCGCCCCCGCTCTTCGGCGCGGGCGGAGCCATCGTGAATTCTTTCTTCGGCCCGCTTTTCGCCGCGGGCCCGAGGCCGGGCCGGCCGGCCGCTGCGGCGGCGAAAACGTCCGCCCGCTCGCCGCCGAGCCGATCGTCATCGGCGCGAGGGGCGGCGCCGTCGTAGAACGCCTTGAGCGCCGCGCCCGACGGAGCGGCGAGGTTGGCGTCGACCTCGCCCGCCGACGCGGGGCTATGCGACGGCGCGTCGATCGCCGACGGCAAGGGTTTGGCGAAGAACTTCCCCGCCGCGGGCTTGACGATGATCTTCCTCGGCGCAAGCGAGGCCGTCGGGTCGTCGGGGTCGGCCCAGGAGAGCGGCTTGGCGGGGTCATGGCCCACATGGCCCGCGGGCGGGTTGAGCGCGGCCTCGGCCGGCTGCGCCAGCGGCGCGGGCGCGGCGGCGCCGCCGAGGGTCGGCGCCAGCCCCAGCCCCAAGGCCGGCACGGCGCTCACGCCTCCGGGCGCCCCGGGCGTCAGCCCGCCGACGGCGCCGGCCTGGCTTCCTTGGCCCGATCCGCTGCCGCCGGACTTGGGCAAAGAGACCTCCACCGCGGGCGCGGGGACCGCCAGGCCGGCGAATAAGAGGAAGGCGAGGGCTCCCCGGAGGGGATTTGGGGCCATGCCCCGAGTGTAGCCCCGGACCGGAATCTTCGCCAGGGGGCGCGCCCCTCTCTTAGCCGCTCTTTGTAAAGCCCGCGTCAGTCAAGCGCGTATCCCCGCCGTTTGACCGGGTCTACGGGGACGGCCAGGACCGGCTTATGGCAATGCCTCAGCACCCGTTCGGCGGTCGTGCCGAGAATCGAGTCGCGCAGGTATCCCCTGCGGCGCGCCGCCAGCACGACCAGGTCGGCCCGGCCGGCCGCCGCGACGATCTCATCGTCGGGCCTGCCGAAGACGAGCACCTCCTTCGGGCGGCAGGCTTCGCGCAGACGGGGCGGCAATCTCGCGATGAAGTCGGCCAGCAGCTTCTTCGACGCCTTGACGGGATCGGCGGAGCCGTAAAGCGGCGAACCGTGCACATGCAGGACGGTCAGGCGGGCTTTGAGCGCCGCGGCCGTCTTCGCGGCGTACAGCAAGCCTTCCATCGAGTACGGCTCCAGGTTGACAGGAGCCAGGATGCTCCCGAAACGACGCGCCGGCAGCCGCGTGACGAGAACGGGAACGGAGGCATGACGGACTATGTGCTCCGCCACCGAGCCCTTGAGCGCTCTTTCCAGCCCGGTGCGGCCGTGCGTTCCCATGACGATCAGATCGAACTTGAGATGCTTGCCCCAGGAAAGAATCGTCTCCTCGATGGGTCCGTCGACGCGCCGCAAGTCCGCGTCCGCGCCCAGCCGGGCGCGAAGCGCGTCGACGGTGTCTCTCCAATCCCTTTTTCCGAAGGCGAGATCCGCGGGCGAATGGTATGTCCATCCCCGCGCATACAGCCCCTGCACCCGGGCGCCGAGGCTTTTCGCCAGGCTTTGCGCCTGCTTCCAGGCGGCGATGGACGCCGCGGAATCGTCCAGGGGGACCAGAATGTTCTTCGGCGGGAAGCGCGGCTCGCGTTTTTTATTCATGACGGCGTTCTCCTGTCAGACCCATAGAATGACCATAACCGCGCGGCGAAGGGAATGTCCGCGCTGCAAAGCCCTCGTGACAAAAAGGTTGAAAGCCAACTGTTTCCGGAAACAGCCGGGAACGGCATCACGAGGAGCACCGGTGCGAGTTCAGGGCGGAGGACCGATCAATCCATCGGACCTGCTTACATCGGCGTTTTCCGGTGAAAATGCTACGATTGGTCCGCTTTGAAAACGCGCGATAACGACGGTGCGTTGCAATTCAATGCCGGAGTCAGGCTGGCCTACGACAGCGTCCTGTCGCCCGCCGCGCTGGACGCGCTGCGGGCGCTGGCCGGCTTCAACGCCGATCGGCGCCGGATCATGGCGGAGCGGATCGCCCGCCGCGCCGAGCGTGCCAGGCAGGGCCGGCACATCGGCTTCCTCGACCCGGCCGCGACGATCGCGCGGACGAAGCTCACGGTCCGGGAGGCGCGCGAAGGGCGCTTCGAGGGCTCTCCGATACCGCCGGACCTGCGGCGCCAATGGGTGCAGGGCACCGGGCCGGGAACCCGGCCGCGGTCTTCCGTGGAGGCGAGCCTGCGCAGCGTCGCCTACGCGCTGCTCTCCGGCGCCGACGGGTGGATGTTCGACGGCGAGGACGCGCTCGGGCAGATCTCCACGATGTCGCTGGATAACCAGCGCAACTTGAAGCTGGCCTTCGCGCGCGAGGAGCCTTTTCTGCGGGTCGCGGAGTCGGTCGCTTCGGAGATGAACGACTGGTCGCGCGGGTTCCTGGGGCGGCCGATCATCGAGGACTGGCGCCGGCAGCTTGATTTCACGACGCGCCTTTTCCGCCCGCGCGGGCTTCATCTGGACGACCGGCACATCCGCGACGGGGATGGGGGCGGTTTTTCGGCTTCGATCGTCGACGCGGTCCTCTATGTCGTCAACAACCATAAGACCCTTCGCGCCGCGGGGGCGTCCCTCGTCCTCTATCTGCCGAAAATCCAGACCGCGGAGGAGGCGGCGTTCTGGAATGAGCTGCTTGCGGCGCTGGAGCAGCACCTGGGGCTGCCCCCGGCCGAGATCAAGACCTACGTCCTCGTCGAACAGCTCGAGGCTTGCTTCCAGCTGATGGAGATCCGCGCGGCGCTGGGGCCCCGTTTCGTCGGGTTCAACACCGGCCGCTGGGATTACATCAACAGCGTCAGCGACGCCATGGCCTGGGACCCCGCTTTCGTCAATCCCAACATCGACACGATCACGATGACGTACGGCTACATGCGGCATTACGAGGACCGCGTCCGCCGCGCGGTCAACACGCCCGACCAAAACGGCCGGTTCGCGCTGTGGCAGGGCGGCATGGAACCCAACATCCCGGTCGGCTCGGAGCGGGGCGTGGCCGAGGCCATGAAGCGCGCGGTCGCCGGCGGCGAGCGAGAGCAGCGAGCCGGCGCCAGCGGCAAGTGGGTCGCGCACTGGAAGATGGTCCACATCGTGCGTCCGATCTGGGAGAAGGCGGGCGAGGCCAACCAGTTGGGGCGGGAGTTCCCGCGCCTGACCTACGCCCCGCAGGACGCCGAGGACCTCACGCGGCTCGAGCCCGCGGCGCGCACCGTCAAAGGCGCGCGCGACCTCCTCAGCGTGGCGCTCCAATACGGCAACGCCTTCGGCCGCGGCTTCCAGGCCGCGGCGCTCAAGCCGGCCGATTCCTTCGGCGACGACGACGTCCTGTACCTGATGGAAGACATGGCGACCGGCGAGATCCGGCTGAGCATACTCTGGGAGTGGCTCCATAAAAAAGCGCCGTTCACCGCGGACGATCCGGCGGCCGGCGTGCGCGCCGGAGACGGCATGACGCCGGAGCTGCTGACGACGCTGCTGGACCAGGAGTACGGCAAGCTTCTCGGCGCCGCCGACCGCGATGTGCACGACGACTCCAAGGGGACCACCTTGCCCATCGCGCGGGAGATCGTCGAGCGCTGCCTGCGCAGCGAGGTCAAGCCCCCGTGGTTCGTCGACCTCCTGAACCTGAACCTCGACGACCATGACCTTGCCGCGGCGCGCGCGCGCGTCTCGGCGTACCTCTCGGCCTTCGCGCGCGACGGCTCGCGGCTGACCGACAACCCGCGATCCGCCTCACGCTCATAACGCCCGCCTCAGGAGACGATCATGAAGAAGCTCAAGCAGGAGATCGCGGAGATCGACCGGTGGTTCTCGAGCCCGCGATTTAAAGGGATCAAGCGGATCTACTCCGCGCGCGAGGTCGCCGAGCAGAGCGGCACGATCCGTCCGGATTACGCCGTGGCTCGCACCGCCGCGGAGGGGTTCTACGCGCGCCTGCGCGCGCTCTTCGAGCAGGGCAAGAGCATCACGACCTTCGGCCCCTATTCGCCGGGCCAGGCCGTGGCGATCAAGCGGGCGGGCATCGAGGGGATCTACCTCGGCGGCTGGGCGACGAGCGCCAAGGGCTCGATCAACGAGGATCCGGGCCCCGACCTGGCGAGCTATCCGCTCAGCCAGGTGCCCGACGAGGCGGCGCCGATCGTGCGCGCCTTGCTCACGGCCGACAAGAACCAGCGCCAGGCCCGCGCGCGCATGACGGACGCGCAGCGCAAGGCCAGCCCGGAGACGGATTTCCGCCCCTTCATCATCGCCGACGCCGACACCGGCCACGGGGGGGACGCGCATGTGCGCGGCCTCATCCGCCGCTTCGTGGAGGTGGGCGTGCCGGGCTACCACATCGAGGACCAGAAGCCGGGCGTCAAGAAATGCGGGCATCAGGGCGGAAAGGTGCTCGTGTCCGAGGACGAGCAGATCAAGCGCTTGAGCGCCGCCCGCTTCCAGCTCGACATCATGCGCGTCCCAGGCATCATCGTGGCGCGGACCGACGCTGAAGCCGCCACGCTCCTCGACGGGCGCGGCGACGAGCGCGACCAGCCGTTCATCCTGGGCGCGACGAACACGTCGGTCCCGGCCTACCGGGCGGCATTCCTGGCGCTGCTGCGGCTGTTCCAGCGGGCGGGCATGGAGACGATCAGCGGCCACGAGCTCTACGCCATGTGCGAGGACGAGTACGCCATGGCCGAGGCCTGGCTCGAGGCGAACGGCGTCGCCGCTCGCGTGCAGAAAGCCGCGGCCGGCGCGGCCAGCGCCGACAGCGCGCTGGAGAAGGTCTTCGGCGATTTCATCGACATCTGGCAGACGGCGGCCGGGATCACGACCTACGGCGAGGCCGTCGCCGCCGCCATCGAGTTCCGCGCCGGCGAGGGGCGCGTCGCCGCGATGACGGCCCCGGAGTGGCTCCAGTTCTCCGCGCGCGTCGGGTTCTACGAGGCGAAGGAGAAGGCCCGTTCCATGGGGATCGAGGTGAACTGGGATTGCGAGCATGCCAAGACCCCGGACGGCTATTACCAGGTCCGGGGCGGGATCGACTACGCGATCGCCAAGTCGCTGGCCGCCGCGCCCTACGCCGACATCCTGTGGATGGAGACCAAGACCGCGGACCTGCACGACGCGAAGAGGTTCGCCGAAGCGATCCACGCGGTGTTCCCGGACAAGATGCTGGCCTACAACCTGTCCCCCTCCTTCAACTGGGACACGACCGGCATGAACGACGAGAAGATGCGCCGTTTCCCCGAGGAGATCGGCAGGCTGGGCTTCGTCTTCAACTTCATCACCTACGGCGGCCACCAGATCGACGGGCTCGCCGGGGAGGAGTTCGCCTCCGCCATCCGGCAGGACGGGATGCTCGCCTTGGCGCGTCTGCAGCGGAAATTGCGGCTGCTCGACTCTCCGTACAAGACGCCGCAGGCCCTGGTCGGCAGCCAGCGGGCCGATGCCGGGCTCATGGCGACCTCGGGGCGGACCTCGACGACCGCGGCGATGGGCAAGGGTTCGACCCATCATCAGCATCTGATCCAGACCGAGGTCCCGCCCAAGCTGCTCGAGGAATGGCTCGACCTGTGGCGCAAGCGCAACGGCTATCGAAGCAGGCTCAAGGTGTCGCTCAAGCCGAACATGTCCGGCTCCGACCTTCTGGAGCTGGCGCTGCTCACGGGCGACGGCGACAAGGTCGCCAACGTCATCTTCGCCGACATCCAGGACCGCAGCGGCCACAACATCCTGTCGGTGCGCAATCAGAACACCTTCGACGCCGATCTGCGCAAAAAGCGCCTGATGACCTTGGTCCATCTTTTCCTGATCCACCGCTACAAGGCGGCCTCGGTGCATTACCTGACCCCTACCGAGGACAACCAGGGGCAGACCGCCGGGATGAAGGCGCTGGGGATCTATACCAGCGTCAACTACGAGATCGGCAAGATCATCGTCGCCGACGTGGATCCGTCGCGGATCGCGGAGTTCCTGAAGCCGGATCGCACGGCGCTGCAGGCGCTGATCGCGAAGTCCGCGTCGCGGCGGTCGGCCAAGAGGCGAGTCGCGTCCCCCGCCTAACGAAGGACCGCGCGCGTTGACAGCGGGGCCCCGGGCCGTTATACTGCGAGCATGAGCCGAATCGCGGTCTACCCCGGAAGCTTCGATCCGCTGACGCGCGGGCATCTCGACATCATCCAGCGCGCGTCCAAGATCTTCGACCACGTGGTCGTCGCGGTGTCCAACAACGCCTCCAAGAAGAACACCTTCTCCGTCTCGGAGCGCATCGAGATGGTCGAGGAGTCGATCCGCAGCCTGCCCAACGTGGACTGCGACACGATCTCGGGCCTGCTCGTCGACTACATGCGGCGCAAGAAGGCGCGCGTGCTCATCCGCGGGCTGCGCGTGGTCTCCGACATGGACTACGAGTTCCAGCTCGCGTCCTTCAACCGGCGGCTCAACAAGGACGTCGAGACCGTCTTCCTGATGCCCGACGATCAGTACACCTACCTCGCC
Source organism: Elusimicrobiota bacterium (assembly GCA_030696455.1). Classification (GTDB taxonomy): domain Bacteria; phylum Elusimicrobiota; class Elusimicrobia; order UBA1565; family UBA9628; genus GWA2-66-18. The sequence goes on from JAUYSH010000079.1 coordinate 16,150, forward strand.
TCCTCGATGGTGCGAGAGATCGCGCGCCTCGGAGCCGGCACCGACCAGTTCGTGCCGTCCTTCGTGGCCCGCCGGCTGAAGCTGAAATTTGGCAGCCCCAAGGCTTAGACCTCTTTTCTTGGCGGCCGCCGCGCTGCTGCTCGGCGCCGCGTGCGAGCGCTCGCCCTCCCCCGTCGTCGAGGAGACCCCGGAGCTCGCCCCCCCCGAGCCCTCCTCCTCGCTGATCGCGACCCCGCTCGACTCGGCAACCACCGGCTTCACCAACGAGATGCAGGCCGTCCACCTCACGAAGGAAACCACCGAGATGGGCATACAGCACATCAGCAAGAACATCGAGGAAGGCGCGCCCGTGCAGGACCGCCGCGCCACCCGGCCGCCTCTGTCGGAGGTGGAGAAGAAGGAGCGGATGGAGCAGCTCAAGGAGATGCGCAAGGAGTTCACCCTCATGCGCCGCGGGATCGACGCCGAGCGAGACAAGACCGTCGCTTTGCCCGGCACCACGGCCGCCATCATCAAGGGGCGCGAGTCGGGCGGCATCCTCGGCGCCGTTTCGGACGGTCCCGGGGTCTGGAGCGGGGCCTACGGCGGCGCCGTCGAGACCGGCGAGCGCGTCGTCGCCGACGCCTCGGCCTGGGCCGAGCTGTGGGGACGGGTGTCGCGCGAGGCGACTCCGGAGCTCGACTTCGACAAGGTCCGCGTCGCGGCCGTGTTCGTGGGGCCGCGTCCGACGTCGGGCTACCGCGCCAAGCTTATCGGCATCGAGGTGGAGCCGACGCGCTACGTCGTGCGCTGGTACGAGGAGGGCCCCGCCCCGGACGAGGCGGTCGCGGAGGGAGCCACCGCGCCCTTCCTGCTCGTTTCGGTCCCCAAGGACGAACGGGCGATCCGCTGGGACAAAAAGCGCCGGGCCGAAGGGCCTAAAACAAAGTAGGTCTTTAGTCCTTTTTCAGCTTGACTCGGTTTCCGGGCCGCGCTTATAATTGAGGCAGTCCCGTCCGGAGGCCCCCTGAAAACCCTCGCCGCCGCCCTCGTGCTGCTCGCCGCGAACGCCGCCGCCCTGCCTGATTCGTTCGACGGCCGGGGAGGAGAGGTCCCGCCCGCCGTCACCCTCAAGGCTCCGGCTTCCGCCATCGCCGAGGACATCCGCCTCTGGGTCGAGTTCGAGGCCCCGGACAAGGCCGCCCGCCAGGCCGCGGTCGACGCCGGCGTCAGCGTCGAGGAGATCAAGCCCGGCGCCGCCGCCGGGTTCGCCTCCCCCGAGGCCCTCGAGCGCGCCAAGGACGCCGGCCTGAAGGTCAAGACCAAGGTCTCCCTGCGCGCGCGCTTCGGCTCGCTCGATTTCCCGGAGAAGGACGCGGTCTACCACAACTATAAGGAACTCGAGTCGGCTCTGCGCTCGCTCGCGGCGAGCGCGCCCGACCTGGCCTCGATGATCTCGATCGGGAAATCCACGCAGGGGCGGGATATCTGGGCCGTGCGCCTGACGAAGGGCGCCCGGGGCCCGCAGCGCAGCGACAAGCCGGGCGTCGTCTTCCTCGGAACGCACCACGCGCGCGAGCACCTCTCCACCGAGGTTCCGCTTTTGATCGCCCGGCACCTCGTCGAGCAGCGGGCCGACGCGGAGATCGCGCGCCTGCTCGAGACGCGCGACATCTACTTCATCCCCATGGTCAACCCCGACGGCGTCGAGTACGACATCGAGGGCGGCAAGTACCACATGCACCGCAAGAACATGTCGAAGAACGCCGACGGCTCGACCGGCGTCGACCTCAACCGCAACTACGCCTGGGGCTGGGGAGGCCAAGGGGCCTCCTCGCGCCCTGGCGACGACACCTACCGCGGGCCTTCGGCCTTCTCGGAGCCCGAAAGCAGGGCCGTCAAAGCGTTCGTCGAGGCGAGACCCAACCTCAAGGTCATGCTGTCCTATCACACCTTCTCCGAGCTGGTCCTCTACCCGTGGGGCGGCTCCGATGACGCGATCCCCGACGCGAAGGCCCTCGCCGCCTTCAAGGGCATGGCCGGGGAGATGGCCAAGATGACGGGCTACACGCCCATGCAGTCGAGCGACCTCTACGTCGCCACCGGCGACACCTGCGACTGGGCCTGGGGCGCCAAAGGCATATTCGCCTTCACCTTCGAGCTGACGCCGAAGTCCATGTGGGACGGCGGTTTTTATCCGGGCGCCGGCGTCGTCCAAAGAGTGTTCCAGGCCAACATCCGCCCCGCGCTGTATCTGGTCGACCTCGCCGACGATCCTTACCGCGCCGCGAAGGAAGCCGCCGCCGTCGTCGCCGCACCGTCGGAGACCGCCAAAGGAGCCGCCGCCCAATGAAGATCCTTCCCGCGCTGCTGACCGCCGCCGTCGCCGGCTCCGCCTCCGCCCAGTCGCTCGAGTCCCTGCGCTTCTCGGCCGACGCGGCGCTCATCCAGGCCTTTCCCGGCGCCATCCATCCCGATCTTCAAAAGGAGCTCGAGCCGGTCCTTCAGGAGCCGCTGAAGCCCCTGCTCCTATCGCCCTCGCGCGCCCCCGGGCCCGTCGTGGGCACCGCCGTGCTGTCCACGCTGAAGTCGGCCAATCGCCGCGTCACGGCTCGGCAGTTCGGCGCGCGCACGCTCGACCTCGGCATCGCCTCCGACGCCTCCTTCCAGAACAAGTACTTCACCTTCTCGGACGCGAAGGCGACGGCCTTGGCGCCGCTCGGCGACATGAACCGCCTGCGCGGCGACGGCATCGACGCGCGCGTCGACGCGAAGACCGTGTACAACTTCAAGGTCTCGGTCAACATCTTCAGCCCCGTGCGCGGCAGCACGCTCAAGATGACCCCGGTCCAGGGTACCGCCGGGCCCAAACACGAGATGAAGACCGGGGCGCTGCTCGACGCGATCAAGGCCAAGTCCTTCGTCTTCAAGGCCAAGGGGGTCGAGCTGCTGCTCTCCTACGACTCCGACGTCCTCCCCGACGGCTCCGGGTTCGCCGGCACGAACAGCTTCCTGTTCACCAAGGAGGACGGCCTCTCCTCGAAAGCCTGGCCGCTGGCCGAGTCGAAGCTCCCGCTCGACACGAGCGCGGTCGTCGACCTCGGCGGCATCAAGCTGACCTTGACGCGGACCTCCGCCGGCGCCCTCGTCATCCGCGAATAGCTCCGCGCCTTTGTATCATTACCTCATGAAACCGCTCTTTCTGCTCGCCCTGCTCGCGCCGCTCGCGTCGGCGGCGGCGTTCGTCCCGTCGCCGGACCTGCGCTTCGAGCCGGCGCCGCAGGAGCTCCTGGAGAACTGCCGCTCGGCCAAGAAGCGCGCCGAAGCGGCGCTCGAGGCCGTCGCCCGCCTGCCCGCGTCCGGCCGGACCTTCGACAACACCCCCTGGGCGCTCGACCAGATCGCCTCCGGGCTGACCGACCAGACCGCCTCGGACACCTTCCTCAAATACGTCTCGGTCGCACCCGCCGTGCGCGAGGCCGGCAACGAGTGCGAGACCTTGCTCGGGCAGTTCGCCGTGGACATGTACTCTCGCGAGGACCTGTACCGCGCGCTCAAGGAGTATGCCGGCAAGGGCGAGGGCCTCACCGGCGAGGCCCGGCGCCTGGTCGACAAGGAGCTTCTCGACTTCAAGCGCTCCGGCCTCGAGCTGTCCCGGGAGAAGCGCCGCGAGGTGGCCGACCTGCGCAAGCGGCTCGTCGAGCTCGAGGCGGTCTTCGGCAAGAACATCAACGAGTACAAGGACTACGCCCTGTTCGACGCCGCCGAGCTCGCGGGCCTGCCGGAGGACTTCGTCGCGCGCCTCGAGCCGGTCGACGGAAAATACAAAGTCGGCCTTGATTACCCCGACTATTTCCCGTTCATGGAAAACTCCACGAACCCCGAGGCGCGGCGGGTCCTGGAGGCCAAGTTCAACAACCGCGCGGCTTTGCAGAACCTCCCCGTGCTCAAGGACGTGCTCGCCCTGAGGCTCAAGGCCGCGCGCCTGCTCGGCTACTCGACGCACGCGCACTTCATCCTCGAGGACCGCATGGCCAAGGACCCGAGCACCGTCGCCGGCTTCATCGCCCGCCTGCGCAAGAAGCTCAAAGCGCTCGGCGCGAGCGAGCTTGAAACGCTCCTATCCCTCAAGTCCGACGTCGAAGGCCGCGCGTCCGACGGGAAGCTCCACGCTTGGGACTGGCGCTTTTACGACAACCAGCTCAAGAAGACCAAGTACTCCGTCGACAGCCAGAAGATCAAGGAGTATTTCCCCGCCGATCACGTCACCGAACAGATGCTGGGCGTGTACCAGACCTTGCTCGGCCTCAAATTCCGGCGCGTGCCGGACGCCGTGACGTGGCACCCCGACGTCACGCTGTATGAGATCACCGAGGCCTCCGGCGGCGAGCCGATCGCGTATTTCTACCTCGACCTGTTCCCCCGCGACGGCAAGTACAAGCACGCCGCCGCCTTCTCCCTCATCGTCGGCCGCCGGCTTCCCGACGGCCGCTACCAGCGGCCGGTGTCCGCGATGGTCGCCAACTTCGACAAGCCGGCCAAGAACCGGCCTTCGCTGCTGACGCACGACGAGGTCGAGACCTTCTTCCACGAGTTCGGACACATCATGCACCAGACCTTGACCAAGGCCCGCTTCGGCCGCTTCTCCGGCTCGGCCACCGCGCGCGACTTCGTCGAGGCGCCGTCGCAGATGCTCGAGAACTGGGTCTGGGACCGCGAAGTATTGATGGTGCTGTCGGGACATTACCTCGACCGCTCCCGGAAGCTGCCCGACGAGATATTGGGAAAGATGTTGGCCGCGAAAAACGTGAACTCAGGCCTCGCGACCTCCCGCCAGCTCCTGTTCGCGGCCGTCGACCAGCTCTACCACGGCAAGCCGCCGGCGGACACGACCGCCGCCTACGCGCGCCTGGCCAGCAGCGTCTCGCTGATCCCGACGTCCAAAGGGACGCACCCCGAGGCGAGCTTCGGCCACCTGATGGGCTACGACTCCGGCTACTACGGCTACCTCTGGTCCAAGGTCTACGCCGAGGACATGTACTCCCTCTTCAAGGCCGCGGGCGCGCTCAACCCTCAGCTGGGACGGCGCTATCGCGTCGAGATCCTCGAGAAGGGGGGCTCGCGCGACGAGATGGAGTCGCTGAAAGCCTTCCTCCTCCGCGAGCCCAGCGAGGACGCGTTCCTCGAGAGCATCGGCCTCAAGCCCGCCAAGAGCTGACGTCGATATAGGCCGGGGAAGGGGGATCGGCGAGGAAGCAGGTGGGCGATTCCTTCATAAGGCCCGGCGGCGGTTTCATGTCCTGAGGGGTGTGGGGTCGCCGCGCTGTTTGCGCTCGAGGCGCGGTCGACCCCAAGCGA
>JAUYSH010000127.1 GCA_030696455.1 Elusimicrobiota bacterium
CTTGGATCTCGCGGCGGCGAGCCGGAAGGCTGACGCCCGGTGACGCGGCCGCGGCGGCCCGGCGCGTCCGCGAGCTCGACGCCGTCGCCGAGCCCCTCAACGAGCTCGCCAACGTGAACGTCGCCGACCTCCGGGCGCGGCGGCTCGAGACCGAGGAGGCGTCGCGCTCCGCCCTGCGGCTCATCCTCCTCGCCGGCGCGGCCGCCGCCGCCTTCGTCGCGATCATCCTCTCGCGCGCGCTGATCGGCCCGGTCGCGGCCCTGCGCGAGAACGCCCGGGGCTGGACCTTGGGCAAGCCCTGGAGCTTCCCTCCCCCGCGCGGCGCCGGCCCCGAGGTCGCCGACCTTCACGCGGCGATGGGCGAGATGGCGACGCGGCTCAACGCCCAGTTCGAGCGCGAGGCCGAGCTCGGCCGCCTGAAGGGCAGCCTCGTCTCGATGGCCAGCCACGAGTTCAACAACGCGCTGAGCGTCGTCGGAACGACGGTCAATCTCATGAAGCAGACGGAGGCGGTCAAGCCCGAAGGCCGGCGCGCCGATTACTACCTGATCGTCGAGACGAACGTGCGCTCCCTGTCGCTGGCGACGCGCAACCTCCTCGACCTCGGCCTGTTCGAATCGGGGCGCTTCGCCGTGCGTCCGCACCGCGCCGACCTCGGCCGGGTGCTGGCCTCGGCTGCCAAGGCGCTGCAGCCGATCTACGAGCGCAAGGGCCTGACCTTCACGCTCGAGCTCCCCGAGGGGACCCCCGCGGCCAAGGCCGATCCCGAAGCCCTGGTCATGGTCGCGACCAACCTCGTCGGCAACGCGGTCAAGTACGCGCCCGAGGGAGGCCGCGTCGCGGCGGGCGTCGCGGTCGAGGCGGACGGGCGCCTGCGCGTCTACGTCAGCGACACGGGCATCGGCATCGCTCCGGAGGATCGAGAGGCGATCCTGACGGGCTTTCGCACCGAGAAGGGACGGCAGACGGCGGCGGGCTTCGGCGTCGGGCTCATGCTCGTCAAGAAGATCCTCGACGCGCACGGGACCGCGCTGGAAATCGAGGGCGCTCCGGGCGAAGGCTCGCGCTTCTCCTTCGTCCTGCCCCGATGGGACGGCCCCGACGATCAGCTGTTCGTCTGAGCGGCCGAAAGCTCCTCGGCGATGATCTCGAGCAGCTCGCGACGGTCGATCGTCTTGTTGACGAAACGGGTCCCGCCTACCCGCAGATGCTGCCGGTAGTCCTCATCCGAGCTCGAGGCCGTCAGGAACACGATCGGCAGGCCGGTGAAGCGCGCGTCGGCGCGCAGGTCGCGGCACAGGTCGATGCCGCCCTGCTCGGGCATGTGGATGTCGAGCAGCACCAGGTCGGGCGCGAGCGCCGCGACCTGCTCGTAGGTCCATTCGCTGCCGTACAAGGTCGTCACCCGGTACAGCGGCCTGAGCGAACGCTCCATCGCCGTCAGGAAATCCGATTCGTCATCGATGACGACGATCTTGGGCCGGTCGTCGATCTTCGGCTTCATGCCATAGTTTAGGGCGCCCCGCACGCGAGCGCCACCAAATTTCCCCTAAATTCCGCGGTCAGGGCTCGAAGCGGTAGCCGAGGCCCGGCACGGCGACGATCCGCTGCGCGAGCTTCGCGCCGATCTTCCGGCGCAGGGTGGAGACGTGGACGCCGATCGTATGGGGATCGGAATAATCGGCCGGGTCGTAGTCCCAGACCGTTTCCAAAAGGAAGGGGGCGCTCAGCACGCGGTCCGGGTTGCGCAGCAAGGTCGTCAGCAGGTCGAACTCCTTGCGCGTCAGGCGGACCCTCTTGCCCGCGACGCTCACCGTGCGCGCGACCACGTCGAGGACGAGGCCGTGGGCCTTGAGCGTCTCGCCGAGCTCTTCGGGCGACTCGAAGCGGCGCAGGACCGCCGCGACCTTGGCGCGGATGAGAACGGGCGAGACGGGCTTCGACAGATAGTCGTCGGCGCCCGAATCGAGCCCTTCGGCCTGGTCCGCGGTCCCTTTGCGCACGCCGGACATGAGGACGACGGGAACGCGGGCGGTGGCCTTGTCGGCGCGCAGCCGGGCGAGCAAGGAGAAGCCGTCGCCGCCGGGCATGGAGACGTCCGACAGCACGAGGTCGGGGAGCGTCTTGCGCGCCGCCGCGAAGCCCTCCCGCACGTTCGAGGCGCGGGCGACGGCGTAGCCCTCCGCCTCGAGGAGGTCCCCGTAGGCGCGGCGGACGTCGGCGTCGTCGTCTATCAACAATATCCTGCGGCGCGGTGCCATGAGACTATTATACCGAGCCCCGGAGGCTCCGGTACTTCCGCCGTATTAACGTAATGTCACCTCCGCGTGACGAGGCCGCCCGGAAATCGGTAAGATAAGAGCATGCCCCTCACCTTCAAGCCGCACGGCGGCCTCGACGGCCTTCTCCTGGTGGAAGGCCCTTATTTTCCCGACGAACGGGGCTTCTTCTTCGAGTCCTTCCGCGCCGACGAGTGGGAGAAGGCCGGCCTGCCGCCGCTGGTGCAGGACAACCTGTCGCGGTCGAGGAAGAATGTCGTGCGCGGGCTCCACTATCAGATCCCGCCCAAGGCGATCGGCAAGCTCGTGCGCTGCTCGCGGGGGCGGATCTTCGACGCGGTCGTCGATCTGCGAAGGAATTCTCCGACCTACGGAAAGTCCGCCTCGATCGAGCTCGACGACGCCGGCAACCGCATGTTCTGGGTGCCCGCCGGCTTCGCCCACGGCTTCTGCGCCCTCTCGGACAGCGCGGACGTGAGCTATAAGGTCACGGGCTACTGGAGCAAGGAGGTCGACGCCGGCATACGCTGGAACGACCCCGCGCTCGGCATCTCCTGGCCCGTCGCGGCCTCCGAGGCGATCGTGACCGCCAAGGACGCGGCGCTTCCCCCGCTCGCCGACGCGCCTTCCCACTTCTAAGCGTGGCCATCGTCCCGTCCTTGCTCATCGAGCAGGTCCGCATGGCCGCGCCCTTCCTTTTCGCGGGGCCCGAGCCCGGCGGCCCCGCTTTCCGTTATCTTCGGGTCCTGCGCGCCTACGATGGACGCGAGCTCAACGCCCTGGAGTACTACGAGCTGTGCCTGTGCGCGCACTGGGCGACGGCGGGCAGCTTCGTGCCGACCGACGTCGACAACGGCATCCGCTGGAAGCGCTGGCAGGACGTCCAGCCCGGCCTCGTCGAGGAGCAGGCGAAGCTCGTGCTCGAGTCCCTGTCCTGGGACTACGCCCCGGTCACGGCCAAGATCACCGGCGCGGGCGAGCGGCGCCTCTCGACGCATGAGGGCACCTGGTTCTCGGTCGCGGTCGGCGCCTACGCCGCTTGCCTCGAGGCGCGTCCCGCCCTATCGACCCTCGTGCTCGAGGCGATGCGCGCGGAGGCGGAGCGTCAGGACCGGGCCTACGCCGCGAGCTCCGGCCCGCTCGAGCTGCTGAAATCCTCGGCGCTGATCGCCCACAACTTCGGCGACCTGGACCGCGTCGCGGACCAATGGGAGCTCAAGCCGGTCGATCCCCTGCGCGCTTCCCTTTATGACGCCGCGAAGCCGGGCTCTGCTTTGTTCGGCGGCCGGCTCGGGCGGGCGGGCCTCATCCATCAAAAGCACATGGGCGCCGACAACCACCGGCACTATCCGCTGCGCGCCGCCAAGGGACTCAGGAAATCGGCGGACCTGCTCCTCCCCGTGGGTCCGTTCTTCGACGACTGGGGCCGCCGCGTGGGACGCCATCCCGCGCTCTCCCCGGAGGAGGTCGCCGAGGCGGTGCGCGCGCCCACCGACGGCTGGACGCGCATGCACGAGCCCGCCGGTTACGCCCGCGCCCTCGCCGGCATACTCGAGGTCTTTCCGGGCGGCCGCCGCGCGCTCGGCAAGCTCCTGCCCGCCAAGGACCGGCGCATGCTCGAATCGGGGCCGCTGAAGGCCGCGATGGACGTCTCCCAGGAACGCTTCGAGGCCCAATGGGGCAACCGCGCGGCCAGGCTCAGCGACACTTTTGCGCCCAGGCCGGCGTCCAAGTGAGGATACCGATCATGCCCCGACACCTCGCCCTCGTTCTCTTCCTGTGCCCCGCCCTCGCGTCCGCCCAGGCGGAAGCGCCCGTACGCAATCTGCGCGAGGCCTATCTGGCCGCCCTCGAGAACAGCGACGCCGTCGGGATCAGCGAGGCGTCGATCCTCCAGGCCGAGGCGCTGTACCGCGCCGCTCTCGGCGGCTCGTTCCCGGAGCTGACCGCGCGCCACCAGAGCGACCTTCAGGACCGCCGCGTCGGAGGCTCCCAGCTCGGAGGCTCCAAGCGCCTGCAGAACGAAGGGATGCTGCGCCTGAGCCGGAGCGGCCTGACCGGCTACCGCGAGCTCGCGGCCATCCGCGCCGGCAAGACGACCGTCTCGCAGCGAGGCCACGAGCGCCGCCGCGCCGAGCAGCTGCTCCTCGCCGATGTCGCGGCCGCCTACTACGGCCTGATCCAGTCCGCCGAGAACGCGGCCACGACCGCCCAACTCCTCGAGTTCGCCGACAAGCGCCTGGCCGAGATCAAGGACCGGGTGCGCGTCGGCCGCGCCCGCGAGGCGGACGCGCTCGCCCAGGAGGTCCAGTCCCAGGCGCTGCGCTCCCAGCTCGAGGAGAGCCGCCGCCAGGTCCAGGCCCGGAGCGACCTGCTCGCCTTCCTCGTGCGCGCGCCCGTGACCCCCGTCTCCCCCTCGACGGGCACTCTCGCCGACCCTCCCCCTCTCGAGGGCTACCTCGAGCGCATCGAGTCGCGTCCGGACGTCGCCGCGGCGCGCGACGCGGCCAAGGCCGCCGAGCTCGGCGTCGACATCGCGCGCGCAGCCTACTTCCCCGAGGTCGGCCTGCAGGCCAACTACTACGGCTACCGCCCCCCCGCGCGCGCCTCCAACAGATGGGACGCCTCGGCCACCGTGAGCGTGCCGCTGTTCTCCTTCGGCGCGAACCGGGCGGAGAACGCCTCCGCCCGCGCCGCCTTCGAGCGGGAATCACTGGCCCTGAGGGCCGCGCGGCGCGCGGCCGAGCTCGACGCGCGAAACGCGCACCGCGACTACGCCTCGGCCGCGCGCCAGCTCGAGATCCAGCGCAAGAGCGGGGACCTGGCGAGGCGCGACTACCGCCTGCAGGCCGCCGACGAGCGCCGCGGGCTCGTCACCTCGATCGAGGTCCTGCAGTCCCTCGACCGCCTGAACATCTCGGGCCTCGCCTTCAACGACGTCTTGGTCCAGGCCCGCTTGGCCGCCATCGCGCTCGAGACGGCCGCCGGCGCCGCCCCCGAGGAGATCCTCAAGTGACCTTATCCGACCTCGCCATCAAGAAGCCGGTCTTCGCCTGGATGATCATGATCAGCCTCCTCCTGTTCGGAGGCCTGTCGTTCATGCGCCTGGGCGTCTCTCAGAACCCGGACGTGGACTCCCCCGTCGTCAACGTGCGGCTGTCGTGGGAGGGCGCGGCGCCCGAGGTCATGGAGAACGAGGTCATCGACCCCATCGAGGAGGCGCTGATGACCGTCGAGGGCATCGGAAAGATCCGCTCGACGACCCGCTTCGGCTCGGCCAACATCACCGCGGAGTTCACCCTCGAGAAGGACATCGACGTGGCCGTGCAGGAGGTGCAGAGCAAGATCGCGCAGGCTCAGCGCAACCTCCCCCGCGAGATGGACACCCCGGTCATCCAGAAGGTCAACCCCGAGGACCAGCCGATCATGTTCGTCGGCGTCTCGGGCACGCGCCCCTACCGGGAGCTCACCACCTACGTGCGCGACCGCCTCGTGGACCGCTTCCAGACCTTGCCCGGCGCCGGCGAGATCAGCCTGATGGGCTTCACCGAGCCGAACCTGCGCGTCTGGCTCAAGCGCGAGAAGATGCGCGACCTGCAGATCACGGTCGACGACGTCGTCAACGCCGTCGAGACCCAGCACAGCGAGATGCCGGGCGGCGTGCTGCAGACCTCCGAGCTCGAGCACAACGTCCGCGTCATGGGCGAGGCGTCCTCGGTCGCGGAGTTCGGCCGCATCACCATCCCCCAGCGCGTCGGGGGTGGAGGAATTGTATGGAAGGTGATCCGGATCTCGGACATCGCCGACATCGAGGAGGGCCTCGCCGACGTCCGCCGCATCTCGCGCGTCAACGGCGAGACCTCGATCGGCATGGGCATCCGCAAGCAGCGCGGCGCGAACACCGTGGCCCTCGCGCACGCGGTCAAGGCCGAGATCGAGGACATTCAAAAGACCCTGCCCGAGGGCATCAAGATCGGCGTCAATTTCGACACGACGAAGTTCATCGAGGACACGATCCACGAGCTGATCACGACCTTGGTGCTCGCCGTCCTGCTCACCTCGATCGTCTGCTGGCTCTTCCTCGGCTCGTGGAGCTCGACGCTCAACGTGGTCCTCGCGATCCCGACGGCCCTCGGCGGCACCTTGCTCGTCATGTACTTCCTGGGCTTCACGCTCAACACGATCACCTTGATGGCCATCTCGCTCGTCATCGGCATCGTCGTCGACGACGCGATCGTCGTGCTCGAGAACATCGCGCGCCACCGCGAGGAGGGCCTCCCGCTCGTCAAGGCCGCCGTCCACGGCGCGCGCGAGATCACCTTCTCGGTCATCGTCATCTCGAGCGCGGTCATGGCCATCTTCCTGCCCGTCGCGTTCATGAAGGGCATCATCGGCAAGTTCTTCTTCGAGTTCGGCGTCACGATCTCGGTCGCCGTGGCCTTCTCCCTGCTGGAGGCGGTCACGCTCGCGCCGATGCGCTGCAGCCGCTTCCTCGAGGTCGGACACACGACCCGCGTCGGCAAGGCCGTGGACCGCTTCATGCGCGGCCTCACCGCGCTCTACGCGCGCACGCTGGAGCGCGCGCTTGGCCGCCGGTGGACGGTCCTGGCCGCCGCCGTGCTCCTGTTCGCCGCCTCCCTCGGCCTCGCCGGCAAGCTGCGGCGCGAGATGTCCCCCCCGCAGGACCAGGGGACCTTCACCGTGCGCTACCAGACCCCGCCCGGCTCTTCGCTCGCGATGACCGACGAGGTGTTCCGCAAGGCCGAGTCCATGATGCAGGCGCGCCCCGAGCTCCTCAAGTACTTCGGCAGCGTCGGCGGCTTCCAGGGCGGCGAGGTCAACACCGGGAACCTCTTCGTCACGATGAAGGACCCCAAGGACCGTCCTCGCGCCGAAGGCGCGAACCGCCCCGTGACCCAGGCTGAGTTCATGGCGGTGATCCGCAAGGAGTTCCGCAAGATCCCCGGCGTCAGCCGCGTCGCGCTGCAGGACCGCTCGCAGACGATCGCCACCGGCGGCGGCCGCGGCTTCCCGATCGAGCTCTCCGTGCGCGGGCCCGACTGGGACAAGCTCGGGGCCCTCGCCGAGAACTTGCGCACGCGCCTGCAGGATTCCGGTCTCGCCGTGGACATGGACACGAGCTACCGCGTCGGCGTCCCCGAGGTGCGGGTGATCCCCGACCGGGAGAAAGCCGCCGATCGCGGCGTCACCGTCGCCGCCATCGCGCGCACGATCAACTCCACCGTGGGCGGCGTGCGGGTGGGCAAGTACACCAAGGGCGGCCGCCGCTACGACATCCGCGTCAGCCTCGCCGACACGCAGCGCAAGGGGCAGGCCGACATCTCGAGCCTGTGGGTGCGCAACGTCCGCGGAGAGCTCGTGCCGCTGTCCGCCGTCACGACCATCCTCAACAAGCCGACCTTGCTCTCGGTCCAGCGCGAGGACCGCCAGCGCGCCGTGACCGTGTTCGGCAACGTGGCCCCCGGCAAGTCGCAGGCCGAGGCGATCAAGACCGCGAGCGCTCTGGCCAAGGAGTTCCTCCCCGACGGCTACACCATCACGGCGACGGGCAGTTCCCAGCAGTTCCAGGATTCCTTCCGCGAGCTGATCCTGGCCTTGATCCTCGGCATCGTGATCGCCTACATGATCCTCGGCGCTCAGTTCGACAGCTTCGTGCATCCCTTCACGATCATGCTGGCGCTGCCCTTCAGCCTCTCGGGCGCGCTGGCCGCGCTGTGGCTGTTCGACCACTCCCTGAACATGATGAGCATGATCGGCATCCTCCTGCTCATGGGCATCGTGAAGAAGAACTCCATTTTGCTCGTCGAGTTCACCAACCACCAGCGCGACGCCGGCCTCGAGGTCGGACCCGCCTTGCTCAAGGCCTGCCCGCTGCGCCTGCGCCCCATCCTGATGACCTCGCTGGCGATCGTCGCGGGCGCGGTGCCGGCGGCGCTGGTCCTGGGCCCCGGCGCCGAGCTGCGCGCGCCGATGGGCGTGGCGGTGATCGGCGGGACCTTGATCTCGACCTTGATGACGCTTTACGTGGTGCCCTGCGCCTACAGCCTCTTCGCGCGCCTCGAGTCCCGCGTGCACGCCGACCGGCGCGCCGCGGTCAAGGAAGCCCTCGCCATGCCGCAGCCGGGCGAAGGCTCCTGAGCGTCGATTTTCTGATGCGAATTGCGCGAAGTTCCGCTATACTGGGGGCATGAATTCCCCCCTTCTTCTCCTCGCCTTCGCGCTGATCCTGCCGCACGTCGCCGGCTGCGCGGTGGCGGGTCCGCCCCCCACGATACAGATCCAGGCCGACCCCTCGCGCCTCTCCTTCGCCATCCCGGAGGGCAGGCGGGGCGGCGATCCTCGCCGCGACGACACGGCCCGCGCGATCGGGGGCCTCACGGGCTTCCAGACCGTTTCGCTGTTCAACGAGAACGAACCCGGAGACGCGGACGTCATCGTGCGCCTCAAGCCCGGAGCCTTCAATTGGACGATCGAGACCATCTCCGCCCGCGGCCACCGGCTGCTCACGACGGGCGTCGTGGGCTCGTATAGTTTCCGCCAGGACATCGCCAAGCACCTGACGGCCGAGTTCGGCCCCCAGACGGAGCTCTACAAGCGCCTGATGGCCGCGAAATCCGGAGGCCGCCAGGACGCCCCGACCGCCGCCGCCGCGGCCCCAGCGCCGGCCGCGCCCGTCTTCCGCTCCGACGTCGAGGATCCCTCCTTCCGCCTGCCCGAGGACGAGACCAAGTTCGCCGTCGTCGTCGGCGTGGAGAACTACCAGGCCATCCCCAAGGCCGAGCACGCCGCGCGCGACGTCCGCGCGGTCAAGGCGCACCTCATGGCCGCGGGCTACCCCGAGCGGAACATCGTCACCCTCGTCGACCAGCAGGCCGGCAAATCGGCCCTCGAGAAGTACCTCGAGGCGTGGCTGCCCCGGAACACCGACGAGCGCTCGACCGTGCTGTTCTATTTCTCCGGCCACGGCGCGCCGGACCCCGAGAAGGGCGAGGCCTACCTGATGCCGTGGGACTCCGACGCCAAGTACACCGAGTCGACCGGCTATCCGGTCAAGCGCCTCTACGCCAAGCTCAACGCGCTCAAGGCCCGCCGCGTCCTCGTGGCGATGGACGCCTGCTTCTCCGGCGCCGGCCCGCGCTCGGTGATCGGCAAGGGCCTGCGCCCGCTGGTCTCCAAGGTGGACGACGGAGGCGGCTCCGCGGGGCGGGTGGGCGCGTTGACCGCGTCCGCCTCCGACGAGATGACCGGCTCCGACGACGCCTCCGGCCACGGGCTGTTCACCTACCATCTCCTGAAGGCCCTCAACGCGCGCGGCGGCAAGGCCACGCTCAAGGAGCTGTTCGACACGCTCTCGCCGAAGGTGCGCGACGCCGCCCGGCGCGACAACCGCGACCAGACCCCTCAGCTCGTCGGCGACGGCCGCGCGACCCTCTAGCGGCTACTCGTAGTGCAGGGCCTCGACCGGGTCGAAGCGCGAGGCCTTCCAGGCGGGGTATAGGGCGAACAGGAAGCCGGTGCCGAGCGCGATCAGAAGGGCGCCGCCGACGTGGATCAGGCTGATCTCGAGCATGCGGTCCTCCTTCGGCGCCAGATACCATATGCCGAATATGCCCAGGCCGGTGCCCCCGACGCCGCCGATGACGCCCAGCATCATCGCCTCGCTGACGAACTGCCAGACGATGTCCGAGCGGGTGGCGCCCAGGGCGCGGCGGATGCCGATCTCGCGCACCCGCGAGAAGATCGTCGCGAGGGTCACGTTCATGATGCCGATGCCGGAGGCTATGATCGCCACGATGCCGATGATCATGATGGAGACGATGAACTCCTTCATCTGGCTCAGGGCGCTCTGCATGATCTCTCGGTAGTCCTTGACCTCGAAGTCCTCCTCCCCCCGGTGTCGCGCCTTGAGCAGGACCTTGATGCGCCGCAGGTACGCGGCGGCCGTGGCGGCGTCGCCGGTGTCCACGCTGATCGACTCGATGACCTCGGGGTTCTTCTGGTAGCGCGGGACGAGGAAGCGCTGATAGGCGGTCGCGGGCACGAGGGCCACGCCCTGGCCGCCCCACTGCCGGCCGAACCACCGCGGATCCTTGTCGCGCGGAGGCTCCTTGAGCACGCCGACCACGGTGAACACGTGCTCGCCGAGCATGATCTTGCGGCCGAGGGGGTCGCGGCGGGAGATGTGCTTGGTGAGCGCCTGCTCGGGGAAGTACCGGGCCCAATACGGCTTCTTGACCCAGCCCCCCGTCTCGATGAGGACCGCGACGCGGGCGGAGTCGGCCACGTCGCGCTCGTTGAGGAGGCGGCCGCGCACGGTGTACACCCAGTCGCGCTTGGCCCACTCCGGGGTGATCCCGCGCGCGCGGATGCCGTCGTTCTTGAAATCGTCGAGGCGCATGCGCGTGCCCCAGCTCGAGATCGTCGGGGAGACCATGTGCAGCTCGGGATACTGGCGGCGGATCTCGAGGGCGTCGCCGTAGGTCAGCCCCGGCGAGAGCCCCTTGGATTTGTAGTTGTTCTTCTGGGTGACCTCGATGCGCCCCGGGCCGGCGAGGCGCAGCGCCTCGTTGTAGCGCTTCATCATGCCCGCGGTCTGCGAGAAGGTGAAGAGCATCGCGGCGATGCCGATGGCCAGCGACAGGCTCGTCATCGCGGAGCGCGTCTTGTGGGCCCGGATTTCCATGAGCGCCGAGCGTCCCAGCTCCGAGATCTTCATTCGGCCTTAAGAGCCTCGACGGGATCGAGCCGCGAGGCCCGGTAGGCCGGGATCAGCGCGAACGCGGCGCTGACGAGCGAGGCGAGCAGGATGCCCTGGGCGCATTGGACCCACGTGATCTCCGCCACGTCGCGGGAGCCGGCGAGGCCGGAAAGCCATCTCAGGCCCCCCAGGCCCAAGGCCACCCCCGCCACGCCCCCCGCCGCGCCGAGCATCGCCGCCTCGAGCAGGAACTGGGCAAGGATGTCCGCGCGGCTCGCGCCGATGGCGCGGCGGATGCCGATCTCGCGCACCCGCGCGAAGATGGTCGCCAAGGTCACGTTCATGATCCCGATGCCGCCGGCGAGCAAGGCGACGACCCCGAGCGCGAGCCCGGCCTTCACGTACTTGCGCATGTCCTCCATCTTGGCCTCGATCGCCTCGCGGTCGTCCTTGACCTCGAAGTCCTCCTCGCCCCGGTGGCGGCGCTTGAGGATGGCCTCGACCTGCTTGCGCCGCGAGGCCAAGGTCCGCTCGCTGCCCGTGTCGATGAGAATCTGATCGACGGCATCGGGGTCGCCCTGGCCGGGGGCGAGGTGCTGCTGATAGGCCGTGACCGGCACCAGGACGTTGGGCGTGCTCCAGCTTTCCCACCGAGGATCCTTGTCTCGCGGCGGCGGCGTCAGCACGCCGACGACCGTGAACACCGAGTCCTCGAGCCGCACCCGCTGCCCGAGCAGGTCGCGGCGCTTGGCGAAGAGCTCATAAGGATCGTCCTGCCCCCAGAACTTCGCCCAGAAGGGCTTCTTGATCCAGATCGCGGGCTCGACCATCACGGCGACGCGCGCGCGATGCTCGACGTCCCAGCCGTTCAAAAAGCGCCCGCGCAGCTTGTAGACCCAGTCGCGCTTGCGGAACTCCGGCGTCGCGCCGGCGACCCGGACCCCGTCCACCGAGGAGCGGCCGTGGACGAGCTTGGCGCCCCAGTGCGTCGTACGCGGCTCGACCATGAACAGGTCCGGGAGCTCCCGGCGCAGGGCGAGCGCGTCGCCGTAGGTGAGCCCCGAGGAGAGGCCCTTGGAAACGTAGTTGCGCTTCTTCTCGATCGTCATGCGCCCGGGGCCCATCAGCTCCAGGTTGCGGGCCAGGGCCTCCTGCATGCCGCGCGTCTGCGCCATCGTGTAGAGCAAGGACGCGACGCCGACGGAGACGGCGGTGAACGAAAGGGCCGAGCGGAACTTGTTCGCGGCGATCTCGCGCGCGCCGGCGCGGAAGGCCTCGCGCAGGTTCACGCGAGCGCGCCGTCCTTGACGCGGATGACGCGCCCCGCCGCCGCGCCGATGGCGGGGTCGTGGGTGACGAGGAGGACGGTCATGCCCTCGGCGTTGAGCTCCTTGAAGAGGGCGAGGATCTCGACGGAGGACTTCGAGTCGAGGTTACCCGTGGGCTCGTCGGCGAGCAGGAGAGCGGGCCTGTTGGCGAGAGCGCGCGCGATGCCGACGCGCTGGCGTTCGCCGCCGGAGAGCTGCAGCGGGGTGTTCTCCGCCTTGCGGCCGAGGCCCACGCGCGTCAGCAGCTCGCGGGCGCGCGCGCGGCGCTCGTCGACGCCCGTCCCCGCGTAAGCCATGGGCAAGGCGACGTTTTCCAGGGCCGAGAGGCGGGGCAAGAGATTGAAAGCCTGGAAGACGAAGCCGATGCGGGCCCGGCGCAGGCCGGTGATCTCGGCGTCGTCGAGGCGGGCGGTCTCGGCTCCTTCGAGGAGATATTTGCCGGCGGTGGGGCGGTCGAGGAGGCCCAAGATATTGAGCAACGTCGATTTACCGCATCCGGACGGACCCATGATGGCCGTGAATTCTCCGCGAGAAACGGAGAAGGTGACTCCTTTGAGAGCCTGATAGCCCCCCTGATAAGTCCGGGTCAGACCGTCGACGGTGATCGCGTTCACGACTTGGGCTTGTCTTCCGGCTTCTCGGTGAGGAGCTTGTCGCCCTCCTTGACGCCCTCGAGGACCTCGACGTCCATCTCCGAGCGCAGGCCGAGCTTGAGCGCCGTCTTCTTGGGCTTGTCCTCCCCCGCGCTGACGTAGCCGAACTCCTTGCCGCCCTCCTCGAAGACGCCGGACAAGGCCAGCTTGAGGACCTTCTTGCGCGAGTCGAGCAGGCCGTCGACGCGGGCGGTCATGCCGGGCTTGAGGAGCGCGTCGCTCTTGAGCAAGGTGACCTCGACCTTGAAGTTCTTGAGGTTGTTGCTGTCCTTCTCCGCCTGCGGCGAGACGAGCGTGACCTTGGCCGGGAAGTCCCGGCCGGGAAGGGCGTCGACGGTGACCTTCACGTCCATGCCCTCCTTCAGCTTCAGGATATCCATCTCGGAGATCTTCATCTTCACGATGAGCCGGGAGAGATCGGCGACGGTCATCAGGTAGGTCGGGGTCTGGGACTCCATGAGCCCGGTGACGTACTCCCCGAGCTTGGACAGTCGCCCCTCAGCCGCGTTGTTCGAGCTCCGGTCCTGGTAGCGCATGACGACGCCGTCGATCGGCGCGGTCAAGGTCGTCGGGACGTAGGCCTCCGCCTCGGTGCGGCCGGGCTGGATCACGGCGAGCTTGTCGCCCTTGCGGACCCGCGCGCCTTCGTCGACGAACAGCTCGATGACGCGCCCCGAGACCTTGCTGGCCACGTCCACGAACAGCTTCGGCGTCAGCTCGCCGGAGTCCATGAAGCGCAGCTCGATGTCGCCTCGCGCCACGGTCACCGTGGACGCGCCGCCCCCTTCCGCGGCGTTTCCCTTGAATTTATACCAGGCGCCCCCGCCCGCGAGGGCGACGGCCACGGCGGCGGCGATCCATTTCGGCGGCTTCACCATAGAGGCTCTCCCACCGCGCGCTTGTAGCGGGCGCGGTCGATGAAAATGTCATGCAGGGCCAGCACCCGCTCGACGCGGGCGTTGAGATAGTCGTTCTGGGCCTGGTTCATGCGGATCGCGTCGGCCGCGCCCTGCTGGTACTGCCGTCCCACCAATTCGAGCGACTTCGACGCGATCTCCTCCTTCTGGAGGGCGACCGAGTAGGAGCTCGAGACGCGCTCCAGATCGATGTAGGCATTGTACACTTCCGACTTGACGGTCCGCTCGGCCGAGGCGCGCGCCGCCTCGGCGCGCC
>JAUYSH010000133.1 GCA_030696455.1 Elusimicrobiota bacterium
GAATCGTCTTCATGTATTCCCATCGGGCTTGCGGGCTCATCCTCGGTGCTCCCGAAAGACGCGTTATATTGCGCCGTTCGGTAACATTCTAAATGAGTCAACCAGGACCGCTTCGGTAACATTCTTAATGATTCAATTCGGCCCGTTGACACCCGGCGCCCGGGGGGTTATACTCCGGAAATGGCCGAGCCGGCCCCTTTGATGATCCTCGTCGTCGATGACGACAAGAACCAGCGGAGCATGTTGGGCTTCGCTTTACGCGACCGGGGCTATGAGGTCGCGGCCGTCGAAAATGGCGCGCAGGCGCTCGAGTTGGCCAAAGCCAAGGTATTCGCCGCCGCCGTTTGCGACATCAT
This sequence comes from Elusimicrobiota bacterium, assembly GCA_030696455.1. Lineage (GTDB taxonomy): Bacteria > Elusimicrobiota > Elusimicrobia > UBA1565 > UBA9628 > GWA2-66-18. The sequence continues at coordinate 357 of JAUYSH010000133.1, forward strand.
GATGCCCGGCGTGAACGGCGTCGACACCCTCAAGCAGCTCAAGGCGCTTCAGCCCCGCCTTCCGGTGATCATGGCTACGGCCTACGCGACGAACGCGCTGGCCTCGGCTTCGATGAAGAACGGTGCCTTCGGCTATATCGCTAAGCCCTACGAGCTCAAGGAACTGTTCTCCATTCTCGAGCGCGCGGTTCCCCCGGGCGGCCGCCAAGGGCCGTGAAGATCGGTCGCAGGCATCTGCTCCTGTTCATCGTCGGCCTGATCTTTTTCGCCCACCTGATCCGCGTCTCGTCCCGCCGAGCTGTTCACGCCGTCTTGGCCGCCAACCTGGAGGCCGCGGCGCGCGCCCAGGAATCCGGCATCCTCCGGTCCATGGAAGTCGGCTTGCGCGATGGCAACGAAGCACCCCTCTCCTCCTACCTACAGGGCTGCATCGGCTCCTACGGAGCGGCCTACGCCGCGGCGGTGAGCAAAAGCGGCGTCGTCGTCGCCGCGGCGAGCGTCTCGGACTTGGGGAGGGACGTCGGCGATCGCCTCGAGTCGTGGGGTGCGTCCGACTCCGCGGTCTCATCGACCGAGTCGAGCCTCGGAGGCCGGCCCGTGCTCGAGCTGGCGTTTCGAGGGCCCCGGGGCGGGCTCCTGCTGGGCTACGAGCTCAAGGGGGTCCTGCTCACGGAAAGCCGAATCGCGATGAAGATATTCTTGTTCACCGGCGCGGTCGGCGCCCTGGCCTTGGGCCTGCTGCTGTTGCTGATGCGAGACCTCGCCCGGCGAGAGGAGGGAATGCGCCGGACCGAGAAGCTCTCGGCCCTGGGGAGGCTTGCCGCCGGGATCGCTCACGAGATCAACAACCCTCTCGGCAGCATATTAGGATTTGCGCAAGCCGCGACGGCGAGACTTTCCCCGTCAGATGCCCTGACGCCGCCGCTGCGGGCCATCGAGGAGGAGGCGGTCCGTTGCCGGAACATCGTGCAGAGCCTGCTCACGTTTTCGCGCCAGGACGCCGGCGCCGCCGAGGTCTTCGACCTCGCCCGTGCCGTGGAGGATACCTTGTCCATGATAGAGGCCCAGGCGCGGGTCCAGGGGGTCGCCATCGTGCGCGAACTTGAGCCCGGGCTCCGCGCCGCGGGCAACCGCGGGCAGATTCAGCAAGTAATCATGAACCTGTGTTCGAACGCGGTCGATGCGATGCCCGAGGGAGGAAGGGTCACGATCCGTTCCGGAGGAAAGAAGGGCGGCGGAGTCTATCTCGAGGTCTGGGACGAAGGCTCGGGCGTTCCCCCAGAGCTCCGACCCAGGATCTTCGACCCCTTCTTTACGACCAAGGAGGTCGGCAAGGGCACCGGTCTAGGCTTATCCTTGGTCCATGAAATCGTGATCCGTCATCGCGGCACCGTGGAGGTGGACTTCCCTTCAGGCGGAGGCTCTACTTTTCGAGTCACGCTCCCCTGCGCGGCTCCCGTACGATCGAAATGATATAATCACGGTTGTCGCCCAAAATCCTCGTTATTCGGCTTTCCAGCCTCGGTGACGTCGTTTTGACCGGGCCGGTCTATAAGAGCCTGAAAGCCCATTGGCCCGATTGCCGGGTCACGGTCCTCGTCAAGCCCCAGTTCGCGGCCGTCCTCACGGGCCACCCTGGCGTGGATGAGGTCGTGCCCTTCACCGGCATCGCCGACGCGCTGCGCCTGATCCGGGAGCGCGAATTCACGCACCTTCTGGACCTTCACGGCAACCTGCGCTCGTTCGTGATCCGGACCTTGGCACGGGTGCCCCACACCGAGGCCTACCGCAAGAATGCCCTCGCCCGCCGCCTGTTCGTCTCCCTGCGCGTGTCGACGCCCGGCCTGCAGCGGCACACCGTGGACCGCTACCACGAGGCCATCGCCGCGTGGGGCGTGCCGCGCGCGGCGGGCAGCCTCAGCTCCGCGGATTTCGGGGCCTACGGCGCGACGCGCGCAGCGCGGCGCGTCCTCGTCATGCAGTCGGCCTTTCTCGGCGACAGCCTGCTGACCGTCCCCCTCCTGCGCCGCCTCAAGGAACTACTGCCGGGCGCGAGCGTGACCGTCCTGACCTTGGCCAAGACGGCGGGCATCTTCCGCGGCGCGCCCTGGGCCGACGAGATCCTCATCGACGACAAGCGCGGCGTCCACGGCGGCCTGTCCGGCCCGTGGAAGGTCGCCGCCGAGCTCGAGTCGCGCGGCTTCGACCTCGCCGTGATCCCCCACCGGTCCTTCCGCTCCGCTCTGATCGCCCGCCTGGCCCGCATCCCCCGGCGCATCGGGTTCGATTCGAGCGCGGGAAGCTTCCTGCTCACCGACGCCGTCCCGTTCTCCTGGCTGATGCACGATCTCGAGCGCAACCTGTCTTTGACCTTGCCGCTCGGCGCGGGCGCGGCGCCCTCGGCCGGCGAGGCTCGCTACGTGGCGCCGCCCGCGATGAGCGGGAGGCTCGCCGCTCTGCTTCCCGCGGGGCCGCTGGCGGGCATTCATCCCGGCTCGGCCTGGGCGACCAAGCGCTGGCTGCCCGAGCGCTTCGCCGAGCTGTGCCTCCGACTCAAGACCGACGGCCTCACGCCGGTCCTCGTCGGGGGGCCGGACGACGAGGCTCTGGGCGAGCGCGTCGCCCGCGAGAGCGGCGCGCTGGACCTGGTCGGACGGACGGATCTCGAGGAGCTCAAGTCGTTGATGGGCCGCCTGAGCGTGTTCGTGACCAACGACTCGGGCCCGATGCACCTCGCCGCGGCGGCGGGCGTCCCGGTCGTGGCGATCTTCGGCGCGACCACTCGGGAGCTGGGATTCTTCCCCTATGGAACCGGGCACCGCGTCGTCGAGGCGGACCTCGCGTGCCGCCCCTGCGGCCTTCACGGCGCGCGCGCGTGTCCGGAGGGCCATTTTCTCTGCATGCGCCTGCTGACGGTGGATCAGGTGCACGCGGCATGCCGGGACATCTTGAAGGCCGAGAAAGTCTCTTGAACATAATTCACATCGAAGACGAGCCTTGGGACTCCGGCATGGCGCATTACGCGCTCACCCTCGCCGTCGAGCAGGCCCGCCGGGGGCACAAGCTCGAGTTCTGGGGCCGCGTCGACTCCCCCGTGCTCGCCGAGGCGCGCCGGCTCGGGCTCGCGGTGCGCGGCTGGGAGGGCGGGGCCGCCGGGGTCCTGACCTGGGGCTCTCAGCGGCGCGCGGCGGACGCCTTCGCCCCGCAGGTCATCAACGCGCACACCGGCTCCGCCCACGTGGCCGCGCTCGTGCTCGCCGCCAAGCGCCGTTGCGTCGTCGTTCGCACCCGGGGCGACGCCCGTCCTCCCAGGGGAGGGCCGCTCGCGCGCCTGACCGCCTCGCGCACCGGCGCCTTCATCGCGGTCAACCGGACGCTCGAGGCCTCCCTCAAGGCCGCCTTCCCCGGCGCGACGGTCGCGCGCGTTTCTCAAGGCATCGCGGGACCGGGCGACACCCCCGCTTTGCCCGGCGCGCCGGTCGCGGGCATGGTCGCGCGCTTCGACCCGGTCAAGGGCCACGAGACCTTGCTCGACGCCGCGGCGCGCCTGAAGGGCGCGCTTCCCTCCCTGCGCGTGCGCTGCGCGGGCGAAGGCCGTCTCCTCGAGCGCCTGCGCTGGCAGCTCAAGCCCTCAGGGCTCGACGCCATCGTCGAGTTCCCCGGACGCGTCGCCGACCAGTGGGCCTTCATGGCGACGTGCCGCGTCGGCCTGGTCCCATCGCTCGGCTCGGAGGCGGTCTCGCGCTCGGCGCTCGAATGGATGGCCATGGGACGCCCGGTGATCGCCGCGCGCGTCGGAGGCCTGCCCGATCTCGTTTCGGACGGCGTCACCGGACTGCTCGTGCCCCCGGGCGACTCCGCCGCGCTCGCCGAGGCCCTCTCCGGGCTTCTGCGGGAGCCCGGCAAGGCGGAGGACTTCGGGCGCGCCGGACGCGCTCGCTGGGAGAGCGAGTTCGGGTTGGCCTCTTTTTACGAATCGACCCAGAAGGTTTACGATGATGCCTCGGCCCATCTACCATCTTGACGGCGAGCCGGGCTTCCGGGGCGGGGAGCGGCAGCTCCTCTACCTCGCCGCCGCTCTGCGCGCTCGCGGGCGCCGAGGCGTCGTCTGCGCGCGTCCCGGCGGCGAGCTCGAGGCCGAGGCCCGGCGGCAGGGCTTCGAGACCGCGCGGGCGTCGGCCGCGGTGATCCTGCGCGCGCGGGCGGAAGGCGCGATCCTGCACGCGCACACCGGTCATGCCGCCGGCACGGCCGCCTGGGGCGCCTGGGCCGGCGTCCCGGCCGTCTCTCACCGCCGGGTGGATTTTCCGGTCCAGGGGCTCAGCGCGCGCTGGAAATACGGCGCCGCCGGCAGGATCGTGTGCGTGTCCCAGGCCATCGCCGCGATCATGCGGGAGGCGGGCGCGCCGGACTTCAAGCTGAACGTGATCCCCGACGGACTCCCGGTCACGCCCGAGGAATGTAAATGGGCCGGCGTCGACCCGGCCCGTTTCGCCGTCCCGTCGTCCGAGGAACGGGCCGCCTGCCGCAAGGCGCTCGCGTCGGAATTCAACTTCCCCGTCGACTCGGTCCTGCTCGGCAACCTCGCAGCCCTCGTGCCGCACAAGGACCACGACACCTTGCTCGCCGCCGCCGTCATCGTCCTGCTCAAGCGTCCGAACGTCAAGTTCCTCATCGCCGGCCGCGGTCCCGAGGAGTCGAGCCTCTTCGAGAGCATCAAGCGCATGGGCCTGCTGGGCAAGGTCATTTTGATGGGTCATCGCGAAGATCCGGTCCCGCTTCTGAAGTCTCTTGATATCTACGTGCAGTCATCCTGGGGCGAGGGCATGGGCTCGGTGCTCATCGAGGCCGCCGCCTGCGGGGTCGCCGTCGCGGCGACCACCGCCGGGGGCATACCCGAGGTCGTCGAGGACGGCGTGACCGGGCTCTTGGTCGAGCCGCGCCATCCCGAAGGGATGGCGAAAAACTTGCTTCGCTTGATCGATGATGCGTACCTGCGAAGGAATCTCGCGGCCGAAGGCCGCAAGAACCTGGGCCGTTTTGGTTTGACGCGAATGGCGAATGAGATGGAGAAGATCTATGACGCTATCTCTTAGCGCCATTCTGATCGCGAAAAACGAAGAGAGGGACCTTCCGGGGTGCCTGGACGCATTGAAAGGTTTGACCTCGGAGATCGTCGTCGTGGTCTCGGATGACACCACGGACCGCACCGAAGAAATCGCGAAGCGATATGGCGCCAAGACGCTGCGCCGTCCGTTCGACGACTATGCCCGCATGCGCCAGAAAAGTTTAGATGTCGCCGAAGGCGACTGGTGTTTATGGATCGATCCCGACGAAAGGGTCACGCCGTCGCTCGCCGAGGAGATCCGTGGGGCCCTTTCAGGGAGTACTCCATTCGTTGCCGTTGATATCCCTTTCTCCGTTCGATTTCTCGGCCGCACCATGCGCTGGGGCGGCCTCGGCCGCGAGTCCCACATCCGTCTGTTCCGCCGCGACAAGGCCCGTTTCACCGGCGGCGCTTTGCATGAGAGCCTGATCATCGACGGCCCCGTCTCGACGTTCAGCGGCAAGATCGTCCACGAACCCTACCGCGACATCGCCGATTACCTCTCCAAGCTCGACCGCTACACGACCCTAGCCGCCCAAAAACGGCTCGAGTCCGGGAAGCGCTTCACCATTTTCCATCACCTCATCCTGCCCTGGGAGTTCTTCGCCCGCGTCATCCTCAAGGGCGCGTTTCTCGACGGGTATCAGGGCCTGGTCTGGGCCGGCCTGTCGTCCTTCCACAGCTGGCTCAAATATGTGAAACTGGGAAGGATGCAAAAGGAGCGGTCCTCGTGATCGGCGTTCTCTCCGCCGTCGGCGCCGTCGCGGCCGCGGGCCTCAGCGCCCGGTGGAACTGGTGGCGTCCGGCCGTGACCGGAGGCCTGCCGGTCCTGATGTATCACAAGATCGGGGACTTCCCCCGCGGCTCGAAGCTCAAGAAGCTCTGGGTCTCGGCCGCCGATTTTCGCAAGCAGCTCGAATACCTGAAGGACCACGGCTACTCCGCGATCGACTTTCGCGACTGGCGCGACGCGGAGAAGGGTGTGCGCCCCCTGCCCGAGAAGCCCGTCATGATCACCTTCGACGACGGTTACATGAACAACTACGACCTCGCCTTCCCGCTGCTCAAGGAGTTCGGCATGAAGGGCTGCGTGTTCCTCGTCTACGAGACGATGGAGCAGCACAACGCCTGGCACGACCCTGAGACCGAGCCCTGGCTCAAAATGCTCACCTGGGCGCAGATCCGAGAGATGCAGGACTCCGGACTTGTCGAGTTCGGCTCGCACACGATGCGCCACCGGAACCTCGCCGAGCTTCCCGCCGATGAGGTCCGCTGGGAGCTTTCAGAGAGCAAGGCGCGCCTGGAGGAGCGACTCGGCCGCGCGGTGATCGGCTTCGCCTATCCCTACGGCTCCGGGGCCTATAAGCCCGAGGTCCGCCGGGCCGCCCTCGACGCGGGCTACCGCTTCGATTTCTCCATCAAGCAGGGCATATCCGCTCTGCCCTGGGCCCGCGAGAAGGAGCCGGTGCGCCGCCTGCTGATCCGCGGCGACGACAACATGTTCGACTTCCACCTCAACATGACCCGCGGCAAGGCCCGGTTCTGATGGACATCGCCGCCCCCCGGTCGATCCTCGTCGTCCAATTGCGCCGCCTCGGCGACGTCATCCTGACGACGCCCGCCCTGGAAGCGCTGAGGAAAAGATTTCCCGACGCCAAGCTCGACTTCCTCGTCGAGGCTCCCGGCGCCGAGGCCGTGGCCGGCCACCCGGCGATCGACCAGGTGCTCATTTACGATGCCGATGGTCCCTGGAGCGCGCTGGACTGGGCGTTCAAGATCCGGGCCCGCCGCTACGACTGGGTGATCGATTTCCTGGCCAACCCTCGCACCGCCTTGCTGACCGCGTTGTCCGGAGCGAAGGTCAAGGCCGGCCCCGCGCACGTCGCGCGGCGATGGGCGTACAACGTGCGCATGCTTCAATCCCCGCAGGCGTGCTACGCCGCGCTCGAGAAGGTGCGCTGGCTCGCCGCGCTCGGGATCGCGCCCGCCGACGCGCCGGAGCTGCCCCGGCTCGTGCTCGCGGAGCGCCCGCTCAAGCTCGAAAACATCGTCGGGCTCGTCCCCCCTTCGCGAAAGGAGACCCGCCGCTGGCCGGCGCCGTCCTATGCGCGGCTCGGCCGCCTCCTGCGCGACAAGCACGGCTGCCGCCTCAAGGTCTTCTGGGGGCCCGGCGAGAAGGACCTCGCCGACGAGGTGGTGCGCGGCATCGGCCCGGGTGCCTCGGCGATCCCCGAGACGCGCTCCATCGCCGATCTGGCGCGAGAGCTCGCCTCCTGCCGCGTCGTGGTGGGCAACTGCGCGGGGCCCAAGCACGTGGCCGTGGCCCTCGGCGTGCCCACGGTGACGATCCACGGCTCCTCGGACCCGGCCTCCTGGACCCCCGCGCACCCCGACCATCGCTTCGTGCGGCTCGACGAGCTGCCCTGCATCGGCTGCCGCTCCAACGACTGCCCGTACAACCTCGAGTGCATGCGGCAGCTTCCCGCGGAACGCGTGCTGCCCGCCGTGTCCGAGCTTCTCGCCCGCACGGAGGCGCGCGCGTGACGACCTGGGCCAAGCGCCGCGAGCGGCTGAAGGGCACCGCGGGCGGACGCGCGCTGCTCGGCGCGGCGTCCTTGGCGTACGGCGCCGGGGTCCTGGCGCGCCGCGGCCTGTACGCCGCCGGCGTGCTCAAGCGCAAGCGGGTCAAGGCGAAGGTCGTCTGCATCGGCAACCTGACCTCCGGAGGCACCGGCAAGACCCCGGCCGTTCTCCTCGCGGCCGAGACCCTGCGAAAGCGCGGGCACGAGGTGGCGATCCTCTCCCGCGGCTACGGCCGCAAGGCCGCCGCCCCGGAAGTCTCCGTCCTGCTCGACGGTCGGCCGGTGGACTGGCGCGAGTGCGGCGACGAGCCTTGGATGATCCATCAGTCCCTCCAAGGCCAGGGCATCCCCGTGCTGGTCTGCCCGGACCGCGCCAAGGCCGGCGCGCTCGCCGTCGAGATGTACGGCAGCCGCGTGCTGATCCTCGACGACGGATTCCAGCATCTGCGTCTGCACCGGGACCTCGACGTGGTCCTCGTCAACGCCCGCGATCCGTTCGGCGGGCGGCGCCTGCTGCCGCTGGGCGACCTGCGCGAGCCCCTCTCGGCGCTCAAGCGCGCCGGCCTCGTCGTCATCACCCACGCCGATCGCGTGACGTCCGCCGAGCTCGCGCGTCTGCGCGATGACCTCGACCTGCTGCATCCCGGGGTGACCGTCGTCGAGTCGGCCCACAAGGCCGACCATCTGCTCGACGTGAAGACCGAGGCCAAGCTCCCGCTCGCGCATCTCAAGGGCCAGGCCGTCGTGGCGCTCTCCGGCATCGGCGACCCTCTCTCCTTCGAGACCCAGCTCGAGTCGCTGGACATCAAGGTCTCGCAGTCCTGGCGCTTCCCGGACCACCATCCCTACACGACCCGCGAGCTGAAGTCCATCGAGGACCTGCGCGGCGGCCTGCCCCTCGTGACGACCCACAAGGATTTCGTGCGCCTGAGCGACGACTGGCGCTCGCTGCTGGCCGGCGAGGTGTACGTGCTCGGCATCAAGCTCGAGCTGCTCAAGGGCCGCAACGCCTGGATCGACCTGCTCGAGCAGATTGCGGGAGGCAAGCGCAAATGAGGTCGCGCTCGGTCATCCTCCTCGCGATGTGCCTGCTCGCCGCCTGCTCCGTGCGTCGCCGCGCCACGGACCCGCTTCCCGTGACCGCCGCCCCGACGGAGGCGGCGCCAGTCCTCGTCGATCAGAGCACGGTCCCGGTCAGCGTCGCGCTCTCCTCCGCGCCCGAGGCCGTCGCCGAGCCCGCCCGCGCCGCATCGCCGGCCGCCGCCGCGAAGCCCGCGCCGTCCGCGCCGGCGCCGAAGACGAGGGCCTGGGGCCGCGTCGCGATCACCACGTCGATCGTGTCCCCCTCCCAGCTGATCGGCCCCGAGCTCCCTTACTCCGCCGACTACCGCCCGCTCCCGGTCTTCCCCGAGAAGCTGGTCTTCGACATGTCCTGGGGCCTCTTGTCGGTCGGAGAGGCGACCCTCGGCGTGGACAAGATCGTGATGTTCAACGGCCGGCCGGCCTACCACCTCGTCAGCGAGGCCCGCTCGAACGCCTTCTGCGACACCTTCTACGTGGTCCGAGACCTCAACGAGTCCTGGCTCGACGCGCGGACCTTGACCTCTCTCGGCTACTCCAAGAAGATCCGGGAGGGCAAGTTCTTCCGCGACGAATGGGTGCTCTACGACCGCGACGCGGGGACCTTCGTCAACCGGCGCGTGAACCGGGACGGGACCTTCAACGTGCGGGTCGGCACGATCCCCGCCCAGGTCCAGGACATCCTCTCCAGCATCTTCTTCGTGCGCGCCCAGCCGCTGGAGAGCGGAACCGAGCTGAAGGTCCACGTGAACACCCCCGACAACTGGCCCCTGAGCATCAAGGTCACGAAGCGGGAATCGCTGAAGGTCCCCGCCGGCCGCTTCGAGTCCGTCGTCGTCGAGCCGATGATGATCCGCGAGGGCATCTTCGTGCAAAAGGGGAAGCGCCTGCGCCTCTGGTTCTCCGACGACCCCCAAAAGCGCATGCTGATGTTCAAGGCCGAGGTCTTCTTCGGCAACGTCACGGCGGCGCTCCGGGAAATGTTATGATCACCTCCCGTACGATGCCATCCACGCTCGCCGAGCGCCGAGACCTCCTACGGACCATCGCCCGCTTCCCGGGGCGCCGGATCCTCGTCGTCGGCGACCTCATGCTGGACCAGTACGTGCGCGGCGCGGTCGGCCGCATCTCCCCCGAGGCCCCCGTCCCCGTCGTCCGCGTCACCGGCGAGTCCCACATCCCCGGCGGCGCCGGGAATGTGGTCAACAACCTCGCTTCGCTCGGCGCGAACGTCTCGGTGCTGGGCGTCATCGGCGAGGACGAGGCGGGCGCGCGCCTCGTGGAGCATTTCCGAGGGCGCGGCGTGGACGTCGAGGGCGTGTGCGTCGACGTCGAACGCCAGACCACGCAGAAGTGCCGCGTGATCGCCGAGCGCCAGCAGGTCGTGCGGTTCGACCGCGAGACGTCCGGTCCGCTGTCCCATTCCACGGAAGCCAGGCTGCTCGCGAGCCTCGATGAGGAACTCCCGAAGGCGGACGCCGTCATCCTGTCCGACTACGGCAAGGGCGTCATCAACCCCCGCGTGCTCGCGCGCGCGATCGCCGCCGCCCGCCGCCGCGGCATCCCCATCACCGTCGACCCCAAGCCCGAGCACTTCCGCCTGTACAAGGGCGTGACCTGCGTGACGCCGAACACCTCCGAGGCGTGGGCCTGCATGCGCCGCGATCCGCGGCCTTCGGCCGCCGATCTTGACATCCTGGGCGCCGACATCCTCAAGGTCCTCAAGAGCCGCTCGGTGCTGATCACCCGCGGCCCCGACGGAATGAGCCTGTTCGAGCAGGGCCGCCGGCCCCGCATCACGCACATCCCGACGCAGGCGCGCGAGGTCTTCGACGTCTCCGGCGCGGGCGACACCGTGATCTCGACCCTGACCCTGGCGCTGGCCGCCGGCGCCTCCCTGCGCCGCGCCGCCTCGCTCGCCAACCACGCCGCCGGCATCGTCGTGGCCAAGCTCGGCACCGCGACGACGGATATCAAAGAATTGTCGCGGGCGGTCCGATGAGCGCCTCAATGGCCTGCCTCACCGTGATCCCGGCCCGCCTCGCCTCGACGCGTTTCCCGCGGAAGGTCCTGGCAAGGCTCGCCGGACGGACCATGATCGAGTGGTGCTGGCGCGCCGCGAAGGCGGCCAAGCTAGGGCCGGTCCTCGTCGCGGTGGACAGCCGCGAGGTCGCGGATGAGGTTCGGCGCTTCGGCGGGGAGTTTGTGATGACCTCGCCTTCGCTGCCGTCGGGCTCGGACCGGGTTTGGGCCGCCGCGAAGGGACGCAGAGAACCCGTTATTTTGAACTATCAGGGGGACATGCCTCTGCTCAAACCGGCGACTTTGCGCGCCACCGTCAGAACCTTGAACAAGGGAGCGGACATCGCGACCTCGGTCATCGCGCTGAACGACTCTGCCCGGCAGGAAGATCGCAACGTCGTCAAAGCCGTTTTGGCGAAGAACGGACGTTGCCTGTATTTCTCCCGCGCCCCCGTCAGCTCGTGGGAGCATCTGGGGATTTACGCCTACCGGCGGGCCGCACTGAAGCGCTTCGTGTCGATGCCGCCCTCGCCGCTCGAGAAAAGCGAAAAGCTTGAACAATTGCGGGCCCTGGAAGACGGCATGCTCATCGACGGCGTCATCGTGCATGAACGCCCCGTCGCCGTGGACGTCCCCTCCGATCTGAGACGCGCCGAGACCATGTTGCGCCGAGGAAAAAAATGACCACCAAGTACATCTTCGTGACGGGCGGAGTCGTGAGCTCGCTGGGCAAGGGCATCACCGCGTCGTCGATCGGCAAGCTCCTGCAGTCCCGCGGCCTGCAGGTCACGATGCTGAAGTGCGACCCGTACATCAACGTAGACCCCGGAACGATGAATCCTTTCCAGCACGGCGAGGTGTTCGTCACGGAGGACGGCGCCGAGACCGACCTGGACCTCGGCCACTACGAGCGGTTTCTCAATAAAGAAATGCACCACTTCAATAATTTCACCGCGGGCAAGGTCTACGAGACCGTGATCGCGCGCGAGCGCCGCGGCGACTTTCTCGGCACGACCGTCCAGGTCATCCCCCACATCACCGACGAGATCAAGAACCGCTTCCGCGCCGCGGCGAAAGGCGCCGACATCGCGATCATCGAGATCGGCGGCACCGTCGGCGACATCGAGAGCCTGCCCTTCATGGAGGCCGCGCGCCAGATTGGCCTCGAGGCGGGCCGCGAGAACTCCCTCAACGTGCACGTGACCTAGATCCCCTACATCAAGGCCTCCGAGGAGCTCAAGACCAAGCCGACCCAGCACTCCGTGCAGAAGCTGCGCGAGATCGGCATCGCCCCCGACGTCCTGGTCTGCCGCTCGGAGAAGCCCGTCGACGCGAACATGAAGGCCAAGCTCTCCATGTTCTGCTCGGTGCCCAAGGAGTCCGTCATCGAGGCGCCCGACGTGGACAGCATCTACGAGGTTCCCATGGTCTTCCATAAGCAGGGCCTCGACGACCAGATCATGATGCTGCTGCGCCTGCGCACCCAGTCCAAGGACCTCGACAGCTGGAACGAGGTGGTTCGCCGCCTGAAGGCGCCCAAGCGGGAGATCGTCGTGGCGCTCGCCGGCAAGTACACCGATTATAAGGACGCCTACAAGTCCGTCAACGAGGCGCTCGTCCACGGCGGCATCGCCAACGAGGCGAAGGTCAAGATCCGCTTCCTCGACACGACCGACCCTAAGATCCACGAGCAGCTCGACGGCGTGCACGGCATACTCGTGCCCGGCGGCTTCGGCGACCGGGGCATCGAGGGCAAGATCCGCGTGGCCCAGCTCGCGCGCGAGAAGAAGATCCCTTACTTCGGCCTGTGCCTCGGCCTGCAGATCGCGGTCATCGAGTTCTCCCGCAACGTGCTCAAGCTCAGCGGCGCGCACTCCACGGAGTTCGACCAGAAGTCCCGTTATCCCGTCATCGACCTTCTTCCCGAGCAGAAGTCAGTCAAGGACAAGGGCGCCACGATGCGGCTGGGCACCTACGAGTGCACCCTCAAGAAGGGCAGCCTTTCGCACAAGGCCTACGGGACGCTGAACATATCCGAGCGGCATCGCCATCGCTTCGAGGTCAACAACAAGTTCCGCAAGCTCCTCGAGGACGCGGGCCTCTCCATCGCCGGGCTCCATGCCCCGAAGAATCTCGTGGAAATCGTCGAGCTCAAGGACCACCCGTGGTTCGTGGCCTGCCAGTTCCATCCCGAGTTCAAGAGCCGTCCCGAGGCGCCGCACCCTTTGTTCCGCGACTTCGTGTCCGCCTGCGTGGAGCGCGCCGAGAACCACGTGAGGAACCCGATCCATGCGTGATCACGTGGTCAAGGTCGGCAAGGTGCGGTTCGGCAACGGCCTCCCCGTCGCCTTCATCGGCGGGCCGTGCGTCATCGAGTCGGAATCCCTGCTGCGCACCGTGGGCCGGGCGCTGAAAAAGGCGGCCGGCAAGCAGGGTTTCGTGCTCAAGGCGTCCTTCGACAAGGCCAACCGGACGTCGGTGAAGTCTTACCGCGGCCCCGGGATGGAGGAGGGCTTGCGTACTCTGGCCAAGGTGGCCGCGGAGCTCGGCGTGCCGTGCGTGACCGATGTGCACGAGCCGGCGCACGCCGCGATCGCGGCGCGCTATGTCGACATGCTTCAGGTCCCCGCCTTCCTGAGCCGCCAGACAGACCTCCTCGTTGCGTGCGGACGGACAGGGAAGGCCGTCAACGTCAAGAAGGGCCAGTTCCTTTCCCCCTGGGACATGAAGCACGCGGTCGAGAAGATATTGTCGACCGGCAACAAAAATATACTCCTCACCGAGCGCGGAGCGACCTTCGGCTACGGGAACCTGGTCGTGGACATGCGCTCTTACGAGATCATGCGGAGCTTCGGCTTCCCCGTGATCCATGACGCGACGCACTGCGTCCAGCTCCCAGGCGGCAACGGCGCCACGACGGGCGGCCAGCGCCAGTTCGTGCGCCCGATCGCCCGGGCCGCCGTCGCGGTCGGCGTGGCGGGCGTCTTCTTCGAGACGCATCCGGATCCCGACAAGGCCCTCTCCGACGGGCCGAACGCCTTGGCCCTGGCGGACATCCCCTCGTTTCTGCGCGAAGTCAGGCGCTTCGATTCCCTCTCCAAGGAGCTCCGATGAGCCAACCGAACCAGCCCCAACCTTCCAAAAAGTCCAAGAAGGCCGCCGCGCAGGAGCTCCTGATCTCGCCTCCCTGGTTTCCCGACGCGCGGTGGCACGCGCGCACCCTCGGCCTCATCTACGCCGCGCTGATCGTCGCTTATTTTGGAATATCCGCCGGCCTCAGCCGCCTGCCCAAGCCCTATCAGCTCCGCCGCATTCCGATGGAGATGACCCCCTGGCTGAACCCCGGCGGCAAGGTGCACCTGCCGGAGGAGAAGCTCAAGGCGCCTCCGGCCGACGCGCTGCCCCCGGCTCCGACGAAGTGAGATGCGGTATCTCCTCCCCGCGCTACTGCTCGCCGCGGCGGCCTGCGGGAGAGGCGGTGAAGGAGCCCGCGAGGAGCGGCGGCAGGTCATGGAGGGCCTGACCCTCAGCCAGTCAGACAAGGGCGAGCCTTCCTGGACCCTCAAGTCGCGCTATGCGGTCCTGCGGGAGGACGCCAAGCTCGCGACCTTGACCGAGCCCGTGATGGAGTTCTACAAGAAAGGCGAGGCCGTGTCTCGCGTGACCGCCCTCTCCGGCGAAGTCGACACCGAGAACCACGGAGTGCGCCTCTCTTCCTCGGTCGTGCTGGACTCCTACGACGATCATTCGCGCCTGACCACGACGGAGCTTTTCTACGACTCCTCACGAGGACGCTTCACGACGAAGGCGGACATCACGGTCAAGCGGCCGGAAGGCGTCCTGCGCGGGCGCGGTCTCGAGGCCAAGCCCGACCTTTCGGAGATCCGCATCTTCAATCAAAGCTCGACCTTGAGCGGGACGCCGCGGTGACCGTTCTCTCCCTCCTGGCTCTGCTCTGCGCGCCGGCCTTCGCGGCCCCGGCGGCTTCGCCCGCGGCGCCCGCCTCCGTCGCGGGCAGCGTCGTTCGCAGCAAGGAATGGGTCATCCGCCGCGGCGCGAGCAAGGAGGAGGAGTTCATCGGCGACGTGCGCTATCAATCGGCCGGGACGCGCCTGACCGCCGATTGGGCCCTGTTCCGCCACGAGGACCGCGTCTGGCAGGCGCGGGGTGCGGTCTTCGTGCGCCGCGAGACCTCCGACGGCACCGTGCTCGAGGCGCGCGGCCAAAAGGCGGGCCATGACCTGGAGACCAAGAGAGGCTACCTCGACCCGGCCCCGGGCGAGCCGGTCCGGTTCACGCGCACGGCCCCCGGCCTGGCGCCGGATCACGGCATCGCCGGCCGCGTGACCTGGAACGGCGAGAGCCGTGTGACGATGTCCGCCGGCGCGAAGGTCTGGGGCCCGCGCCTCGAGCTCGCCGCCGACGAGGCCGTCTACGAGAAGGCCAAGGGCCGGCTCGCCCTCAAGGGCGGACGGCCCGTCCTGCGCAAGGTCGAGGGTGAATGGACGACCGCGCTCAAGGCCGACGAGGTCGTCGCGACCGAGCTGCCGCGGCGCATCGAGGCCCGCGGGCGCGTGATAGGCTGGATGATCTTCCGGGACCGGGACAAGCTCAAGGAGCTGGCCAAATGAAGCTCGAAGCCAAGGACATCCGCAAGACGTATGGCGAGCGCATGGTCGTCAAGGGCGTCACGCTGAACGTCTCGTCGGGCGAGATCGTCGGCCTGCTCGGGCCGAACGGCGCCGGAAAGACCACCTCGTTCTACAGCCTCGCCGGCTTCGTGACGCCCGAGACCGGGAAGATCATGCTCGACGGCGAGGACGTCACAGCGCTGCCGATGTACGAGCGAGCCCGCCGCGGCCTGGGCTATCTCGCGCAGGAGCCCACGGTGTTCAAGGGCCTGACCGTCGAAGAGAACCTCCGCGCCGTGCTGGAACGCACGGTGCAAGGCACCATCGAGCAGATGCGGCGGGTGAAGAGCCTGCTCGAGGAGTTCGGCCTCTGGGATATGCGCCGACAGAAGGCCTGGACCTTGTCCGGCGGCGAGAAGCGCCGTCTCGAGGTCGCGCGCTGCATGATCGGCAGCCCGAAGCTCATCATGCTCGACGAGCCCTTCGTCGGCATCGACCCGATCACCGTCGGGGAGCTCAAGGCCATCATCCGCAAGCTCGTCGGCCAGGGCATCGGCGTGCTCATCACCGACCACAACGTGCGCGAGACCTTGCCCATCATCGACCGCGCCTACCTGATCTTCGACGGCCGCATCATCGTGGAAGGCTCGGCCAAGCATCTCATCGAGGACGAGCAGGCGCGCGAGCTCTACCTGGGCAAAGACTTCAAGATCTAGACGCCCGCCGGCTCCCTTTGCCCCGCGGCGAACACGAAGGTCACGCCGTGAACGGCTCCCCCCGCGCGCCCCGTCAGCTCCGGCAAGGTCTCCGCGTGATCGATCACGCGCCCGTTCTTATCCACCGTCACCCACAGCCCCGCGTACTCCTCCAGCACCGCCCATATCTGTTGTCCCATGCGGACAATCTACGACTCCCGCGTTTCAATCTTGTTACGGGTCGTAATCAAGACTGATCGCGCGGGGGCGTCAGGTAAACGATTCTAGATGCGCGGTCAGGCCCGCGCGGCGGGCGTGGGCGACGGCGGAGTCGAAGAGCTTCTCGGCCTCGGCGGTGCGGCCGCGGGCGTGGAGGACCTCGGCCAGCGATTTTCGGGCGAGCACGAGGCCGCGGTCCTCGCCGCCGACGGCGAAGGCGCTCAGGGCGGCGCGGTAATGGCGCTCGGCCCGGGGCAGCTTGCCCCGCCGCTGCTGGATCTGGCCCAGCCCCCAGTCCACGAAGGCGAGGTCGACGCGGTCGTCGAGGCCGGCGTAGAGCTTGTAGGACGCGCGATAGTTTCGCTCCGCCTCGTCCAGAAGACCCATTTGGCGCAGGCAGTTGGCGAGGCCGCAATGCGCGTAGGCTCGGCCGAACAGGTCGGGGCCGGCCTTGAGACGCCTGCCGGCCTCGACGTAGGCGCGGCGGGCTTCCGGGAAGAGGCCGCGCACGCGGGCTATCCCTCCCAAGCCGAACAGCGCGTAAGCCTCGCCTTCGGCGTCGTTGGCGCGCTTGAAGGCGGCGAGGGAGTCCTTGAAATCGCGGTGGGAGCCGGCGAGGTCGCCGGAGAAGCGGCGCGAGCCCGCGACGGCCCATAGGAGGAAGCCGACGGCGGACCAGTCGCGGCGGCGGCGCGACCGGGCCAGGATCGGAAGCAGAGCTTTCAAGGCCGGACGATGGCGGCTTTCGGCGCGCAGCACGAGGGCGTCCTCGAGGGCCAAGGTCTCCCGGTCGGCTCCGGGCAAGCGGCGGGCGCGGTCGAGGGCCCGCCGGGCCTCGGCGACGGCCCCGAGGCTGCGCGCGCAGCGCGCCAGGCCCAGCCAGGCGTCGAAGGCGAGGTCGCGGTCCGCCGGGTCCACGCGCTTCAGGGCGGCGCGGTACTCGGCTCCGGCCCGGCCGAAGTAGCCCTGGCCTCGGAGAGCTTCTCCTAGGATCAGCCGGCGCTCCGCCTCGAGGGGCGCGGGCACGGCGGCCTTCAGCATCGCGAGGGCTCTGTCCGGGCGTCCGACCGCGCACAGCTCTCGGGCGGCTTCGAGTCGGGTGAAGGGATCGCGAGGCACGCCGGATTATAGCAATCCGTCCTCCGCCCGCGGCCATCTTATTGATATATTATCTCAATAAGGGTATACTGTGACCATGACTCTCGAGGCGCTGCCTTTCGATGTGCCGGTGCGGGTGACGGGCTATGCCTCGCTCTCGGTCTTCGACAGGGACCGCCTGGCCGGCCTGGGCATGAGGCCCGGCGTGTCGGTGGTCAAGATACTCAAAACCCCGCTCCAGGACCCCGTGGAGTGCCTCGTGGGCACCCAGCTGCTCGCCATCGAAGCCCGCCTGCTTCCTCACATCCGCGTGGAGGCCGTTTGAAGCGGATCGTCGCCCTCGCGGGGCGTCCCAACACCGGCAAGACCACTTTGTTCAACGCGCTGACGGGCCTGCGCCATCGCGCGGCGAACTTCGCGGGCTGCACGGTCGAGAAGGCGACGGGAGTCATGCGCTCCTCGGGCGGGGAGGTCGAGGTCGTCGACCTTCCGGGCACCTTCAGCATGGTTCCTCAGACCGAGGACGAGCAGGTCGCGTTCCGCTTTTTGTCCGAGTGCGCCGACGGCGCCGACGACCTGCTCGTGCTTTGCGTGGCCGAGGCGAGCAATCTCGACAACGACCTCGTCCTCCCCGCCGGCCTGAAGGCCGCGGGCTACCCGGTGGCGCTCGCGGTCAACATGATCGATGAAGCCCGCCTCAACGGGTTAAAGCTCGACGCGGCGGAACTGTCCGGGCGATTGGGCATGCCGGTCGCGCTCGTTTCCGCGCGCACGGGAGAAGGCGTATCGAAGCTCGACGGGCTCCTCGCGCCGCCCCCGCTTCGGGCGGACATGACGGACGCCCTCGATTTCCGTCGCGCGACGAAGAAGCGCCTGCACGAGCTGCAGGATGCCGCCGTCGAGAAGGCCCGGACGGCCGCGACGGCCTCGGTGACTTGGCCGCATCGCGCGGTTCTTCCCGTGACGGCGAGGGCGATCCGCATCGACCGCGTACTGCTCCATCCCGTCGCCGGGCCGATGATCCTGGCCGCGACGATGTTCGCCCTGTTCCAGGCCCTTTTCGTCGGAGCCGCCCCGGTCATGGACCTGCTGTCGGGGTGGCTCGGCGCGCTCTCGGAGCTGCTGCGCGCTCGCCTGCCCGAAGGCGCCCTGTCGAGCCTGCTCTGCGACGGCGCCTTGCCCGGCATCTCGGCGGTCGTCGTCTTCGTCCCCCAGATCGCGATCCTGTTCACGATGATCGGCTTCCTCGAGCAGAGCGGGTACCTGCCGCGCGCGGGAGCCATGGTCGACCGAGCCCTGAGGCCCTTCGGCCTCGACGGCCGCGTCTTCATCCCGTTCCTGTCGAGCTTCGCCTGCGCGATCCCGGGCGTGATGGCCGCGCGCACGATCCACAGCGAAAAGCGCCGGATCGTCACCATCCTGCTGGCCCCGCTGATGACGTGCTCGGCTCGTATCCCGGTCTACACCTTGCTCATCACCGCCTTCGTGCCCGAGACCTTCCGTCCTCTCGGCCTCAACGGACAGGGCGTCGTGATGGCGGGGATGTACGTCTTCGGGGTCGTGATCGCCTTGCTTCTGGCCCTCGGTCTCAAGTTCACCTCTTTGCACGAGCTGCATCCGGCCCCCGCGACCGTGCTTCCTCCCTACCGCATCCCGAGCGTGCGCGATCTGTCGCGCTACGTCTGGGCGCGCTGCTGGCACTTCCTCTCCCGCGCCGGACAGGTCATCTTCGTCCTGAGCATATTCCTCTGGGCGCTGGCGGCGTTCCCGCGCGACGAGGCCCGCCTGGCTCCTCTCGAGGCCGAGCTCGCGGCCGCGCGCGCCGCCTCCCCCTCGGATCCCGCTCTCGAGAAGTCCGTGCAGGATCGCATGGCTGCCTCGCGCATCGAGGGCAGCGCGCTAGGCCGCGCGGGCCGCGCGATCGAGCCCGTGTTCCGGCCCCTCGGGTGGGACTGGCGGGTGTCGATCGCGTCGCTCTCGGCGCTCGCCGCGCGCGAGGTCTTCGTCGGAACGCTCGGAACGATCTACGCGCTCGGCGGAGAGTCCGACGCCTCGGAGGGCCTCATCGCGGCTCTGCGCGCGGCCGAAAATCCGGACGGCACGAAGCGCTACGGCGTCGCGACGGCCGTGAGCCTGCTGATCTTCTTCGCGATCGCGCTGCAGTGCATGTCGACCATCGTCACCGTGCGGCGCGAGACGGGCAGCTGGAAGATCCCCGCCCTGCAGTTCTCCTTCCTGTTCGCCCTCGCCTACGCCCTCTCCTTCGCCGGCTACCGCCTGGCGCTGGCCTTCCTCGTTTAAGACCCCAACCCTAGCCGCGGCGGCGGGAGAAGGCGTCCATGAAGGCCGACAGGGCCTTCACGTCGTCGAACGAGATCGCGTTGTAGAGAGAGACTCGCATGCCGCCGGCGGCGCGGTGGCCCTTCATGCCGATGAGCCCTTCCTTGGCGGCCTCCGCGCAGAACAGGTCGTCGAGCTCGGGCGAGGGCGTTCGGAACACCGCGTTCATCACGGAGCGGCATCCCTTTTCGGCAGGGGCCGTGTAGAAGCCCTTGAGGCGGTCGAGCGTTCCGTACAGCAGCTCGGCCTTCTCCGTGTTCCGTTTCTCCATGCCCGCGGGGCCGCCGTTGGCCTTGATCCACTTCAGCTGGAGGCCGACCAGGTACACGGCGAAGGTGGGCGGCGTGTGGTAGATGGATCGCGCCTCCAGGTGCACGGCGTAGGTCAGGATGTCGGGCAGATCGGTGCGCGCCGTCTTGAGCCACTCGCGGTCCACGGCGATCAGGGCGAGCCCCGCGGGCCCGAGGTTCTTCTGCGCGCCGGCATATATAAGGGCGAAACGGGAGGCCTCTATTTGACGGGACAAGATGTCCGAGCACATGTCGGCGACGAGGGGCACCCCCTTCGTGTCGGGCAGCGTCCGCCATTGGGTCCCGAAGATCGTGTTGTTCGTCGTGATGTGCAGGTACGCGGCCCGCGGGTCGATCATGAGCTCGCCCGGAGAGGGGATGCGGGAGTGCTTGCCGTCGGGGGCGGCGGTGTCGCAGGCCGCGCGGGCCGCGCCCACCCGCCGCGCCTCCTCATAGGCGAGCCTTGCCCAGTGGCCGGTCACGGCATAATCGGCCGAGCGCCCGGGCGGGAGGAAGTTCAGGGGGAGCATCGCGAACTGCAGGCTGGCGCCGCCTTGGACCATGATGGGGCTGTGGCTTCTGGGCAGCCCCATCAGCTCGGAGAACAGCGAGAGCGTCTCCTCGTGGACCCGGTCGTACTCGGGGCCGCGGTGGCTGTGCTCGAGGATGGAGGAGCCGGTGCCCTGGAAGTCGAGCAGCTCTCTTTGCGCCTGCTCGAGCACGGGCAGGGGCAGGGCGGCAGGGCCGGCGTTGAAGTTGATCTTCCTCACGGACGGGGCTCCGAGAGCAGTCGCGCGGCGGACTCGGTCAGGATCCGGGTCGCGGACGGGCCGACGGAGTTCGTCTCCTCGTAGTGGCCGGGCAGGCGGGGCAGCATCGACTTGCTCGGGCGGACCTGGAAGTCGTACTCGGGGACCACGTAGCCGAGCATGTCGTTGGCCAGGCCGACGAGCATCGGCACGGGCGCCTTGATCAGGTCGCGCAGATAGGGGCCCTTGGGCGCGGACGCGAGGTCGCGAGCCGGACCGTCCTTCGCGACGACCGGGCGTCCGAAGGAGTAGCGCCCGTCATAGCCGCCGATCGCGAGCTCGGGAAACAGCTCTCCCGGGATGCCCAGAAAGCGGGCGGGGCCGACGTCGAGGACGGAGACCTCGGTCTCGATCCACGGCCGGTTCTTCTCGGTCAGCCCGAAGAGAAGATGCCGGATCGACAGGAGCCAGGCACGGGAAGGCTTGATCGGCGCGCCGTCGGCCCGCGAGAGGTCATGGCCCCCCGTGAGCGCGGACAGAAACAGCAGGTAGCGGGAGTTCTCCACGGGAACGCGGGCTTTCTCGGCGCGGTAGGCCAGGCCGCGCCCCCGCGCCGGCGTCTTGAGCGCCAGCGCGGCGTCGGCGACGGCCGCGCCGATGCGCGCGGTCTCGTAGAAGTTCTCCGTGTCCGTGTCCGGCGACATGAGGCCGCCGATCGCCCCGCTCAGGAACAGGCACTGCCCCCCGGTCTTCTCCTCGATGCGCGCGCACAGCGGCCCGGGGAAGTCCGCCGTGATGAGCGTATTCTCCCGCCCGATCACCTCGGGGTGGCAGGACCAGTTCACGATCGTGGCGATGGCCTTGCCGTCCGCGCCCTGGAGCCGCAGGACGCCGAGGTTGGGATCGATGACCTGGGGATCGCGCAGGTCACGGCAAAGGCCGCGCGGGTCGAGCGTTCCCCTCCCCCCGGCGGCGGTCGCCGTCTTGAGCTGGCTCTCGAGCAGGCCCAGCGCCTCCACGATGCGCCCGTTGACCCTCGCCATGTAGCGCTTGTTGACGCCGGAGACGCCGATCATCGGCCCCCACAGGCCGAGCGTGTCGGGGCCGGAGTGGGTGTGGGTGGCGTGCACGAACAGGACCTTGTCTTCGCCGTCCTTCGCCCAGGCGCGCCGCAGGGCCTTCGTGTCGTTGAGGTAGAACCCGAGCAGGTCGAGTCCGACGAGGGCGACGGTTTCCCCCCCCTCGCGCAGGAGGACGATCCTCGCGTAAAGCGGGTCGTGGACGCCGGTGGGCCGGCGGCCCTTCGCGCCGAACCCGGCGAGCCACACTCTCTCCGTTGAAAGATCGGGAGTGATGTCCACCTTCGCGGCCGCCGCCTCGAGGGCGCGCGCCGGCCGGGCGAAGGCCGCGGCCAGGAGGGCTGCGAGGAGCAGGCGGCTCACGGCTGGGCCATCACCTTCTCGATCTTCTTGAACAACCGGGCCGAATCGAAGGGCTTGATCAGGTAGTCATCGGCTCCGGCGCGGAAAGCCTCCTCGACGTCGCCCATGCGGCCGAGGCCCGTGACCATGACGATCTTGAGCTTCGAGGTCTTCGGGTCGGCGCGCAGCAGCTTGCACACGTCGAAGCCCGACATCCGGGGAAGCATCACGTCGAGCAGGAGCAGGTCGAAGGTGTCCTTGCGCGCGCGCGCGACCCCGTCGGCGCCCTCGAGGCAGGTCGTCACCTTGTGGCCTTTGGCCGTCAGCAGGGCGGCGAGGTTGTCGGCGATCTCCGGTTCGTCTTCGACGATGAGGATGCGAGCCGGATTCATGCCTTGGCCTCCGCGGATTCGTAGGTCAGCGTCACCGCCGCGCGGCCGTCCTCGTCCGCGCGGTACTCCAGGTCGCCGCCGAACAGCCTCGCGACCTTGCGGATCAGGCCGAGCCCGAGGCCGGTCGTTCCCAGCACCTGGTCCCGGCGCAGACGGGCGGGGTAGTACAGGTCGAGGCTCTCCTCGGCCTCCCCCGGCCTAAGCCGGGGGCCTTGATAGGAGACGGCGAACGCGACCCCGCCGGGGGCGCGTGAGACCTTGAGGACGATCGGCCCGCCGGTGCGGAACTTGCGCGCGTGAAAGAGGACGCTCGACACGCAGCGCGCCGCCCGGTCCGGGTCGGCCAGGACCGAGGGCAGGTCCTTCTCCGGCTCGACGCGGAACTCCACGCCCGCCTGCTCCATGCCGCGGCTGATGGACACGAGCGCCTCGTCGAGGATCTCGGCGGCGGTCAGCTCCGTCCTCGAGACGCGCAGGTCCTGGTGCAGCTCCATGTGCACGAAGTCGCGCACCTCTCCGACGAGTCCGTTGAGGCGCCCGACCTGCTCGCGCGTCATCTCCACCCAGGGCTTGAGCGGCGCCGGAAGCTCCCCGAAGACCTCGGAGAGCAGGTTGAGCACCGTCATGTTGACCGCGGTGATCGGCGTGTTGAGCTCGTGCATCGCGAAGGAAAACAGCCGTCCGAACAGCTCGGCCTTCCGGTTGTACACGGCGCGCGCCGCGAGGGCGGCCGCGGCGCCGCCCAGCAGTGCTCCCGCGAGGAACGCCGCCGCGGAGCTCACGCCTAGCCGCCGAACACGACGCGCGAGGAGGACTTGTGGCGGCGGGCGAGTGCCACGTACATGCGCTCGCTCTCCGCGAGCATGCGCAGCTCCTCGGGGCGGAGCTTGCGCACGACCTTCCCCGGAGAGCCCAGCACCAGCACGCCCGAGGGGATCCTGGCGCCGGCCGGGATCAGCGCGCCTGCCCCGATGAGGGTTCGCGCCCCCACCGTCGCCTCCATGATGATGGCACCCATGCCGACGAGCACCTGGTCGCCCAAACGACAGCCGTGGAGGACGACGCGGTGCCCCACCGTCACGCCCTTGCCGATGATCGTCGGGCTGCCTTCGCGGGTGTGGATCACGGTCAGGTCCTGGATATTGGTGCGCGCGCCTATCTTGATCTCATCGATGTCGCCGCGCAGGACGCAGCCGGGAAACACCGAGGCGTCCTCGGCCAAGGTCACCTTGCCGATGAGTTCGGCGGAGTCGTGAACGAAGGCCGAGTGATGCACGCGGGGCGTGTGTTTATTGAAGGACCTGATCATAATTCTTATGGTAATCTAGCACTCCACAAGCCCCCGTTCAATGACCAAACGACCCCCCCGGCGCTGCGATTTCCTCGTCCTCGGCAGCGGCATCGCCGGGCTCCTGGCCGCGCGAAAGCTCGCCCGCCTCGGGCGGGTCACCTTGGTCACCAAGAAGGAGGCGGCCGAGTCCAACACGAACTACGCCCAGGGCGGCATCGCGGCCGTCATGAGCGAGATCGACACCTTCGAGTCCCACGTGCGCGACACGTTGATCGCCGGCGCGGGGATCTGCGACGAGGCGGTCGTGCGGCTGACCGTGTCCGAGGCGCCCGCGCGCGTGCGCGAGCTCCAGGAGATGGGCGTGCGCTTCTCCGAGCGCGAGGCCGTGATCGATCTGGGCCTCGAGGCCGGCCACAGCCACCGCCGCATCCTTCACGCGGGAGACATCACCGGCCGCGAGATCGAGAGGGCGCTCGTGTCCTCGGTCCGCCGGGACAAGAACGTGACCTTGCTCGAGAACGCCCTGGCCGTGGACCTGCTCCTCGACAAGAGCGGGACCTGCCGCGGGGCGTACGTGATGGACCGCGAGAGCGGGAGGATCGAGCCGATCTCCTCGGAGGCCACCGTGCTGGCGACCGGCGGCGCGGGCAAGGTCTACCTCTTCACGTCGAACCCCGACATCGCCACCGGCGACGGCATGGCCATGGCCTGGCGCGCGGGCGCGGCCATGGCGAACATGGAGTTCGTGCAGTTTCATCCGACTTGTCTTTATCATCCGCAGGCCAAGAATTTCTTGTTATCGGAGGCCCTCCGGGGCGAGGGCGGCAAGCTCATCTTGAAGGACGGCACGCGCTTCATGGCGAGGTATGACCGCCGCAAGGAATTGGCGCCCCGGGATATCGTCGCGCGCGCCATCGACTCCGAGCTCAAGCGCACCGGCGACGAGTGCGTCTATCTCGACATGACGCACCATCCCCGGTCCTTCCTGAGGTCCCGCTTCCCCAACATCTACGCGAAGGTGAAGTCGTTCGGCATCGACATGGCGGTGTCGCCCATCCCCGCGGTGCCCGCCGCCCACTTCTTCTGCGGCGGCGTGCACACCGACACCGACGGGCGGACCTCGGTGCCGCGCCTGTACGCCGTGGGCGAGACGGCGCATACCGGCCTGCACGGGGCGAACCGCCTGGCTTCCAACTCCCTGCTCGAGGGCTGCGTCTTCGCCCACCGCCTGTCCGAGCATCTCGCCTCGCCCTCCGCCCTGGGCCCGGCCGCGAAGTTCACGGCCAAGCCCTGGAACCCGGGCCGCGCCGTGACCTCCGACGAGGCCGTCGTCATCTCCCAGAACTGGGACGAGATCCGCCGGCTGATGTGGAACTACGTCGGCATCGTGCGCACGAACAAGCGGCTCGAGCGCGCCTGGGCGCGCATGGAGCTGCTCCGGCGCGAGATCTCGGGCTATTACTGGGACTTCCTCCCCACCCCGGACGTCGTCGAGCTTCGCAATATCGCCGACGTCGCGATGATGGTCATCCGCTCCGCCATGCTCCGAAAGGAGTCGCGCGGCCTGCATTACACGCTCGACTACCCCAAGCCGAAGGCGTCATGGCGGCGCGACACGATCATTCGGCGCAAGCCCGGACGGCGCTGAGCCCGGCCCGCACGCGCCGCGTCCGAAGATCGCCGCCGCCGCCGCCTGGTTGTGCACGCGGCACAGGAGCCGGATGTTCCGCGGGTCGTCGGATTTTCCCCCCTTCGCGAACGGCCGCAGATGGTCGTACTCGATCCAATCCTTCGAGCCGCACACCGTCCCGTCCGGCTCGCGCCAGGCGCAGCGTCCGTCGTCGCGCGACCAGACCGCGCTCTTGACCTTCGCCGGGATGTAGCGTCCGGCGGCCCAGGCGCGCAGGAAGCGGGTCGGCAGGCGCTCGTCGTTCTCGGGCGCGGGCGCGGCTTCCTCCGCGACGCACTCGGCCTTGGCCGCCTTCAGCTCCAGGCGCCTTTGAGGATCCTTGCGATCGAGGTAGGCCTCCAGCGCCTCGCGGATGAGGTCCTCGAGCCGCCCCTCCGGATATTTATGGCGCAGGAGCTGCCGAGCCCTCTCCAGCAGCTGGCCGACGACGGACGCCGCGTCGAAGCCGACGCGAACGCGGTCGACGGAAACGGGGACCATCTGCTGCCAGCCTTCGTCAAGGCGGCCGGGGGATGCGGGCGTGCCGGGAAGAGGTCCTTCCGCCTCCATCGCCTGCGGCGGCGCGCCCGGAACGACGAGCGGATGCGCCGGAAAATTGCGGACCGCGTCCGGCTGCGGCGCCTGAGGGTACCGGGCGGCGACGAGCGCCTCGAGCTCTCGGCGCGTCTTCCCCGCCGCGATCGTGAGCCACTCTCGTACATTGGACCGCTCCAGCCATGGCGAAAGCACGACCAAGGATGAGGAGGTCACCCGCTTCGAAGCGAGAGCCGCCAGCGCTTCCGGGTAGGCACGGATGACTCTCGCGACGCGGATTCTTCTGTAGGCTTCCCCTTCCTCGAACCCTAGAACCAACGTGCAGTACTCGTAGAGCGAGCGATGTCCCTCCTCCAAGCAGAGACGCCGGGCGTCGAATTCGGCCAGATGTTCGAGCAGACGAATCTCATTGCGCCGCGAATGATCGGCCAGGAATTTTGTTTCACGAACCAGGTCCGCGTCGTTGAGGCGCTCGCATTCGGTGATCGTTTCTCCGTTCATGTTTCCTCCCGGGCCGACGGCAACTGTTTCCGGAAACAGTTGGCGGCCTCACCTACCATACGATTGACCCCCCGAAAAAGTTGCATGCCGTACACTTGTTCGATACGGCAAAAATGGTACGATCAGCCCATGGACGTCATTCGCGTCGTCGGCGCGCGGCAGCACAATCTCAAGAACGTCTCTCTCGATCTGCCGAGGGGCAAGATCGTGGTGGTGACCGGCCTCTCCGGCTCGGGCAAGTCGTCGCTCGCTTTTGACACTTTATATGCCGAGGGACAGAGGCGCTATGTCGAGTCCTTGTCGGCCTACGCCCGGCAATTCCTGGAGCTGATGGACAAGCCCGACGTGGACCTCATCGAGGGCCTTTCCCCCGCCATCGCCATCGAGCAGCGCAACCCGTCGCATAATCCGCGCTCGACGGTCGCCACCGTCACGGAGATATACGATTATCTGCGCTTGCTGTACGCCCGCGTCGGCGCCCCCCACTGCCCCAACTGCCACAGCCCCATCAAAAAGCAGTCGGCGCAGGCCATCGTCAACGAGGTCATCCGCACGCGCGCCGGGCAGTCGGTGTCGATCTTCGCGCCGTTGGTGCAGGCGCGCCCCGGCACGTACGAGGATCTGTATAAGCGCCTTCAGCGCTCGGGCTTCGTGACCGCAAGAACGAACAATGTCGTCCATGATCTGTCCTCTCCCCCCAAGCTGGATAGGTACAAGAAGCAGACCATCGAGTTGTTCGTGGACAAGCTGAAGGTGTCGAGCGACGAAAAGCAGCGCCTGAACGACTCCATCGAGATAGCGCTGAAAGAGTCCCGCGGGCTCGTGCGGGTCGAGCCCTCCAACGACTCCCACGCCGGGTCCTTGCACTCCGAGCATCACGCCTGTCCGAAGTGCGGCCTCTCTTTGCCTGAGATCGAGCCCCGCCTGTTCTCTTTTAATTCTCCTTACGGCGCGTGCGCCGCCTGCGACGGCCTCGGGGTCAAGACGAACGTCGATGAGGACCGGATCATCCCGGACCCGACCAAGTCCATCGAGGACGGGGCCATCATCGCCTGGTCGGACCCCGTCACCACGCGCACGAACCGCTGGAAGAAATCCTGGTCGGGCTACTACGCCGAGATTTTGGAGCAGATCTGCGAACAGTTCTCGATCCCTTTGGATAAGCCGTGGAACAAGCTGACCGACAAGCAGCGCGACATCATCCTCAACGGCGGCGGCACCTACACCCCGTCCTGGGCGAAGAATCCCCAGGATTTCGAGGGCGTCATCAAGAACCTCGAGCGCCGCATAAAAGAATCAGAGTCCGACTTCGTCAAAGGCGCCATCGCCGAGCGCTTCATGGGCCGCGCGCTGTGCCCGACATGCAAGGGCGCGCGCCTGAAGGCGGAGGCCCTCGCGGTCAAGATCGGGGGAATCGGGATCAACAAGATCGTGGGAATGTCGGTCGAGAACGCCCGCAAGTTTTTCAAAGACCTGAAGCTCAGCGACACTGAACGGACGATCGCCAAACAGGTCATGAAAGAGATCGTGTCGCGCATCGACTTCCTGTCGGCGGTCGGCCTCGACTACCTGACGCTCGACCGCGCCGCGGAGACGCTTGCCGGCGGCGAGGCCCAGCGCATTCACCTTGCCACACAGATCGGATCGGGCTTGACAGGCGTGATGTACGTCTTGGACGAACCGTCCATCGGTCTGCACCCGAGGGACAACACCCGCCTTTTGACGACCTTGCGCCGTTTGCGCGATCTGGGAAACACCCTGATCGTCGTGGAACACGATGAAGAAACCATCCGCTCCGCGGACTGGATCGTGGACCTCGGCCCGGGCGCCGGCGTTCATGGCGGGAGGATCGTCGCCGAGGGTAAGATCGGGGACATTGTAAAGGCCAAGGAGTCCGTGACCGGGGCCTACCTGCGCGGCGAGGGCCTGAGGCCTCCGCTCTCGAAATCCCGCCCCCCGAAGGGCTGGCTCAAGGTGCGCGGGGCGGCGCAGTTCAATCTGAAGGATATCAACGTGGACGTGCCGTTAGGCACGTTCACGTGCGTCACCGGGGTCTCCGGCTCGGGCAAGTCCACCTTGGTTCATGAGGTCATCTATAAATCCGTGGCCAAGCAGCTCAACGGCGCCAAGGACGAGGCGGGCAGGGTGCGCAGCGTCTCCGGCATCGAGAACCTGGACAAGATCATTCTCGTGGACCAGACGCCCATCGGCCGCACCCCGCGCTCCAATCCCGCGACCTACACCGGACTCTGGGGGCCCGTGCGCGACCTGTTCGCCATGCTGCCCGCCTCGAAGGCCCGCGGCTACAAGCCCGGGCGCTTTTCTTTCAATGTCAAAGGCGGACGCTGCGAGAACTGCGAAGGGGACGGCATGCTCCAGATCTCGATGCAGTTCCTGCCCGACGTGTATGTGCAATGCGACGAGTGCAAGGGCCATCGCTTCAACGAAGAAACCCTGTCCGTTCGATACAAGGGCAAGAGCATCGCCGACGTCCTGGCGATGACGGTCTCCGAGGCGCGCGTGTTCCTCGGCGCGTACGCGAAGATGACGCGCGTGCTCAAGACCCTGGAGGACGTCGGACTGGGCTACGTCGGGCTGGGGCAATCCGCCACGACCTTGTCCGGCGGCGAGGCCCAACGAGTGAAGCTCGCCACCGAGCTGTCCCGCCGCGGCACCGGCCGCACCCTCTACGTGCTCGACGAGCCGACGACCGGGCTTCATTTCGCCGACGTGGCGAAGCTCCTCGAGGTCCTGCACCGGCTCACCGATCAGGGCAACACGGTGCTCGTCATCGAGCACAATACCGACGTGATGCGCTCCGCGGACTGGATCCTCGACCTCGGCCCCGAGGGCGGCGACAAGGGAGGCGAGCTCGTCGCTGCGGGCCGGCCGGCGGACATCGTCAAGGTCAAGGCCTCGCACACCGGTCAGTACCTCGATCTTCCCGGCTGAGCGGATGCGCGCGCGCCTCCCGCCTTCGGCCCTCGCCCTCGCCGCCCTGGCGCTCGCCGCGGCGGCGCTGCGCGCGCTGCTGAGGGACTTCCCCCTCGACGACGACTGGGCGTATTACACGGCCGCGCGCGCCCTCGTCGAGCGGGGCGAGCTGCGCGTGCCGGACATCGTTTCCCCGACGATGATCGCCCACACGGCCTGGGGCGCTCTGTTCGCGAAAGCCTTCGGCCTGAGCTTCGGCGCGCTGCGCGCGTCGACCTTGGCCCTCTCGGCGCTGGCGCTGGCGTTGTTCTCGCGGCTCTCGGTCCCGCCGGGGCGCGAAGCGGGCCCGGCGACCGGCCTGCATCTCCTGGCCAATCCGCTGTTCTTCCTCCTGAGCTTCACCTACATGACGGACGTGCCCTATCTGGCCTGGTTCCTCTTGTCGGTGCTGCTGTATCGGGCGGCGCTGCGTGAGGACCGCGCGTCGCTGTGGCTCGCCGCCTCCGCCGCGGCGGGCCTGGCCTACCTCGTGCGGCAGATCGGGGTCCTGATCCCGGCGGGCGTCGTGCTCCTGCTCTGGCGTTCGGGGACGCTCACGCCGCGGAGGGCGGCGCTGGCGCTGGGGCCCGCGCTTCTCGCCGTGGGCCTTCACCAGGCCTGGTTTCACTTCGCGCATGGGCCGACCTGGGCCTCGGTGGTCTACAACGGCGCCGCGACCGCGGCCTTGCTTTCAGACCCGCTGCGGCTGAGCTGGGAGGTTTACCGCCGCCTCGCGGGCGGGGTCCTGTGCCTGGGCCTGTTCACCGCACCGCTGGCTCTGGGCGCGCTGCGGGGCTGGCGGCGGCCCGGGGCCGGGGCGGCGGCCGCAGCGCTCGTCTTCCTGGCGCCGTTTCTGCTGCTCCAGGGCGCGTTCCCTTATTTTCTCAATATCATCCATGAGGCGGGCCTGGGCTCGCCGACGATCCCCGGGCTCGAGGCGAAGATCTCCGGCCTCCTCGGTCGCGCGGAGTTCCGGGCGGGGCTGACCGCGGCGGCGCTGGGCTCGCTGACGGTCTGGCTCGGGCGCGCCAGGGACCTTCGCGCCGCGCTCGCCGCGCCGGAGATGAGGCTCTGGGCCCTCTGTTCGGCCCTGCAGCTCGCGCCGCCGCTGGCGGGCGGGCTGTTCTTCGACCGGTATCTGCTGCCGGCGCTGCCGTTCACGCTGGCCCTGGGGCTGCGCGTCGCCGCCCCGGGACGGGCCGGCGCCGGGGCGCTGGCGCTGATGCTCGCCTGGTCGGTGTTTGGGACCTGGGACTACCTGAACTGGAGCCAGGCGCGTTGGGACGCCAGCCGCGAGGCGGCGCGCCTGGGTGTGGAGCCGGAGCGCCTGATGGGCGGCATCGAATGGAACGGCCTGCACTCCTACGAGAAGGGCATGGCGACGGCGCGCGCGAGCAAGCCGCTCGCCGAGATCGGCGAGTGGGAGTGGCTGCCCCCCGGGCCGATGCGGGCCGTCGTCGCTTTCTGCGCCCCCGAGGGCGGCGAGCCTCTCGTCGCGCGCGGTTACTGGACGCCGCTGTCGGCTCGCCGGGGCGCGGTGTGCGTCGAGGCGATCCGCCCGCGACCGCCGGGCCCATGAGCCTTATTCCGCGGCCGCAGGCGGCAGCCGCTTGAGCTCGTAGCGGGCGATCTCAAGCGCGGCGGACGAGGGACCCATGGCGAGGCCCTTACGGAAGCTGCGCTCGGCGTCGGGATAGTTCTTCCCCGCCGCGAAGCACATGCCGATGCCGATGTAGGAGTCGGCGACGCTTTGATCGGAGTAGCCGTCGGCGTAGGCGAGGTTGACCCCCTCGGCGTAGGCCTGCACGGCGGCGCGGAAGTCCTTCTTGAGAAGATGGAGCGAGCCGAGGCGCTCGTGGAAGCGGACGCGGCGGCGGTCTCCGGCGGGGAGGCCGCGCAAGCCGACGAACAGGAAGGCCTTCGCCGCGACGAAGTCTCCCCGGTCCATCGCGGCCTGCGCCTTGGCCAGGAGCGCCTCGGGCGAGCCCTCCTTGGGCGCCTTGGCGGCGGCGGGATCGTCGGAGCGGCCCCAGCGCAAGGTGACGCTGATCCGGTGCGCCTGGCCGAGCTCCCCCAGCGGGACCAAGGCGTAGTCGGCGCCGACCTTCCGGCCGACCCAGCCCAGGCCGAAGGCGAGGCCGAGGCCCGCGTCATTGCGCGTGGTGAAGCCCGCGCGGACCGCGAACCGGCCGTCGATCAAGGTCTCCGCCCCGAACCCGAGGCGGACCTTGTCGAGAAGGCTCTTCGAGAGATCGAACGCCAAGGTCACGTCGTTGTGGGGCAGGCTCTTCGCGTAGGCCGCGCCGAGGCGCATGGTCGTCGGCAGCTTCTCCGAGACGGAGGCGAACTTGACCGCGGGCCCGAGGTTGAGCAGCGAGGCGCCGAACGTCAATCCCTTCAGATCCGGCATGCGGTAGAGGGCGCCGAGATCGGCGGCGAAGCCGTTGGCCGTGACCTCGCCCAACGACTCGGTGATGTATTTGAGGCCGCCGCCGACGGCGAGGTCGGGGGTGAGGGCATGGCCGTAGCCCGCTCCCAGCGAGGTGTCGCTGACGTTGAGGCGGCTGCCCGTGCCGCCCGGGTTGGAGATCGTCGTGCGGGGCACGTCCCCCAGGCTCGCGTAGTTGAACTGAAAGCCCAGGCCGCGGGCGAGGGCCACGCCGATGTACTGCTGGCCGACGCCTTGCGCGTATTGATTGTGCATGAACGTCGCCTCGTGGACCCCCACGCGGGCGAGGCCGGCGGGATTGTAGAGCAGGGCGTTGGAGTCGGAGGCGAGGGCGGTGTAGGCGCCGCCCAGCCCCACCGCGCGCGCGTTCGCGTCCAGGCGCAGGAAATCGAAGGCCTCCGCGCCGGCGGAGGATTGGCCGCGCGCGGCGACGGCGGCCAGCGCCAGAACAAAGAACGCCGGCGCCGCGCTCATGATCCTCATCGGATGATCACCAGCTTCTTGACGACGGATTTCTGGCCCGGCGCCGTGATCACGGCGAAATAGGCGCCGGAGGCGACGTCGCGCCCGTCCTGGTTGCGCGCGTCCCAGCGCACGGTGCCGGCGATGGACGGGCTGTCGAGGCTCGAGACCAGGCGTCCGGTCAGCGTGTAGATCTTGATCTCGGACGCCGAGGCCAGGTTCGCGAAGATGATGCCGGAGTTCGCGTCGCCGCGGGTGAAGGGCCGCCCCTCGTCGGGATTCGTCCCGTTGGGCTTGTAGGGCACCGGGTAGACCTGCACGGAGTCGAGGTTGGGAGAGAACGCGGTGCCGACCATCAGGACGAAGGTGCTGAAGTGCGGCGTGTTCCCCGTCACCGTGCGGCTCGCGGCGTCCACCGTGGTCGTGAAATCCCGCGACCACGCGCCGGTCGCCTCATCGAGGTAGTAGATCTGGAGCAGCGACGGGAAACGGACGGTGTCCGGGTAGGTCATCACGATCGCCGCGGTGCCCGCGAGCGCGGTCTGCC
The DNA here is from genome assembly GCA_030696455.1 of Elusimicrobiota bacterium. Lineage (GTDB taxonomy): Bacteria > Elusimicrobiota > Elusimicrobia > UBA1565 > UBA9628 > GWA2-66-18. Next base: position 33,430 of record JAUYSH010000133.1, read on the forward strand.
CGTTCGAGAGCCCGATCTTGATGGCCGAGCCGACCATGGTCTGCCCGGCCGGGGCCGCCGTCGTGATCGTCGGGTTGGCGATGACCGACAAAGTCGCGGTCGTCGTGTTCACGGCTCCGGGCGGGATGGTCACGCGCACCGCGGGGTCCCCGGCGCCGGCGCCGGCCGTTTCCACGACGCTGACCACGGCGTTGGACACCGTCTGCTCCTTCTTGATCTTCCCTTCCACGGTCAGGGTCTCGCTGATGTCGGGCGTGACGGGATCGACGGCGACGCGGACGGCGGGCGGGGAGGCGTCGGGGACGCCCGCGAGGTCGTAGGCGACCGCGCGAAGGTCGTAGGAGCCCGCCGGCAGCGCGGTCACGTCCCAATGGACGAAGTACGGAAAGGCCAGGTCGGGGTTGGAATGATTGATGTTCGCGGCGGGCACGTCGACCCAGGCGCTCGACGCCGCGAGCTTATATTGGAAAAGCACCTGCTGCGCGTCCGACGGGGTCCCCGAGATGAGCTCGCCGAGGATCGTGACGCGGTTGCCGTTGATGCGCCGGCCCGAGTCGGGCTCCTTGATCGCGGCCCGCACCGCCGGCAGCGCGACGGCGGCGCCGGACATGGCCGACGCGCCCGTCGTCTCCACGACGCCGCAGCGATGCGCCGCGCGCAGCGCGAACGTGTAGGACGCGCTCGAGGTCAGCACGCCGGTCGTGAAGGCCGTCGCCGTGGAGCCGAGCACCGCGATCGGCGCGGCGTAGGAGACCGCGCCCGCGCCGGCGTCCCAGTACAGCCGGTAGCCCGTCACGCCCTCCGTCGGCGAGAGGCCCCAAAGCAGGCTCACCGTCCCTCCGGCGTTCGCCGAGGCCGTCAGCCCCGCGGGAGGGCTCGGGATCGTGTTCGCCGTGAGCCCCTGGAATGATGCGTAGCCCGTGGGCAGGGCGTCGCCGTTGAAGTTGCGCACGCGGTAGTAATAGGTCGTGCAGCCGAGCAGGTCGGCGTCGGCGTAGGCGGTGACGGCCGCGATGGACACGGTGGAGTAGGCGACGGAGTCGGTGGAGCGGTCGAGCTGGGCGACGGTCGAGGCGGGGTTGCCGTTGAGGCCCCACGAGACGACGATGGTCGTCGAGGTGACGGCCGTGCCCGTTCCCGCCGGGTCCGCCGCCAAGGTGTAGACCGTGGCCGCGGTCGAGAGCGGGCCCATCGCGGCGATGTTGACGCCCGCGACGCGCAGGCCGTAAGGCGTGTTCGGCGTCAACGAGGTTTCGACGAACGAGGCGCCGGAGGATGACCCGAGGAAGGAGGCGTCGGACGACCGGAACAGGTTGTACGAGCTGGCGCCGGGGGACAGGGACCAGGTCCAGGCCGCCGACGAGACCCCCAGCGCCGTCCCGGCCGGGGTGCCCGAGGCGCCGGGAGCGCCCGGCAGAGGGGAGGCGATCACGGCGAGAGTCGAGGAGTAAGCCGTCGCGACCGAGTCGCCGTTGACGGCGAGGACGCGGTAGAAGTGCGTCGCCGCCGGCGCGAGGTCCGCGTCGAAAAAGGAGGTCGCCGCGGAGGACAGGCGCAGGCCGTAGCCCGTGCCGGTCGACCGCTCGAGCCGGAAGATCGTGCCCGCCGGGTTCCCGCCGTCGCTCCAGCTCACGGTCCCGCTGGTCGGGGACACCCCCGAGGCCGCCAGGCCTCCCGGCACGGCGGCCAGGGTCGCGCGCGAGGCTGTCGAGGAATCGACGGTCCCGGCGAGGTTGAAGGCCTGGATGAACAGAGGGCCGGACAGGGTGTTGGCGCCGAGGCCGGACTGCAGCCAGACCGTCGTGCCCGCGGCGAGGTCTCCCGACACCGAGGCCGTGCCGGACAGGACGCGGAAACCGGATTCATCATCGGAGGCGTCGGTCCAGCTCCACAGGATCGAGGAGGCCGACAGCGCGGCCCCGGCGAAGCCGGAGGGCGCGGCCGGGGTGGAGACCGCCAGGAAGCCTCCGGACAGGCGGCCCGCGCGGCCGCCCGCGTCGCGCGCGACCGCGTCCCAGTAGCCGGTCGCCGCGCCGGCGAGGTCGAAGATGCCGCTCATGTTCTGCGCGTCCGTCACGCTCACGCCGGTCGCCGCGATCTGGCTCGACGGCATGACCAGGACCTCGGCGGTGTTCAGATTCGCGCCGCCGATGCTGCTCAGCCCGCCCGCCGCCAGGACCCGCCCGTCGTCGAGCGCGACCACCTGCGGCCAGGTGCGCGTTCCCGTCAAGCTCGGCCCCGGACGCCAGGCGTTGGCCGAGGCGTCGTAGAGCTCGGTGCTGCCGTAGGCCGTGGACGCGTTCTCGCCGCCGATGACGAAAGGCGTGCCGTTGACCGTCACCATCGCGTGGGTGTAGCGCGCGACGGTCATCGGCCCCGTCTCGGCCCAGGCGTTCGTCGCGGGATCGAACACGTCGGCCTTGTTCGTCGTCCCCGAGGCCCCCCAGCCGCCCGAGACCAGCGCCCTGCCGTCCGGCAGGAGCGCGATCGCGTGGAGGTGGCGCGTCGTGCTCATCGTGCCCGCCGCCGTCCAGGCGTTGGCCGCGGGGTCGTAGATCTCGGCCGTGCCGACGCCCGAGCCGCCCGCGATCAGGATCTTGCCGCCGCTCAGCGTCGCCGCCGCCGCGTAGAAGCGCCCCACGCTCATCGCGGGCGCCGCGGTCCAGGCGTCCGTCGCGGGATCGTAGATCTCGGCGCTGCTGCGCGGGCCCGTCCCGTCCCAGCCGCCGGCCGCCAGGACCCGTCCGTCAGGCAGCAAAGCCAACCGGTGGCCGTGCCGGAACTGAGCCATCGGCGCGGCCGCCGTCCAGGTGCTCAGCACGGGGTCGAAGATCTCGGCCGAGGCGATGCCCGTGCCCATCACCCCCCCGGAGATGAGCACGCGGCCGTCGGCCAGCAGGACCGCGGCATGCTGATTGCGGGCCTGCTGCAGCGGCGGGCCCGCGGTCCACGCCCCGGTCGCCGGATCGAAAAGCTCGGTGTCCGCCATGCCGTTCAGCGTGCTCGAGAGCCTTCCCCCCGCCAGCAGCACTCGGCCGTCGCGCAGCCCGATCAGCGCTCCTTGAAACCGCGCCGGCGTGAACGCGCCCGTCGCCGTCCAGACGCCCTGATCCGCGGACCGCTTCTCGAGCGCCAAGGAGGTCGAGCCGTCGAATCCGCTCCCCGTCACCGACGCCGAGACGCTCGTCCCGGCCGCGCCCGACGACGGCGTGACGGAGGCCACGGCGGGATGGACGGGCGCCGGCAAGGTCACGACCGCGATCGTGGAAGTGTAGACCGACGCGTCGAGCGCGGCGTTTCGAGCTCGCACTCGATAGTAGTAGGTCGAAGCCGCGGTCAGGGCCGCGTCGACGAAAACCAGGGACGTGGTCGATTTACGCAAGCCGAAGCCCGTGCCGGTCGAGCGCTCGAGCTCGTAGACCGTCCCGGCGGGATTTCCTCCCGCGCCCCAGCTCAAGGTCGCCGCCCCCAGGCCGACGAGCGAGGCGGCGAGCCCGGTGGGCGCGGCGGGCGCGGCGGACGGCGCCGAGGTGCTCAACCGCGCGAGCCAGGCGTCCTGCGTGGCCTCGGCCGTCCAGCCCGCGGCGTATAGGTCCTGATTCGCCCCGATCAGCATCGAGTACGCGTGGTCCTCGCCGGCCGCCGCGGAGCGGTACGAGGTGCTCGACAGCAAGGCCAGGCCCGAGGAGTACTCCGCGATGAGCGCGTTGATCCCGCCGGCGCCGGCGGCCTCGCTGTGGTCGCCGCAGACGAGCAAGGTCCCGCTCGAGGTCAGGCGGGCGTCGGTGAGGTACTCGTTGGAGTTCCCCGGGCCGTTGGCGAGGGAGGAGCTCACCCGGACGAGATCGGCGTCGTAACGCTGGATGAAGCGGTCCGCCGCCGTCGCGGTGTTGAGATAGCCCACCGCGAAGACGCCGCCGGCGCCGTCGTCGACGAGGCGGCGGAACTCATCGTTGTTCGACGCGGAGCCGTCGATCGTGGCGCTCGCGAGAAGGACCAGGTTCTCGTCGTACTTGCCGATCCAGGCGTCGTTGGAGGTCGCGGCGTTCGGCGCCCGGGAGCCGCCCACGAAGATGTTCCCGGAGGCGACCGGCAGGATGTCGAAGCCGAAGGGCGCGTGCTGGACGAAGGCGGAGCTGGAGAGCAGGACGAGGTTCGCGTCGTAGCGGGCCGTCCAGTGCGCCGAGCCGCCCGCCACGGAACTGCGGCCGACGGCGTACAGCGACCCCCCGTGGAAGCGCAGCCCCCGCGCCTCGTCGTGGCCGTTGGCCGAGCCGTTGACCGTGACGGTCGAGAGAAGTGCTAGGTTCGAGTCGAACTTCGCGAGCCAGATGTCGTAGCCGGCGGTGGTCGACGACGAGGAGACATGGCCGGCCGCGTAGACGCCCCCGCCGGCCGTGTCCACCGCGACCGCCCAGGCCTCGTCGTCGAAGCCGGCCTTGTCGTAGGTATAGCTCGAGAGGAGGACGAGCGCCGGGCTGTATTTCGCCACCCAGATGTCGAGGCCGCCCGCCCGCGTCAGAGAGCCGGCGACATAGAGGTTCCCGGACGCGTCCTGCGCGAGGCCGTAGGCGCTGTCGGCGCCGCCGCCGGAGCCGGCGACGGAGACCGAGCTGACGACCGGGTAGGCCGCCCGTGCCGGAAGGGCGCAAAAAGAGGCCAGAAAGAGAAGGAACGCGGACATCGAACGGGTGACGGTCATCGGCGGGCCACTACCGATATAACCCCGAAACCCTTTGATTGCAACCCCTTATTTACGGCACGGGCAAGACTTTTTTGAGGGCTAGTCGGCGGGGGTTCCCGCTTTCGGGCGCGTGAAGCCGGTCGTGAAGCTCTTGAAGGAGCCGGACTTGAGGCCGCCCTTGCCGACGGGCTCTTCATCCATGCCCACCCGCCCGGCCGCGGCTAGGGCGGCGACGCGGCGCTTGTGCGCCGGATCGGCGAGCCAGGCCCGCCACTTCTTATCGAGGTCCGAGACCTTCTTATACCGATAGGTCAGCCACAGCGCATCGGCGACGGGCTTGCCGTCGCGCAGGGCCGCGCACAGGCTCTTGAACTGGAGGCGGGAGTGCTTGCGCAGGAGGTAATGCGTCACCGAGTAGGCCTGGATGTACCATTCCCCGACCGCCGTATTGTCGTTGTGAAGATCCTTGGTCGGCGTGATGCCGAAGAAGGTCTCCAGGTCCGGGAACCGCGCGGGATCGACCAAGGTCATCTGCTGATACCAGACCGATGTCTCCGGGCGGTCCGGGGACTCGGCTTCCTCGAGCATGGCCAGGCCCTCGTTGAGCCACGACGGGGGCTGGCGGTGGGCCTCTCGCCAATAGCTGTCGAAGAGGAGATGGGTGGCCTCGTGGGCCATGACCGAGAGCATCTTGCGGGGATCCTTCATCGTGGGCATGGCCACGGCCTTGCGGTCGTAGATGGCCAGGCCGTTGGACCATTTCGGCGGGGCGAACTCCCCGCTCAAAAAGCTTTCCTGGTCCGTGTAGATGTACAGGTTTATCTTCTCCTTGGACATCCAAGGGGAGAACATGCCCAGGTCCATGCGCAGGCGGGAGTGGACGCGCTCCGAGCCCATGGTGAAGCCGGCCGGGAGCCACGAGGTCTGGTGGTTGATGATGAAATGCGGGGTCTGGGTCTGCCGCCATTCCCAGCTTCGCCCGTCCCGGGCGGCGCCGGCCGGCACGGCCAGGAGGACGGCGAGCAGGGTCGCGCGCATGGGGTCAGAGTAGCAGAACATTCGGGACTTCGCCAGGCGCGTCCCCGCGTCCGGCCTAAATGCGATTGTCCAGGGGACGATATTTTGGTAAAATGACAACGAGTTGACTTAACGCCTGGCACCGAGGAGAACCATCGATGGCCACCTTGCGGACCTTGTTTCTCAATCCCCCTTCCTTTGAAGGCTTCGACGGAGGCGCGGGAGCCCGGTATCAGGCGCGGCGCGAGATCAAGTCCTTCTGGTATCCGACCTGGCTGGCTCAGCCGGCGGCGCTCATCCCCACCTCCAAGCTCATCGACGCCCCGGCCGACGACCTGACCCTCGAGCAGGTGCTGCAGCGGGCCCGCGGCTTCGAGCTGTGCGTCATCCACACCAGCACCCCCTCCTTCGACAACGACGCCAAGGTCGCCGCGGCCCTCAAGAAGGAGAACCCGGACATGCGCGTCGGCTTCGTCGGCGCCCATGTGGCCGTTCTCCCCGAGGAGTCCCTGAAGAACGCCCCCGTCCTCGATTTCGTCGGACGCGAAGAGTTCGATTTCACGCTCAAGGAGGTCGCCGAGGGCCGTCCGTTCAGCGCCATCGCGGGCCTGTCCTACCGGGACGGGGATTCGATCATCCACAACCCCGACCGGATGATGATCGACGACATGGACAGCCTCCCCTCCGTGCTCGATGTCTACAAACGGGACCTGGTCGTGCCCAACTACTACATCGGCTACCTGAAGCACCCCTACCTTTCCCTCTATACGGGCCGCGGCTGCCCCGCGCGCTGCTCGTTCTGCCTGTGGCCCCAGACCGTCGGCGGACACGTCTACCGCACCAAGTCCGCGAAGGCCGTGATCGCGGAGATGGCTCGCGCCAAGGAGATGTTCCCGGAGGTCAAGGAGTTCTTCTTCGACGACGACACCTTCACGGCCGATCTGACGAGGGCCGCGGAGATCGCCCGGGGCCTGGGCAAGCTCGGGATCATGTGGTCGTGCAATTCCCGCGCGAACGTCCCCTTCGAGTACCTGAAGATATTCAAGGACAACGGCTTGAGGCTCTTGCTCGTCGGCTATGAGTCCGGCGACCAGCAGATCCTGAACAATATTAAGAAAGGGGTCCGGGTTGATATCGCCCAGGAATTCACGAAAAACTGCCGCAAGCTCGGCATCGTCATCCACGGCACCTTCATCCTGGGCCTCCCCGGCGAAACGAAGAAGACCATCGAGCAGTCCATCCGGTATGCCTGCGAATTGAACGTCGACACCATCCAGGTGTCCTTGGCCGCCGCCTACCCCGGAACCGAGCTGTACCGCCAGGCGATGTCCAACAAGTGGTATGACGAGGGGACCATGGTGCGCAACGACGGCACCCAGGCCAGCGCGATCTCCTACCCCCATCTCAGCGCGGCCGATATGGAAGCGGGCGTCAAGCGCTTCTACTCGAAGTTCTACGCGCGCCCCACGCCCATCATGCGCATGCTCATCAGCATGGCCAAGGATCCCCTGGAACGAGCCCGCCGCCTGCGCGAGGGGCGCGAGTTCCTCGACTACCTGCGGGGACGACAGAAGCCGGCCGTCTCCCGGCTGGCCCCGGGCGAGACCAAGCACAAGGAGCCGGTCGCCGTCTAGCGATCTTCCCATGGAGCGGGATATGGTCGGGCTGTTCATGCTCACCGCCGCCGTGGCGGGCCAGACCGCTTTTTCAGCCTTCGCGCTCGCCTGCGGCGTCTTCACCTTCGTTTTCGCCGCCGCGGCGGGGGTGTACGCCCGGCGCTTCCTGTTCGCGTGCGCCTTCCGGCCCGCCGCGCCCCTGCCGCCGATCACCTTGATCAAGCCTTTGAAAGGAGAGGACCCCGGCCTCGAGGAGAACCTCGCCAGCTTCTGCCGGCAGGACTACCCCTGCTATCAGATCCTGTTCTGCCTCGCCAGCCCCGACGACCCGGCGCTCGCCGCGGTCTCCCGCCTGAAGAAGTCCTTCCCCGAAGCCGACATCGAGGTCGTGGTCTCCAGGAACCGCATCGGCTACAACCCGAAGGTCAATAATATGGCGAACGCCTATCCCTTCGCCAAGTACGACCTGCTGCTCCTGTCCGATTCGGACATTCGCGTCGAGCCCGGCTTTCTGCGCCGCATGGCCGCGCCCCTCGTCGACCCCTCGGTCGGGCTCGTGACCTCCTTCTATCAGGCCTCGGGGGCCCGCGGCCTTTGGGGCTGGATGGAGTCGTTGTCGATCAACGCCCATTTTCTGCCGCAGGCCGCCTGCGCGGCCTATTTCGGCATGCGCTTCGCCATGGGCGCGGCGATGCTGGTCCGCCGCCAGGCTTTCGAGGAATCCGGGGGCTTTCAGAACCTCTCCGACCATCTCGCCGACGACTTCTGGCTGGGCGAATCGGTGCGCGAGGCCGGCTGGAGGCTGGAGGCGGCCGAAGGCTGCGTCGACTCTGTCCCCGGCATCGGAAGCGGCCTCGGCCACCTCCAGCACCTGGTGCGCTGGGCCCGCACGATCCGCCTTTGCCAGCCCGCCGGCTTCTACGCCAGCCTGATCCAGCACGGCTTCTCCCTTCTGACCTTGCGCCTTCTCGTCCAGGGCCCCGACGCGACGGGCGCGGCCTTGCTCGCCGGGATCTGGGCGGCGAAGGCCGCGGCCGCCGCCTCCCTCGGAGCCGGGCTCGGGGGCCGGCAGCCGGCGCCCGCCCTCTGGCTCCTGCCGCTGTCGGAGTGGTTCTCGTTCGCCGCCTGGGTCGGGGCCTGCGCCTCGGATACGGTGGTCTGGCGCGGAGAACTCTTCCATGTCCGCGCTCAAGGCCGGCTCGAACCCGCCGCGCCGCCGCTGCCGATGCGCCACGCGCTTCCCCTCGAGCGCTGAACCGCGATGCGCCGCGCCCGCCGCTGGTTCACCGTCGCCGTCATCGTCCTCGGCTCCGCCACGTTCTTCTATCTCCTTTGGTCCTTCGGCCCCCTGCGCGTCTGGGATCTCTTCCGCGGCTTCGGCTGGGGCTTCGCGGTGCTCCTTCCTTTTCAATACCTGGACCACATGCTCAACGCGACCGGCTGGCGCCTCGCCTTCACCCCCGCCCAGGCCAAGCAGGTCTCCTTCTGGGAGCTCGTGCGCGTGCGCATCGCGGGCGACGGCGTCAATTACCTCACCCCGAGCGCCAGCATCGCCGGCGAGTTCGTGCGCCCCGGCATGCTGCGCTCCTCCCTGCCGCACGACGCGAAGGTCTCGAGCGTCGTCGTCGCGAAGGCCACCCAGGCCGCGGGGCAGGGCTTGTTCGTGCTCCTGGGTCTCATTTACCTGATCAATGCCCGGCTCTACGACTTCAAGGACGGCCAGGCGGGCTGGGCGGCGGCGGGCATCAGCGCCATGCTCTGCGGCGTCGCCGTCGGCTTAGGGCTGCTCGCGGCCCGGCCGCCGGAGCGGCTGATCGCCCGGTTCCCGGCCGCTTTCGCCAAGCTCGAGCCGCTGCGCCGCAGCCTGCGCGAGTTCCTGGGACGGCATCCCATCCGGCTGGTCGGCTCCATCTTCTTCTTCATGCTCGGCTATGCGTGGGGCGCGGCCGAGATGTGGCTGATCTGCCGGTTCCTCGGCGTCCCGATCGGTCCCGAAACCGCGCTGGGCATCGAGTTCCTGTCGAACCTCGTGGACGCCTTCGCCTTCATGGTCCCCGCGAAGATCGGCACTCAGGAGGCCGGCAAGGCCGTGATCTTCAAGGGCCTCGGCCTCGGCGCCGACGTGGGCTTCACCGCCGGCCTCATCCGCCACACGCGGGAGCTGCTGTGGGCCGCGCTGGGCCTGGGGCTGTACGCCGCCCACCAGCGGGAAGCGGCGGCTAAGACGCGGGGCTGACCAGGTCCACGCCGTGCTCCTCGAGGGCGCGGCGGACCCTCGGGCTCAGCAAAGTCTCGAGCTCGGTCACGCTCTGATGCGACGGGGTGGGCGCGCCCGCCGCCCTCAGGCTCTCGTCCGTGGTCGGATGGAAATACAGCTCCGTCGTTCCCTCCGGCAGTCGCCCGAGCAGCCAAAGGACGTAGTCCTCCTTCATCAGGCCCGAGCGCAGCAGCCCCCAGGAGGGCGGCCGCGCGAGACCTTCGGCCGCCGGGCCCACCCAGGCGCCCATGGCCCCGAAAACCCCCGCCAGAAGGGCCGTGGCGGGACTTTCGGCGCCGGGGAAGCCCTTGAGCGCTTCCCATTCCCCGGCGGGCAGTCTCACGCGCGGGATGCCGTACTCGCGGGCCAGGCGGCACACCGCGGGGAAGACGACGGGATGAACGTGGACGTTGATATGTCCGTCGATGTGGGTCGGCTGAAGGCCGAGGGCCAGCATCGCCTCGATCTGGGAGCGGATCTCCCCCTCGAGCCCCGCCCGGGCCGCGGCGCTGAAAAAATATCGCGCGCCGGCCTTCTCGGGCTCGCTCGCGCACAACTCCAGATGCAGCCCCACCCCGAGGCCGGGCTGCGCGAGGGCGAGCTTCGCGGCCTGAGCGGCGGCCGGCCGCAGCGTCATGAGGCTCGCGAAGCGAAGGATGCCGGTCTCGTAGGCGCGAAGCACCGCGCCGTTGACCTCCGGGGTGTCGCCGAAATCGTCGGCGGTGACGATCAGGCGCCGGCTCACGGGGGGTCTGAGGAGATGATGGTGACGATGCAAGGCCCCGCGAGCGGTCCGGAGACGACGACCCGCGGGAGCGCGCCGGCGCTCGGGCACGCGCAGTCGCACTGATTGCTGCCGACGCCGGCCCCGACGCAGGTGAAGTCCGCGCCCGTCGAGCAGACCGAGTTGGTCTGGTTCCAATGGCTGAGGGCGCGATGGAGCATGGACTCCGCCTCCTTGCGGTTCTGGGCGCCCTTCGTGGCGCGGTCGACGGCGATGTAATTCATCAGCACCATGCGCAGCAGGCCGCTGGCGATGAACGCGACGATGACGCCCGTGATCAGGACGTGGACCAGGACGGACCCGCGGCGGTTCAGGTTAATCAACGGTGCTGCTGAACTGTTTTTGCATGGAGATGCCGAAATCGAATTTCGTGAACTTGGGGATGGGCTCGTTGGCCGTCGCGGTCTGGCGTCCGATCACGTAGCGCAGCCTCACTCCGCCGATGCCGTTGTCGCGGAGGAATACGTTCGGCGAGCCGGTGTACGCCCCCGGAATCTTCTCGAGCCGGAAGCCGACCACGGAGGCGGTCGTCCACGGCCCCGGCGGCGAGGAGGTGCAGGCCACGGGCACCGCGTTGCAGGGGCCGGCGGGGGCGCCCGGGCATGGGCATGCTCCGGTATAGGAGAAGCGACGCAGGGTGTAGCCCGTTTCCGGAGCGACGGGCGCGGTGGGGTCCACGCAGAATTGGGTCACGGTGGAGGTCCCGGCTGCGTCGAGCGCGCCTCCAGGAAGGGCGGCCATCGCCCGCGACCAGTTCTTGCAGATGATGATGGAGTCATCGGCCGTCAGGTCCGTGTACGGGTAGGCGAGAACGTTGGCGTCCTCGATCTCCTTGGCCATGGACATGTAGCTGACGAGCGACCAGCCGGTGGCCGTCCCGGAGCGGATGCCCTCGACCTGGCTGCGCGACATCTGAGCGGCGATCGTGGCCACGCCGACGAGCACGAAGGAGGCCAACGAGACCGCGATGACGAGCTCGATGATCGAGAAGCCTCCAGGGCGGCGCATCAGTCGGTCCACGTGGCCGTGATGGTCACCACCGGGACCGGGCGGCCGTTGACGACGAGGTCGGTATTGACGTAGTAGCTGACGCGGGCCCCCTTGCCCGGCGGCGTGTCGGTGGGCAAATTCTCGAAATCACCCATGACGCCGGTCAAGGTGTGGGTGCCGGGCGCGAGGGCGTAGCAGTCGGAGCCCCCCAACGGGCAGGCGTCGACGATCCCGTTGCACGAGATGCTCCAGTTGTTCGCCGCGCCCGCGCACGGACCGGGGATGAGGGTCGTGCTCGCCGCGCCCGTCTCGGCCGTCACATAGTTCTTGAGCAGCGCGGCCACCATCTTCGCGCCCGCGGCGGCCTTGATCTTGCTCTCGCCCTTGCTGCCGCCGGTCTTGACCGTGAGCGCCACGCTGAACACGGAGGTGACCATGATCGAGGTCAGCAGCATGGCGACCATCACCTCGACGAGGGTGTAGCCTGCGTTGCCGCGCCGCGCGCGGGTCCGCCCGGATTCAATACGTCGGGTCAGGCGCGCCGCCATAGTTGGTGATGACCCCCGAGGCGTTCTGGCCGTAGGCCCAGTTGACGTATGTTCCGGCCTTGCGTTTGGCTCCGGCCGTCAGACCGCCCGCGCCGACGGCGCCGCAGGAGCCGTCGGAGGGCCGGCAGGCGTAAAAGGTGTACGGCTTGGAGCCGAAGTTCTGGTTGGCGAGGTATTTGCAGTAGACGAGGTTGCACGCGTCGGTGTAGGTGGTGGGGGCGCAGACGCCCGCGGCGGAGCAGCCGGTGTTGGCCGCCGTGGGGAAGGTCCCCACGATATAGTTCCCGGAGTGGTCGAGGGCGAACATCTGATTCGTCGTGCCGATCATGTTCACGAGCGACACCGCGTCGTCGGCCTTCGTCGTCTCGACGCTCTTGAGGTAGGAGGGCACGGCGACGGAGGCGAGGATGCCGATGATGAGCACGACGACGAGCAGCTCGATCAAAGTGAAGCCCCGCTTATTCGTGATCATTATTTCCCCAGGCTCGAGAGTTTGAAGACGGGCAGGAAGACGGCGAGCACGATGACGCCGACGAGCATGCCGATGCCGACGACCATGATCGGCTCGATGATGGCGTTGAAGCTGCGGGTGAACTGGTCGATCTGCTCCTTGTAGAACGACGACAGGGTGACGAGCATGTCGGGCAGCTTGCCCGACTCCTCGCCCATGAACATCATCTCGGTGACCAGCGGCGGCAGCGCCCCGGTCTTCTTGAAGGACTGGGAGATGGACTTGCCGCCGGCGACGTCGGCCTTGACCGAGGTGAGGACGCGCCGGAAGATGATGTTGTTGGCGAAGACGCCTTCGAGCACGGAGATCGCGTTGAGGATGCTGACGCCCGATTCGATCAAGGTCGAGAGCGTGGTCAGCATGCGCTCGATCATGATGTTCTTCAGGAAGTCGCCGACCAGCGGCAGGCCGAACAGCAGGGCCCACTTGGCCTCCTGGCCGGATTCCGTCGAGGTATAGGCGTTGATCAGGAACCAGAGCACGATCAAGGTGATGATCAGGGCCCCGAGATGGTGGACGAGGATGTTGGAGACGACGATGATCGCGGCCGTCAGGGGCGGCAGCTTCACGTTGAAGCTGGCGAAGATCTCGGCGAATACGGGGACGATCTTGAGGATGAAGAACAGGAGGACGCCGCCGGAGACCGTCATCAGCACGCCGGGATAGGCCATCGCCGAGATGATCTTGCCCTGGATCTCGGCCTGGGAATGGATGTAGGACCCGATCTGCTTGAGCACCTTGGGCAGCTGGCCGCCCATCTCGCCGGCCTGCACGAGGGAGACCCACATCGTGTCGAAGGCCTTCGGATGCCGCTCCAGGGCGCGGTACAGCGCCGTGCCGCTCGAGACGTCCTTGGTGACCTGCGCGAGCGCGAACTGAAGGGGCTTGGAACTGGAGTTCTCGCCGAGGAGCGACAGTGCGCGGACGAGGGGCACGCCGCCGTTGAGAAGGGTGGAGAGCTGCTCGGCGAAAAAGATGAGGTCGCGCAGGGCGGGCTTGCCCCCGCCGCCCGCGGCCTTGCCGCCGCCGGCGGCGCCGGCCTTGTCGGCGATGATGGAGAGGATGAAATAGCCCTTAGCCTGCAGGGCGTTTATCGCCTCGTTCTCGCTGCCGGCCTCGAGGGCCCCCGAGGAGGTCTCGCCTTTGCTGTCCTGGACGGTGTATGCGTAACGGGCCATTATGTTCCCAGTGTAACAGGCGTTGGAAGGCCTGTCAATCCGACACGGTCACGGACATCACTTCATCGATCGTGGTAAGCCCGTTCAGCACTTTCCGAAAGCCCGAGGCGCGCATGGTCCACATGCCGGCCTCCTCACCCGCCTTCTTGAGCTTGCCGACGTCGGCCCCGTAGCGGTAGATGATCTCCTTCATCGCGGCGTTGAGCTTGTAGACCTCGTAGATCGCCTTCCGGCCCGAGTAGCCCGTGCGCGAGCACTTGTCGCAGCCCCGGGCCTCGTAGAAGACGACGGACGCCGGATCCGGCGGGGTTTCGAGCAGGGCCTCGCGCACGACTTGGTCGGCGAGCTCGGCGGGGACCTTCGCGGGCTTCTTGCACAGCGGGCATAGCAGGCGCACGAGGCGCTGCGCGGCCGCGAGCTGAAGGGAGTTCGCGAGCATGAAGGGCTCGATGCCCATGTCGATGAGGCGGGCGACGCACGACAGCGCGTCGTTGGTGTGGAGCGTCGAGATGACGAGGTGGCCGGTGAGCGCGGCGCGCAGGCAGGTCTGCGCCGTTTCCTGGTCGCGGACCTCTCCGACCAGGATGACGTCGGGGTCCTGGCGCAGGAAGGAACGCAGGGCCGAGGCGAAGGTGAGGCCGATGTTGGCGCGGACCTGCACCTGGTTGATCCCCTCGATCTTGAGCTCGACGGGGTCCTCGATCGTCATGATGTTGATGTCGGGGCTCTTGATCGTGTTGAGGATGGCGCCGAGCGTGGTCGTCTTGCCGGAGCCCGTCGGCCCCGTCATGAAGAACAGGCCGTGCGGCTTGTTGGCCGCCTCGATGATGTCGTCGCGCTGTCTGGGATCGAGGCCTACTTTGTTGATGTCGAGGTCGACGGCGCCCTTGTCCAAGATACGCATGACGACCTTCTCCCCGAACACGCACGGGCAGATCGAGACGCGCAGGTCGATGACCCGGTTCTGGACCTTGATCGAGAACTGGCCGTCTTGAGGAAGGCGACGCTCGGCGATGTCGAGCTTCGAGAGGATCTTGATGCGCGAGATCATCGCCGCGAACAGGTGCTTCGGCGGGGGGCTGCGCTCGTAGAGGATGCCGTCGATGCGGAAGCGCAGGGCGACGCGCTCGTCGTACTTCTCTATATGGATGTCCGAAGTGCGTTCCTGGATGGATTGCTTTAGGATGGCGTTGATGAGCGAGACGGTCTGCGCGCCGGCCGCGTCCACCGCCAGCTGGTCGAGGTTGAGGCGCTCGTCGCCGACCGTCGTCGCCTCCTCGATCTCGTCGTCCCCCTTCTTCGCGTTGAGGGTGTTCTCGATGGCGCTGCCGCCGACGTAGAACTCGTCGATGGCCTTGAGGATCTGGGTCTTGGTGGCGATGAAGGCCTGGATCTCATGGCCGCTGAGCAGCTTGAGATTGTCGATGAGGAGGACGTTGTCCGGGTCGGACAGGGCGACGGCGAGCACGTTCTCGTCGAGGAACAGGGGCAGGACGAGGTTTTCGCGGGCGTAGTTCTCGGGGATGACCTTCTCGAGGGCCTGCCCCTTCTCCGACTTGAGGATCTTGTTCTCGCGGGAGGCGTAGGGGATGCCGAACTGCTTGGACAAGGCGACGGCGATGTCGTCTTCCTTGGTGAAGCCGAGCTTGATGGCCGCCTCGTTGAAGGTGCAGCGGCTCTGTGTCGCGGCCTTCTGGGCCTTGTCGCGCTGGTCCTCGGTGAGCACTCCGCTGCTGACGAGTATCTCGGCTAGATTGGACATGAGCTCCTTTTTACCGTCCCTTTACCGAAGTATAGCCCCCCGGCCCGGGTTGTCAAGGCCTCTCCATAATAAGGTCCAAGCCTAGTCGCTGACGATGGTCGGAGTGATGAAGATGACGAGGTCGGAGTTGACCCGGCGGGTCGAGGAGCTCGTGAAGAGCCAGCCGACGATCGGGATGTAGCCGAAGAACGGCACCTTGCGCACGACCTTCGTCTCCGTCGAGCGCAGCAGGCCGCCGAGGACCAAGGTCTGGCCGTTCTTGATGCGGACCAAGGTGGACGCCGAGCGCTTGATGGGGTTGAAGACGCGGTTGGACGAGACGGAGAGGGACGACTCCTGGATGTCGGTGAAGGAGGGCTGCACCAGCATCGTGATATAGCCTTCCTTGTTGACCTGCGGTGTCACCCGGAGGACCAAGCCGGTCTGCTCGCGGTGGACCCCGGAGACCTGAAGGCTGGTGCCCCCAGCCGCCCCGGCCTGGGAGACCTCGAAGTTGGTGGCCTCCGAGGCGCTGATCTCGATCACGGCGGACTTGTTGTTGAGGGTCAGGATCTTGGGCTTGCCGAGGAAGCGGGCCTCGGACCTGGAGATCAAGGCGCGAAGCGAGATCTTCAGCGAGGTCAGGTCGAGCACGCTCGTCTTGATGAAGGAGCCCGTGAGGATGTTCTCGGCGTCGCCGACCGTGGAGGAACCGGCGGAGCCTATGGTGCTGATGACGCCCGTTCCCGGGTTCAGAGGATCGAAGAACCGCGTCCGGCTGAGGTCGGTGGGCATGTTCAGCGGGAAGGTCGTGTCGCGCACGCCGCCGGTGAAGGTCCCGAGCTCGCCGCTGGGCCCGCCCCACTCGAAGCCGAGCTCGCGCGTGCGCTGGGAGTCGATCTCCACGATCTGGGCCTCGATCAATACCTGGGGCGCTTTTTTATCGAGCTCGGCGATGATCTGCTCGACCTGAGGGAACACCTCGGGGATGTCGGTGACGATCAGCGCGTTCGTGCGCGGCTCGATCTCGACGTGCCCGGATTTGGAGAGCACGCTTCGCACGACGTTGATGATCGCCACGTCGGAGGCCAGGTTGGCCGCCGCGGCGCCCGCGCCGCCCGCGGGGCTTCCGGCGGCGCCGGAGCCTCCGGCGGTCGATCCGCCGCCGCCC
>JAUYSH010000137.1 GCA_030696455.1 Elusimicrobiota bacterium
GCGCCGCCGCGACGCGCGCCGCCGAAGCCGCGCGCTCGGCTCTCGCCGCCGCCGGCTTCGCCGCGCCCGCCGCCGCGGAAAGGCCCGAGGACGCCGTCCCGGCGGGCAAGCTCAGCTACGACTACGCGCGCATGTTCGCCCTCGCGCGCGAGACGATGAAGCGGCCCGACGCTCGCCGCTTCCTTCGCGAGATCTTCAAGGAAGAGCTGATGGTCACCGAGGAGCAGCAGAAGGAGTTCGGGCTGCCGGAGCGCATCAAGGAGCTCTCCGAAAGCCAATTCATGCTCCTGCTGCAGCACAACCCCGCGCTGTGGCCTGAGGTGGAGAAGTTCCTGAAGGCCGCCAAGCGCGAGGACAAGAGCGACCCCGATCAGGAGGATGCCGCTTTCGAGAAGGAATGGCGCGCGAAGTTTCACGCTTTGATCGAGGACTCCCGCCTCAGCGAGGTCTTCCGCAAGTTCAACGATCCGCTCACCCCGATGCGCCTGGACATGCCCGGCGGCAAGCCCGGCTACCGCAACGCCTCGGTCCACGCCAACCATCAGCGCGTCGTCGACGGCAAGACCTTGCCGGCCGCCGACCTCAAGAAGGTCCTGCTCGACTTCATCGCCGGCGCCGAGACCGAGCTGATGTTCAACGTCTTCGATTTCGACCTCATGGACGTCGCCGACGCCATCATCGCGCGGGCCAAAGACGGGGTCATCGTCACCGGCGGCATCGACAAGAACGTGATCGCGGAGCGACCCGACGTCAAGGCGGTCTTCGACAAGCTCAACAAGGCCAAGGGCATCACCATCCGCGCCGTCGACTCGGTCGGCCTCAACCACCAGAAGGTCATGGTCCGCGACTTCAACGACGAGAAGAAGGCCAAGGCCCTGTTCTCCTCGGGCAACTTCACGCAGTCGTGCATCGGCCCCGAGGGCGACCTCAAGGCCGTGCCCGCGGGCCAACGCCCCAAGACCTCCATCCCCAACGCCAATCACATGCTCGTCCTCGACAGCTTCCTGCTGGCGCAGATCGCGGCCAACAGCCTGACCAAGACCCTCGTCTACGGGCTGCGCGGCTCGGAGTATCCCCTCGACGGCGCCTACCGCGTCCTCGGCGACGACGGCCAATGGATCATCATCTCCTTCTCCCCGCGCGGGGGCCTGGGCGACATCAACCGCGACATGACGCGCCGCCTCATCACGACCACGAAGGGGCCGCTGCGCCTGCTGCAGTTCGCCTTCTCCTCGACGGCCGTGCGCGACGCGATCATCGAGCGCGCCAAGATCGAGGGCAAGGACTTCGACCTCAAGACCGTGGGCGACACGCCGTTCGCCGTGCGTCCCTGGAGCGTCTTCCTCGAGCTCGCGGGCTGGGCGCTCAACGAGGCCGACGGGAAGAAGGAGTACGTCGAGGCGGCCGCCAACGCCCTGCGCGAGATCCTGGGCGCGAAGCGCTACGCGGAGGTTCTCGCGAACCTCCGCGTCGGCCCGCGCGCCTACCGCAACCACGTCTACCGTCCCGAGGAAGGCGCGCCCGCGGTCCAGTACAACGCGAAGATCCACCACAAGGTCGTCATCAGCGGCGGCTACGCGGTGCTGGGCACCTCGTTCAACTTCAGCGAGGCCGCCAATTCCAACCAGGAGCAGTTCCTCGTCACGAGCGACAAAGCACTCGTCGCCGCGATGACGGAGGTCTTCGACGGCCTGTTCGCGCTGGCGACGACCACGATCGTCGCCGAGATCCTCCGCCGCAACGAGATGTACAGGCGGCAGGAGAGCGAGGACGAGGGCGGCGACGAGCAGTACGACCACGTGGACAAGGAAGCCCGGCGCTCGCGCAAGTAAAGCCTTCCCGGCTTCCTTCACCGAACCGTTTCCGCACCGTCACGGAAAGGGAAAACGCATTTGGTCCAATGCGCGCATGATGGACCTCTACCGGGTCGCCATCGCCGGGTCCTACGGCAACTACAACCTCGGCGACGAGGCGATCCTTCGCGTCATCATCGCCGAGCTGCGCAAAGCCGGCCCCATGCACGTCACCGTCCTCTCGCGCGACGCCGAGGAGACCCGCCGGCGGCAGGCGGTCGACCACGCGGTCGCGTTCGGAAGCCTCTCGCGTTCGGAGACGGAGGAGCTTTTCCGCGGCCTCGATCTCTTCATCCTCGGCGGAGGCGGCATCCTCTACGACGAGGACCTGGAGATGTACGCCCGGGAGACCTTGATCGCCCAGGAGCTCGGCGTCCCGGTCATGGTCTATGCGATCAGCGCCGGGCCGCTTGAGCGCATGCCCTCGCGCGTCAAGGCGGCGCAACTGCTCAACAAGGCGGCGGCGATCACCGTGCGGGACCAAAACAGCCGGCGCCTGCTCGAGGAGGTCGGGGTCAAGCGCCCGATCGAGGTCACGGCGGACCCCGCCGTCCTGCTCGAGCCGGAGCCGCTGTCGATGAAGGACATCCTCAAGGCGGAGGCGATCGATCCGAACGCGACTTTGATCGGACTGTCGGTGCGCGAGCTGGGGCCGGCGGCGCCGGGCGTCGATATCGAGCACTACCACCGGCTGGTCGCCAACGCGGCCGATTACCTGGTCGACCGCTACGGCGCGGAGGTCGTCTTTTTTCCGCTCGAGCGGCGATCTTTCGACGTGCAGCACAGCCACGGGGTGATCGCGCGGATGAGCCGGGCGCAGCACGCGACCGTTCTCAAGGGCGAGTACTCCCCCGGGCAGATCGTCTCCCTGCTGCGCCATTTCCAGTTCGCCGCCGGCATGCGCCTGCACTTCCTCATCTTCTCGGCCCTGGCCGAGGTCCCGTTCGTGGCGCTTCCATACGCGGCGAAGGTCACGGGCTTCCTCGAGGACCTCAAGCTCGACGCCCCGGCCCTCGAGCAGGTGAGCGCGGGGCAATTCATCGCGAGCGTCGACCGGGCCTGGAACAAGCGCGAGGAGCTGCGCGCCCAGGTGCGCGGCGGCCTCGAGGGCCTTCGCGCGCGCGCGCGCCGCAACATCGCCGTCGCGGCCGCCCTCCTGACCGGCCCGTGACGACCCATGCGTGAGCTCAGCGCCGAGGTGCTCGTGGTCGGGGGCGGGCTCGGCGGCGTGGCCGCGGCTCTCGCCGCGCTGCGCCTGGGCCGCAAGGTGCTCCTCACCGAGGAGACCGACTGGATCGGCGGCCAGCTGACCTCCCAGGCCGTCCCGCCCGACGAGCACCCCTGGATCGAGGGCACGGGCTGCACCGACAGCTACCGGCGCCTGCGCACCGGCGTGCGCGAGTACTACCGGCGGAACTACCCTCTGCGCACCGAGCCGCGCTTCGATCCTCGGCTGAACCCGGGCGGCGGCCGCGTCAGCCGCCTCTGCCACGAGCCGAAGGTGGCGCTCGCGGCGATGCAGGAGCTGCTCGCCCCCTTCGCCTCGAGCCGCCAGCTCCAGGTCCTCCTGCGCCACCGCCCCACGGCCGTCGAGCAGGACCACGACCGGGTGCGCTCGGTGACCTTGGCCTCGAGAAGGACCGGGGCGCTCACGGTCTGCCGCGCGCCCTTCGTGCTCGACGCCACCGAGCTCGGCGATCTGCTCGCCCTCGGCGGCGTGGAGCATGTCGTCGGGGCGGAGAGCCAGGCGCAGACCGGCGAGCCGCACGCGCTCCCCGGCGAGGCCGATCCGCTCGATCAGCAGGCGATCACCTGGTGCTTCGCGATGGATCATGTCTCCGGCGAGGATCACGCGATCGACAAGCCCCGGGACTACGATTTCTGGCGGACGTACAAGCCCTCGTTCTGGCCCGCGCCGATGCTGAGCTGGGATTTCGTGGATCCCGTGACCCTGGACACGCGGCACCAGGCGGTGTTCGGCGACGCCGGCCATCCCGAGGACCTGTGGAACTTCCGCCGGATCCTCTTCAAGGATCATTATTCGAAGGGCCTGTTCCCGAGCGACATCTCCTTGGTCAACTGGCCGCAGAACGATTACTGGCTCGGCCCGCTCGTCGGCGTGCCCGAGGAAGAACGCCTCAAGAACCTGGAATCCGCCCGCCAGTTGAGCCTCTCTCTGCTGTACTGGATGCAGACCGAGGCGCCGAGGCTCGACGGCGGACTCGGCTACCGCGGGCTGCGCCTGCGGGGAGACGTGATGGACACCGACGACGGCATGGCCAAGCACGTCTACGTCCGCGAGAGCCGCCGCATCCGCGCGGAGTTCACCATCCTCGAGCAGCATGTCGGCGTCGCGGCGCGCGAGCCGGCGCAGGGCGCGGAGCCGTTCTTCGACAGCGTCGGGATCGGCAGCTACCGCATCGACCTGCATCCGACCACCCGGGAGCGGACCTATGTCGACATCAGCAGCTGGCCCTTCCAGATCCCGCTCGGCGCGCTCATCCCGCTCCGGCTCGAGAACCTCCTGCCGGCCTGCAAGAACATCGGCATGACCCATATCACCAACGGCTGCTACCGCCTGCACCCGGTGGAGTGGAACATCGGCGAGGCGGCGGGAGCCCTCGCCGCCTACTGCCTCGAGCGAAATCTCATTCCGCGCCAGGTGCGCAACACGCCGGGGCACCTGATGGACTTCCAGAGGCTGCTGACCGACAAGCTGCACATCGAGCTGGCCTGGCCGAACCCGCGCGCCACCGCGCGCTGAGGCCCCCTCAGCGGGGGTAGGCGGCCGCGAGCTCGCTCTCGATGAGGGCCTGAAGCTCGCGGGCGCCGAAGACCACGAGCGGCTTGCCGTTGACGAAGAAGCCCGGCGTCTTGTCGACGCCCAGGGAGGCGGCATCGGCGAGGTCCTGCGCCTGGGCCTCGGCGATCGCCGGATCCTTCATGTCCTTCTTGAGGCGCTCCTTGTCGACGCCCGCGCGGCCGACGATATTGAAGGCCCGTTCCGGGATCACCTGATGGTGCTGGGTCCAGTAGCCCTGGGACGCGTACAGGGCGTCGAGCGTCTCCCAGAATCTGCCCTGGCGCTTGGCCCCCTCGAGCATGGCCGCGACCTCGCCGGCCCCCTCGTGGAAAGGGGTGTAGCGGATGACGAGCTTGATCTTGCCGGGATAGGCGGCCATGATCTGCTTGACGAAATCCGAGAAGGAGGCGCAGGTCTCGCAGGCGGGGTCGGTGAACTTGACGAGGTAGACCTTCGCGGCGTCGTCGCCCAGGGTCGGGGAATGGGCGCGCACGAAGGTCTCGGCGTTCTTCTGCGCCATGAAGCCGAGCTGAGCGGCCTTCTGCTTGCGGTAATAGGACGAGGCGAGCACGAAGCCGCCGATCAAGGCGAGGCACACGGCGGCGAAAATCTGTTTCTTCTTCATCGGGGTTCCCTTCTCTTCAGGAGGATCAACAGCGCGGTGATGGCGGCGAAGGCGAGCAAGGACAGCATGGGGATCGACAGGAAGCCGAACAGGTTGATGTACTCCTCCGTGCAGGACACGCCCTTCGCGCACGGCCGGATGCTCTTCGGGATGAAGCCGGCGTAGAGCAGGTTGTGATACGCCGCCGTCAGCAGGCCCGCGGCCGCCAACGGCAGGGAGTACTTGACGACCTTCCGGTCGAACGGGAACAGGCCCGCGGGCAGGATGAGGACCAGGGGAAACAGGAAGATGCGCTGATACCAGCACAGGACGCACGGGGCGAACTCCATCACGTGGCTGAAGAACAGGCTTCCCGCCGTCGAGACGGCGACGAGGACCCAGCAGGCGAACAGCATGTTCCAATCGGCTTCGGTGTCGGCCACGGTAGTGAGAGGATACCAAACTAGGGCGCGGGCGGAACCGGGGGCAGTTCGCCCGGAGGAGGAGGCGGCGCCGGAACGCGGTCCTTGGGCGGCGCGCTCTCGGGAGCCGGAGGAAGCGCCGCGTCGATCCGGCGTCCGTCGAAGTCGAACAGGGCGAAGGTCCCGTCGCGAAACTCGATGAGGATGGTCGCCGCCGATTGAGGCGTCGCCGCCGAGAAGCGCGCGCGCGCGACCTCCTTGCCGAGAAAGCCCCGGTAGATCATCGCCTGGCCGTTCTTCTCGTAAAGCACCGCCTGAGCGTCGGCCCCCGTGACCTCGACGACGCGGCTCCCGTCGGGGCTCGTCCACGCGCCGCCCGCCCCCGGCGCGGGGGCCGCCGGCGTGGGCGCGGCCGGCGGGACGTCGTAGCGATAGTAATCGTCGTTCATGTAGATGTAGGCCGCGCCCCCCGGGCCCGGCCACCACCAGTGCCCGGCGTACCAGTAGTTCCAGCGTCCGAGCCCCGGCTCGTACCACCACCAGTAGCCGCCCCACGGCCGGGTCCAGTAGAAGAGAGAGCCGCCGTACCAGCCGTACCAATGGGCCCCGCCGTCGTAGTAGTGCGAGTAGCGCCGCCCCCCGTACGTATGCCAGGAGTGGCGGCCGCGCGTGCGGTGCGTGCCCTCGAGGCGGCGGATCGGCGAGTCGAGAGTCGCGGCCGGAGACGGAGGGGCCGCCGCCGACGGCTGCCGGGGGGCGATGCCCACGCGCGCGCGCGGCGACGCGGGCGGGGCGGCGGACGGGAAGCCGCCCGACGGCGCCGGCGAGGAAGGCGCGGAGAGTTCGCGCGGTGCGGAGGGCGCGGCGCGGGGCCTGATGCGCACGCGCGGCCGTGGGCCGACGTCAGGAGCGGACGGCTGGGCCTGCGGCGCGGGCGAACTCGGACGCTCCTCGGACGAGCGCTCGCGGCGCGGGGCGATGGTGACCGCCCCGGTCAGGATCAAGGCGCCGGCGAGAAGAAGCAGGCCTCTCATGCCCATAGTGTAGCCCCGGCTCGGGAGGCGGGCGAGTAAAATCCGCGTGGCATTTTCTTGGATTTGGTAAAGTCCCGCCATGAGCCCCCGCCTGGCCGTCGGCCTGATGTCCGGGACCTCCGCGGACGGCGTGACGGCCGCGCTGGTCAGCATCGGCGCGCGCGGCATCCGCGTGCTGCGCCACCGGACCTATCCCTACTCCCCCGCCCTCAAGCAGCGCGTCCTGGGCGCCCCCGGCCTGTCCGTCGCGGAGCTCTCGCGCCTGAACGTCGAGCTCGGCGAGGCCTTCGCCGCCGCCGCGCTCAAGATCGCCGGGCGCTCCCGCCCCTGCGTGATCGGCTCCCACGGCCAGACCGTCTGGCACGGCCCGGACGCGACGCCGCCGAACACCTTGCAGATCGCCGAGCCCGCCGTCATCGCCGAACGGACCGGCGTGAGCGTCGTCGCCGACTTCCGCCCGCGCGACATGGCCGCCGGCGGTCAGGGCGCGCCGCTGGTCCCCGCCTTCGATCTTTTCCTCTATGGACGCGGGCCGCTGAAGGCCGTGATCAACATCGGCGGGATATCGAATGCAAGTATTCTCGACCATGATAAAATCCTTGCCGCCTTCGACACGGGCCCCGGAAACGCGCTCATGGACGAAGCCGTACGCCGTGCGACGAAGGGCCGCCGCGACTTCGACGCGGGGGGACGACTCGCGGCGTCCGGGAAGGTCGACGAAAGGCTTCTGGCCCGGCTCTTGAAGAATCCCTTCTTCCTCGAGCCCCCGCCCAAATCCCTCGACCGCTCGACCTTCGGCCCGGGCCTGCTCGACAAGATTTATCCGCGCCTGACCGCCAAGGCCCTTCCGGACGCGCTCGCCACGCTCGCCGAACTCACCGCGCGCTCCCTGTGGCTCGGCGTCCTCCAAAGCTCCCCGGCGCCGCTGAGCGAGGTCGTGGTCTCCGGCGGCGGCGCGCTCAACGCCCATCTGATGCGCCGCCTGCGCGCGCTCTTTTCTCCCGCGCCGGTCGCCGTCACCGCGATTCCCGTCATGGCCAAGGAGGCCGCATGCTTCGCCTGGCTCGCCGCGCGCGCGCTCGAGGGCCGGGCGAACAACGCCCCGGCGGCCACGGGCGCCCGGGGACCCCGCATCCTTGGTAAAATAATCCCATCATGAAGCTCACCAAGAAGATCCTCGCCGAGATGAAGTCCCACTCCCCGTTTTATCAGGCCGTCTGGAAAGCCTGCGCCGAGATCCCCAAAGGCCAGGTGCGCACCTACGGCTGGGTGGCCAAGCGCATCGGCAAGCCCAAGGCGGCGCGCGCGGTCGGCATGGCGCTGGGCAAGAACCCCTTCGCCCCGGCGGTGCCCTGCCACCGCGTCGTCGGCGCCGACGGCCGCCTGACGGGTTATTCCGGAGCCGGCGGGGTCGCCAAGAAACGGCGCATGCTCAAGGCCGAAGGCGTCCCCCTCCCTTAACCACCGTGGGGCTCCCCGTCTGCGTCGTGGACGCCTTCGCGGACAAGCCCTTCACCGGGAATCCCGCGGGGGTCGTGTTTCTCGACGGGCCCCGCGACGACGCCTGGCGGCAGAATGTGGCGGCCGAACTCAACCTCTCGGAGACCGCCTTCGTCGAAAACGAGGCCGGCGCGCTGCGCCTGCGCTGGTTCACGCCGACCGTCGAGGTCCCGCTGTGCGGGCACGCGACCTTGGCCGCGGCGCACGCGCTGTGGGAAACCGGCCGCCTGCCGGCGTCCTGCGCGGCGCGCTTCGAGACGAAGAGCGGGGCCTTGAGCGCCCGCCGCGACGGGGATTGGATCGTGCTCGACCTGCCCGCGCTGGCGGTGCGCCCGGCCAAGCCGCCGCCCGGTCTGCTCGCGGCGCTGGCCGACACGCCGCTGGCGTTCCTCGAGAACGACGGCGTCTACCTTCTCGAGATGGACAGCGAGGAGACCGTGCGCCGCGCCGACCCCAACCTCGCGGCCTGGTCGGCGCTCACCCGCAAGGGCCTGATCTTGACGGCCGCCGCGCGCCGCGCGTCGCACGATTTCGTTTCGCGCTGCTTCTTCCCCGCCGAAGGCATACCCGAGGATCCGGTCACGGGCTCCGCCCACTGCGCCCTGGGGCCGTACTGGGCGGAGCGCCTGAATAAACCGGTGCTCACCGCCTTCCAGGCCTCGCGGCGCGGGGGCTTCCTGCTCGTGCGGCCCAAGGGCGGACGCGTCGAGGTCGGCGGACGCGCGGTCACGGCGTGGAGCGGGAGCCTCGCGTGAAGGCCGCGGCCTTCGCCTTCGCCGTCCTCACCCTCAACGTGGCCGGGCCCAACCGCGTGCACCAGGGCTGGCAGAGCCGGCGCGAGGCGCTGGTCGAGGGCCTGAAGGCCGAGAGCCCCGACGCCGCCGCCTTCCAGGAGGTCTGGAGGGGCGAGGACGCCGACGCCCTCGCCGCGGCCGCCGGCCACGCCCACCGCGCACACGAGCCCTCCTTGGGGCTCGCGGTGACGAGCCGTCGCCGCATCGTCGACCGCGCGGCGCTCGACCTCGGCGACGGCAACGGCGTCCTGCGCGCGGGGCTCGACGTGGACGGCGCGACGGCCGACGTCTACTCCGCGCGCCTCGCTCCGGGCGCGGGAGCCGCGCGCCGCCTCGGCCGCCTGCTCGCGGCGGCCGAGTTCGTGCGCGCCCAGTCGCGAGCGCGGCCGTTCGTCCTCCTCGGCGACCTCGCGACGTCGTCCGACGACAAGGAGGCGGCGATCTTCCTCGACCTCGTCGGCGCGCGGGACCTCTGCGTCTCATACGGCGACGAGATGTGCGGCCGCACTTACGACGACCGCCGCGTCGACTATGCCCTGATCCCCTATTCGTCGCGCCCGCCGCGCGAGACGGCGCGCACCGCCTTCACCGGCACGCTCGAGGACAACGGCGACTCACGCCCCCTGTCGACGCACTTCGGCCTCGCCGCCCGGCTCGACGGCGGCTGGCTCAAGCTCCGCGCCGCCGCCGAGCCGGAGGGCCGGGTCGAGGCCCTCGGCCAGGCGGCGGAGCGCCTCGACGCCGCCCGCGCCGACGCGGAGTCCCGGGCGAGGGCCGCGGGCTGGCTCCCCTGGCGAGGGACGCTCCTGGCGCTGCGCGCGCGCGCCGACGCCGCGCGCTTCGCGGCCGACGGCGAGCGCGCCCGCACCGCCCTGGCGCGCGCCGCCAAGCCCTCCTCCCCGGCGTACGAATAAGGTCAAGGGAACAGTCCTTGGTCCTTTACAATGTCTTATAGTAGCCTTGAGCTCATGAACATCCCCGGGACGGACCTCAAGGCCGAGCAGGCGAAGACGCTCGCCGCCCCCCGCCGGCCCTACGGGCTGCTGGCGCGGCTGCTCTTCCTCGGCATGGACCTCGTGTATGGAAAACAACGCACGCTGAAGAAGTTCACGGTGCTCGAGGTGATCGCCCGGGTCCCCTACCAGGCCTGGGAGCACGTGGCCTATATCGCGATGACCCACACCTACCGCGCCCCCGGCTTCGCGCGCCGGGTCTTCGAGTTCATCAAGGAATCACGGATGCAGCAGGACAACGAGCAGTGGCATCTGCTGATCCTCGAGGAGTGGGTGCAGAAGGACGGCCTCCGCGAGAGCTTCCTGCTCTACCGCTTCGGGCCCCAGGTGGTCGCCTTCTTCTACTATCACGTCAGCTGGCTGCTCTACGTCATCGATCCCAAATTGAGCTACGCGCTCAACGCGGACTTCGAGGACCATGCCGAGCACGAGTACATGGAGTTCGTGCGGGAGCACCCCGAGCTCGAGGAGCGGCCGTTCGAGAGCGAGTTCAAGGCGGATTACGGGAACCACGCCACGCTCGCCGACGTGCTGCGCCAGATCGGTCTCGACGAGCGCCACCACAAGGAAGAAAGCCTGGCCCGCATCGCCGCGCCGCGCTTCTCCTAATCCCAGCGGAAGGTATAGGCGCCGACGGCGAGGAACAGGGCCGTCATGCCGCCCAGCACGTACAGGTGGGGCGCCACCTGCGACAAGGTCGCCCCCTCGGTCATCACCGCGCGCGCCGCGTCGATGAGGTGGGTCAGCGGCATCATGTCGGCGAAGAGGCGCAGTCCCCGCGGAGCGCCCTCGAGCGAGAACCACACGCCGGAGAGGAACATCATGGGCCAGGACAGCATGTTGAGCACGCCGCCGGCGAGCTCCTCGCTCCTGACGCGCGCGGCCACCAGCAGGCCCAACGAGATCAGGCACGCCGAGCCGAGGGCGAAGATGAGGTACAGGTCGAGCAAGGAGCCCAGGCGCTGGAACCGCAGGAAATAGTCGGAGCCGTGGTAGACGACCGCGAACACGCCCATGATCAGCAGCAGGCGCGAGGCCACCTGCGCGGCGAGGAACTCGACGGCGCGCAGCGGCGTCGCCCGCAGGCGCTTGAGCACGCCGTTCTTGCGGTAGCGCACGAGGGTGTAGCCGACGCCGAACAGGGCGGAGAACATCATGTTCATCGACAGCAGGCCGGAAACGAGCCAGTCCACGTAGCGGATGGGCCGTCCCTCGACGGCCTCGCGCACCGGCGCGAACGCCGCCGCGTCGGTGCCGAGCAGGATCTTCTCGACGAGATAGCCCTTCGGCGAGGCGTCGTTGACGAAATACACGAGCGGCCTTCCCGGCGAGACGAGCATGTCGAGTTGATGATGACGAAGCTTGCCCAGCGCCTCGGCCTTCTCCCCGAAAGCCACGAACTTCAGGTGCTTCGTCGCCGAAAAGCCCGGCGGGAGGGCGGAAACCTCGCCCACCACGCCGACCTTGAACACGTCCTGGCCCTTGCCGGAGAAGGCGAAGGCCATGCCGAAGACGACGAAGAACGGGAACAGCAGGTTCCAGCCCAGCGCGCCGCGGTCGCGCAGGAACTCCTTGTTGCGCCCGACCAGGACGGCCCAGAAGCGGCGCATCATTCGCGCAGCTCCCGTCCGGTCAAGGCCAAGAAAAGATCCTCGAGGGTTCGCGGCCGCACCCGCAGATGGGCGAGGCTCGAGCCTCCGCGCCGAAGCTCCTCGAGAGCCGCCTCGACCTCGTTCGTCAGAAGCTCCGTGATCTCGCCGCGCTCGACGATCTCCCCGCGCACGCCGCCGGGGGGTGCTTTGAAGTCGGCCTTGGGCAGCTCGATGACCACGCCGTCGAAATGCTTCTTCAACAAGGTGTCGGGCGCGCCCTGCGCGATGATGCGGCCCTTGTCGACGATGGCGACCTCGTCGCACAGCGCGTAGGCCTCCTCCATGTAATGCGTGGTGAGCAGGACCGTCTTGCCGCGCGCCTTGATCTGACGCGCGAGGTCCCAGAAGTTGCGCCGCGCCTGCGGGTCGAGCCCCGTCGTCGGCTCGTCGAGGAACACGATGTCGGGGTCGTTGACGAGCGCCAGGGCCAGCAGCGCGCGCTGGCGCTGGCCGCCGGAGAGCTTCTCCGGGTCGCGGTCGAGCAGCTCGCCCAGGTCGCACAGCTTGACGAGCTCCGCCTCGCTCAGGCGCCGCGGATACAGCGCGCCGAACAGGTCGAGCAGCTCGCGCACGGTCAGGTGGTCTTGAAGGGCGGTGTCCTGGAACTGTATCCCCGTACGCTCCCGGAACTCGATGCCGGCCGGCGCGCCGCGGTAGAGGATCTCCCCCGCGTCGGGCGCCAAGATCCCCTCGAGCATCTCGACCGTCGTGGTCTTGCCCGCTCCGTTGGGCCCGAGCAGGCCGAAGCAGGAGCCCTCGCGCACCGACAGCGAGAGACCGTCGACGGCGTTGGCCGCGGCTTTTGGGTAGCGCTTGTACAAGCCGCGGGCTTCGAGAACGGCTTTCATGGGGCGATTATAACTGTTTCCGGAAACAGTTCCCGCTGAGCCGGCCCTGAACGAACAAGCCCCCCTTTCGGGGGGCTTGAGTGAGGATCCGTCCGCGAGCCTGGGAAAACCCGCGGAAGGAGATCAGAACTTATACGACAGTCTCAGAGAGATCAGGTGCGCCTCGTAGCTGGAAGCCAGGTAGGGGCCCATGTTCGGCAGGCGGTTTCCCCACTGGTTCGACTGCGAGGTGTCGCGCGTCATCTCATCTGTCCCATCGACCGACTCGCTTTGGGGGGTATCAGTCTCCTGCTGCCAGTCCCTCTGCTTGAAGTAGTCGAACATGTAGCCCAGGCTGACCGTCAGGTCCTTGCGGACCTTGTAGCCCATCGAGGTGCTGACGACGTAGCGGTCGTTGCGGATGACCGGCGGCGTGCGGAAGCCGAACTGGTTGTTGTCCGCGACCGCCGCTCCGGTCAGAGCACTGACCGCGCCCCAGCCGGAGTAGTCGATCGACACCTTTCCGATCGAGTGGTTGTAGTTCGCGTCGAGCGTCAGTTTCTCCGGGATGAGGTCGACCTCGGCGCCCACGCCGAAGGAGTAGGTGGTGTCGCGGATGTCGGCCATATACTGGTTGTTGGCCCTCGTCCAAGGACCCAGCTCGGCTCCGTCGACGGTGCTGGGGTCCGCCTTGTTGTTCTCCTGGTACTCGAAGCCCCGATGCCGGGAGTCCGAGTGCTCGCGGCTGCCGAAGAAGGTCAAGCGCACGCGCTTGGCCACGGCGTAGCTCGCGTCCACCCCGACGGACTGGCGGGTGTCCTTGAGCAGGCCTACCTGGTCTCCCGGGGAGGCCGCGGTCCGCTCGACCGTCCGCGCCCCCGCGTAGTCGAGCAGCGGCTGCGATGACCCGACGCCCGAGTCGTGGTCGTCCCTGCGGTAGCGGTGCGACAAGGAAACGTCCAGCGCCTCGATGGGGGCGGCGGCGAGGGTGAAGTCGACGTCGTGGCGCTGCCGGTCCGAGACGTCCCAACGGCGCATGTCGGGGTGGTTCTCGAACGTGTACCCCGCGTCCGCGTTGGCGGCGCCCAAGGCTTCCGCCGGGGCATACCAGTAGGAGTCGCGCACCCGATTCGGGTCGAAATTTCTCGCCTGGCGGTTGCCGTACTGGTACTTGGCGCGCGCGCTCAGCCACTTGAGCGGCCGCGACCGGGCCGAGAGGCGGGCGATGTTCTCCGCGGTGTTCGCCTCGCGGTTGTCGCGCTCGACGCGCTCGTGCTCGTAGCCCAGCCCGAGCGTGGTCCTCCAGAAGGCGATGGAGTAGTCCCCCTCCAGGCCGTAGTTCTGCTTGGCGTACTGGTACGCGACGTTGCGGCGCTTGTTGTGGTGGTTGACGGCGCCGGTCGCGCCCGTGACGTCCTGGGTCACGTACCTCCA
Organism: Elusimicrobiota bacterium; assembly: GCA_030696455.1. Taxonomy (GTDB): domain Bacteria; phylum Elusimicrobiota; class Elusimicrobia; order UBA1565; family UBA9628; genus GWA2-66-18. The sequence goes on from JAUYSH010000137.1 coordinate 13,937, forward strand.
GTCGCTGGTCGGCGTCTTGTTGCTCAGGCCGTAGTAGCGCCCGAAGGCCCGCACGTGAGTCCGCTCGAACGGATTGGCGGCGTAGTCCAGGCTCAGGAGCTTGCTCTCGTGCTTGGCCTGCGCCGAGCCGCGGGGGAGCTTCGCGGCGTCGTTCCACGCGAGACCGTCGCCCGCGGCGTCCGCGGTGCCGTTGGTGCTGTAAGGCGTGAGGTTGCTGTCCTGCTCGGCCACGCCGTAGGAGGCGGCGGCGGTCAAGCGGCCCGCGAGAGGCAGGTCGACGCCGTGGGTCAGACTGACGCTGCGGTAGAGGTTGTCCTGGGGCAGGGGGCGCCGGCCGTACGAAGCCACCCGCCTGCTGGTGGCGCCGCCCCAGAGCTCGTTGGTTCCCACCGCGGGATCGACGTAGATGTTCTGCCAGGTCACCGCGTCTATCCGGTTCTGGAAGCTCGACAGCTCGAAGGTGAGGTTCGTCTGCGACCGTTTTCCCTGATAATCCGCCTCGAACTTCATCTCCCGGGTCGCGTAATCGATCGGCTCCTCGAGCTGGATGTTGAGAGAGCGAGGCGGGCGGTCGCCGATCGGGCCGTAGCTCACTTTGTTTCCGCCGCGTTCCTCGTTCGAGGCGCCCAATCGGAGCGTCAGCCCCTCCGCCGGGAAGAGCTTGAAGAGCGCCGAGGCCTTCTCCCGGTCGTTGCCCAGGTCGATGGGCTTCAGCATGGCGCGCAGATACGCCGCCGTCAGGGAGTCGTTGGCCACGAGCTGCGGCGCGGTGGGCACCAGTTCCTTGGTGGTCAGCGGGACGGTCCCCGGCACGGTGAGCAGGCCGCCGCCCTGGTGGGTGTACGGGGTTCTCGCCCTGTTGCTCAACCGATGGGGAGTCTCGTCCCACTCGAACTCCAAGCTGTGGTTTCCCTGCCGCCCGGCCCACAGCCGGTAACGCTGATCGGCCCGTCCCGCGTTCGAGCCGGAGAGCTCGAAGAGATAGCCGCCGGGCATATCGCTGGTGACGTCGAAGTCGTACAGGTACGGGCCGTCCTTGAGGTCGCGGTACTCGTTGAACTTGCTCGAGTCGGGGACCGCGTTGACGACCTGCCCGCCCGCTGAGACGCTGCCCGACACGGCGGGGAAGGCCTGTGTCGGCAGCAGGAGGCTCAGAAGGACCGCCGGAATAGTTCTCTTAGTCATCGTTTCCTCGCTCGCGTTATCGGGTCAATCGGGCGCCCGACGGGCTGTTCGAGCCGTGGATCGCCATATGGCAGTTGACGCACCCCTCGCCGCGCAGGCTGCTCACCCGGTTGTAGCGCGGCGCGTTGACATGCCCGCCGAAGGTGTGGCAGGACATGCAGAGAAAGGGGTCCTTGCTGTTCAGGAGCTTGCGGTGGTTCGAGCCGTGCGCCTGGTGGCAGTTCTGGCAGCTCTCCTGGACGGGAGGGTGCACCCAGATATGCGGCCCGCGCTTCTCCTGGTGGCACTGGAAGCAGGTCTCGCTGACCGAGGCCCCTTTGAGCATGCCCTTGGCGACCGACCCGTGAGGATTGTGGCAGCCCGAGCAGGACACCTTGCCCTCGTTGACCGGGTGGCGGGACATCTTGTTCATCTGCCCGCGGACCTCGCCGTGACAGGCGTAGCAGGTCTGGTCCTCGCGCTTATTGGCCAAGAGGGCCTTCTCGCTCTTGCGCTGCATCACGGTATGGCAGGAGACGCAGGACATGTCCCCGGAAGCGTGGCGGCCGCTCTTCCAGTACATCAGGCCGCCCCCCTCGTGGCACTGCAGGCAGGCCGTGTTCTGCTGGGCCGGGGAGAGCGCCAGCTCCCGGCTCGGGTTCTCCACGTGCTTGCTGCGGGGGCCGTGGCAGCTCCCGCAATCGCCCGAGGCCGGCGCCTTCCCGGCCTTGAACAGGCGCGCGTGGGTGGTCGCGGCGTAGGGTTTCTCATGGTCTCCATGGCAGCTGAAGCAGGCCGCCGGATCCTTGACGAAGGTGGCGTCCTTGAAGGCCGGATTGAGGGAGACCCAATCCACCTCCTTGGCCGCGGCCCCGCCGGCCGTCATGGCGAGCAGCAGCGCGAGCCCGACGTATTTCCCGATTTGACTGGTCATCAAAACACCTCGCATACGACCGCGGATTTCTTCGATATTCATATTCGTGGTACGTCGGGCGAATGCCAGCTTTTCCCGCGATTCGTCCGCCGCGTCGAGCTTGCGGGCGATATTGCGTATGAACAACCTAGCAAGTCGCGGATGCCGCCAAAGCCGCGCATCAAATCGGTACAAAACCTTCACGAATATTTTGGTGGCAACGAACCGGCCAAGTCATATTTGCCGGCGAGCGCAGGGGAGGCCCATAAAAACAACGCGCCGGGCCGGGAAATTTTCCCGGCCCGGCGCGTATTTTTTCCCTGACTGCGTCGATCTAGGAGGCGGCCTCGTAGTCCCGAAGCTTGTTGTACAGCGTCTTGACGTCGATGCCCAGGCTGCGGGCGGCCTGCGCCTTGTTGGCCCCGGAGTCCGCGAGAATCTTGAGGATATGGCAGCGCTCGACCTCCGCCAACGACGCGTCTTTGGGGCGCGCCTCCGAAGAGGACCCACCCCTCAAACAGGAGGCGATGTCCTCGCCTCGGATCAATTCTCCCTCGGACAGGATCATCGCGCGTTCGATGATGTTCTCGAGCTCGCGGACGTTGCCGGGCCACGGATAGCCGGCCAGGAGCTCAAGCGCCTCCGGCGACAGGCTCCGGCTGCGCGAGGCGATCGTGGCGGCGCACTTCTTAAGGAAGTGCTCCGCGAGGCGCCGGATGTCCCCGCGTCGCTCCCGAAGCGGGGGCAGGCGGATCGCCACCACGTTGAGCCGGAAGTAAAGGTCGTTGCGGAACTTCCCCTCCTGGATGGCCTTGGGCAGGTCGCGGTGGGTCGCGCTCAGTATGCGGATGTCGGTCTTCATGTTCCGCGTGCCGCCCACGCGCCGGAACTCCCCCGAGTCGAGGAACCTCAGGACCTTCGCCTGGATGCTCGGGGACATGTCCCCGATCTCATCGAGAAAGAGGCTGCCGCGGCTGGCCAGCTCGACGAGCCCAGGCTTCTGCCGGGAGGCGTCGGTGAAGGCGCCCTTCTCGTGGCCGAACAGCTCGCTCTCCAGAAGGCTGTCCTGGAAAGCCGCGCAGTTGAGCGCGAGAAAGGGCTCGTCGCGGCGGGCGCTCTTCTGATGTATCATCCGCGCGATGATCTCCTTGCCCGTGCCGGTCTCGCCGGAAATGAGGACCGACGAGGAAGCGGCGGCCGCCTTCGCGGCCATGCGCAGGGCCTCCTGCACCCCGGGGTCCTCGCCGACGAACAGGTCGAACTCCGACTCACGGGAGAAGCGGCGTTGGAGCACCTCATTCTCTCGCCGGAGCAGGGACTCCGCGAAGGCCCGGTCGATGAGCAGGAACAGCTCGGTCAGGTCGCATGGCTTGGTCAGGTAGTCGTAGGCGCCGAGCTTCATCGATTCGAGCGCCGTCTCCACGGTCGCGTTGCCGGTCAGCATGATCACTCTCGCCAACGGGTGCTCCTTGCGGATCTTCTCCAGAACAGCCACGCCGCTTTCGCCGGGAAGGGCGATATCCAGCAGGACGACGTCCGCGGACTGACGCGCCAGCGAGTCCAGCGCCGACCTGCCCTCGCCGGCGTCCTGGACCTCATAGCCTTTGCGCACGAGCTCCTTCTTGAGATAGTGGCGGAGCTTTTCCTCGTCGTCGACGATCAGGACGCTCGCTTTTCTAGACATCGCCGGGGGCCTCTCTTGCGTCGAAGGGGATGGAAAAAGTGAAGGTGGCGCCCTTGCCGGCAGGGCTCGCGACGCCGATGCGCCCGCGGTGGCTGTCGATGATCTTCTGGCAGATGGCCAAGCCGAGCCCCGTGCCCTTTCCCGCGAGCTTGGTGGTGAAGAAGGGCTCGAACACCTTCCTTAGATTCTCCGGGGGGATGCCGCCGCCGGAGTCCGTGACCGACACCGAGGCATGGTCCAATCCGCGTTCGGCACGGACGCGGACCTCGCCTCCGGGTGAATTATGATCCACGGCGTTGATGAGGATGTTGAGGACGACCTGGCGGATCTGATCGGAATCGGCCTTCGCCGTCACGGGCGCCGCGGCCGGCTCGAAGACGATCGTCTGCCCCGCCTGCTTCGCGCGGTGGGCGACCAGCGGAATCGTGTGCGCGATCAGATCGTTGAGATCGACCTCGGAGCGACGAGGCTCCTTGTGGCGGGCGAAATCCAGAAGCCCTCCGGTGATCGACTTGCAGCGGAAGATCTCGTCGTTGACCGTGTTCAGGTAATCGGGAAACGCCTCGAACTCGGGCTCGGCGAGCAGCGCGGGGCTCTTCGCCCGGTCGAGAAGGGCTTGGGTGCAGACCGCCATCGTGTTGAGCGGGTTATTGATCTCGTGCGAGACGCAGCTGGCCAGCTCGCCGATGGCGGCCAGCTTCCCCGAACGGATCAGATCGGCCTGGGACCTCTTGAGGTCGTCGATCATCGCGTTCATCGCGCGCGCGACGCGCCCCACCTCGTCGCCCTGCTCGTCGTGCGCGCGAACCTCGAGGTTTCCCTCGCCGACCCGGCGGGCGACGTCGACGAGATGCGCGAAGCGGCGCGCGAGCTGAGAGGTGAGCCGGTAGGCGATCCCGAGGCCGAGGCCCAGCATCAGCGCCGCGCCCGCGCCCCAGCCCAGAATCATGGCGGCGATGCGCCGGCGCACCGACTGCTCGTTCATCCCCACGTGGACGGTCCCCAGGCGTCCGGCGAGCAGCGGGGCGGCGATATCCTGAATGCGCCCCTCGTCGGTCGAGATTCTGCGCTTTTGAACGCCGCCCGGAACCGGCCCCGAAGGCGCGGTGATCCGAGCCAGGCCTTTGGGAACACCCTCGGGGAAGGTGTGCGCCTGGATGTTCCCCGCGGGGCCGAGGACGTAGATGTAGCGCACGTCGTCGTAGCTGCTCATCGTGTCCCGGAACAGCTGGTGCAGCGCGAACTGATTGTCCATGAGGATGGCCTCCTCGGCGGGGCCGACCAGGACGCGGGCGATGGTCACGCCGCGCCGGGTCAGTTCCTCCTTGAGCATGCGCGAGAGGCCGCGGTGGATGTTCCCCATGACGGTGATCCCGAACATCAGCACCAGAGCGCCGACGCCCGCCATGATCTTGAGCTCGAGGCTGAGGCCTCTGACCTTCATCGGGCCCCCGCGACCTCGGCCCGCATCCGGCGCACGCCGTCGTACGACGAATCCGCACCGGCGGTGAAGCGCTCGATCCCCGCCTGCCCGAGCAGGGCCATGCCCTCCGGGTCCCGGTGCATGCCCAAGAAAACGTCGAGGAGCCTTTTCTTCAGCTTCGGGTCCAACCCGGGATGCACGACCACCGGCGGCATGCCGAACTCCGCGGACCGCCCGATCACCTTCGTCCGGGACGCCGCGCTCCCCTCCGACTTCGCCAAGCCTTCCCAGACGAGGCTCGAAACCGCGGCGCCGTCGGCCAATCCCTGGGCGACGGCCTCGACGGAGTTGTCGTGGCCCCAGGTGAAGATCGTCCTGCTGAAATAGGTCTCCGCCCTCGCTCCCCGCTTCTCGAGAAGGTGGGAAGGATAGAGCTTCCCGGTCAACGACAGCGGGTCGGTGAACGCGAAGATCTTTCCGCGCAGGTCCGAGAAGGTCCGAATCGGACCGCCCTCGCGCGCGATGACATAGGCGCAGTAGGTCCCCGACCCGCTGATCCGGGGCGCGACCAGCGCCTCGGCGCCAAAACGCTCACGGGCCTCCACGTAAGGCCCGCTGCAGACGAAGGCCGCGTCGACCTCCCGGTTTTCGAGCAAGGCGATGCACTCGGAGTAGCCCGAGCGCTGGACCACGTCGACGGGCATGCCCAGCTTGCGCCCCAGGTACTCAAGCATGCGCTGGTAGTCGCGCAGATTCCGCTGCGGCGAAACGGTGGAGGCGATGGCGATCCGCAGAGGCTTGACGAGTTGCTCAACGTCCTCGGCGGAGGTCTCGACGTCGCTGAACGAGATGCGCGGATCGGCGGGGTCTTTGCCGCAGGCGGTCAAAAAAAAGAGGCAAAAAACAAAAGAGAGACGCCGCATGCCCTTCCCCTAGCAACGAAACGGCCCCGCCTTCAGGAGTAGAGAATACTCCAACAAAAACATCGATAATTCCGAGGCGTCGCGGAGCGGCCGGAGCTACTTCCCGGTCAGGCTGCGGTTGATCGCGCGGTCGAGGTCGGCGGTGAGGTCGGCGGCGTCCTCGATGCCCACCGAGAGCCGGATGAGGCCGTCGGTCAGACCCGCCTTGAGGCGCTCCTCGCGCGGGATCGAGCCGTGGGTCATCGACGCGGGGTGGCCGATCAAGGACTCGACACCGCCGAGGCTCTCGGCCAGGGCGAAGATCTCGCAGGAGGAGATCATGCGCTTGGCCCGCTCCATGTCGCCCTTGAGCTCGAAGGAGATCATCCCCCCGAAACCGGACATCTGGCCTTTGGCCGTCTCATGACCCGAATGGGTGGGCAGGCCGGGATAATGAACGGTCGCGATCTCGGGATGGGACAGGAGATGCTTGGCGACGATCATCGCGTTCTGGCAATGCCGCTCGATCCGTAGCGCCAAGGTCTTGGTTCCCCTCAACAAGAGGAAGCAGTCGAGCGGACCCGGTACCGCGCCGACGGCGTTCTGCAGGAACTTGTACTCCTTGTGCAGGGCCTCGTCGTTGACGAGGATCGCGCCGCCGACGACGTCGGAGTGGCCGCCGAGATACTTGGTGGTCGAGTGGACCACCACGTCGGCGCCCAAGGACAGCGGGCGCTGGAGCGCGGGGGAGGCGAAGGTGTTGTCCACGACCAATTTGGCTTTCTTCGCATGGGCCAGCTTCGCGATGGCGCGGATGTCCGTGATCTTCAACAACGGATTGGACGGGGTCTCGATCCAGACCAATTTCGTCTGGGGCGTGAAGGCGGCCTCGACGGCATGTAAATCGGTCGTATCGACGAAGGTGAACGTGACGCCGAATCGAGCGAACACTTTCGTGAATACCCGATACGTTCCGCCGTACAAGTCGTTGCCGCAGACGACATGATCTCCCGACGACAACGCCTCGATGACCGTCGACGTGGCCGCCATACCGGAAGCGAAGCATAACCCGAAGGCGGCCCCTTCCAACGACGCCAAATTTTTCTGCAGGGCCTCTCGGGTGGGATGAACCGTTCTGGCGTAATCGAATCCTTTATGTTTTTCCGGAGCTTCCTGGACGTAGGTCGAGGTCAGATAGACGGGTGTCATGATCGCGCCGGTGGCGGGGTCGGGGGATTGTCCGGCGTGGACGGCGCGGGTGGAGAAGCCGAGGTCTTTGTCGTCGGAGGAGCTCATGGGGCCGATTCTATCAATTTGCGGGGATGAGCTCGATCTCGATCCCCGAGCCGCGGATGACGAACTCGCTCGACTCCGCCGGGACGAGCAGCAGGGCGACCTCCCCCTCCGCTTCGAGCGGCCAAGGGAGGGCTTCGTCGTACCTGTCCCCGTCCAGGGCGAGGCTGCCCCCGTCGAGCAGGACGGGGAAGTCGAGCTCCTCGCGTTCGGTGACGCCGTCCTTGACGCGGATGACGGCGTCGCGGTAGCGCCCGGGGCCGTCCGGCTCGGGCACGAAGACGGCGCAGGCGAGGAGCACCTCGCCGTCCTCCTCCGTCAGCGCGTCGATGGTGGCGGCGCGAAGCTCGAGCTGGCCTTTCATCATCAGGAATCTCCGGGCAAGCCGGCGAGGTCGCCGTACTTGCGGGTCATGTAGCGCAGATACGGCGCGGGGTCGATCGGGCGTCCGGTCGCCGCGGTCACGATCTCCTCGGCCGTGCCGGTCTTGCCGCGGCGATGGACGTTCTCGACGAGCCAGGCGAGCAAAGACGGGGCGCCGCCGCCCTCGATCTCGCCCTCGATGCCGGGGCGCGCGGCGACGGCGGCCTCCCAGAGCTGCAGGGAGATCGCGTTGCCGATGGCGTAGGTCGGGAAATAGCCGATGAGGCCCTCGGCCCAATGCACGTCCTGCAGCACGCCGCGCGCGTCGTCGGGCGGAACGATCCCGAGGTAATCCTTCATCTTCGCGTTCCAGGCCTCGGGCAGGTCGGCGGCGCGCAGGCGGCCGGCCAGCAGGTCGCGCTCGAGCTCGAAGCGCAGGATCACGTGCAGGCCGTAGGTCAGCTCGTCGGCCTCGACGCGGATGAAGGAGGCCGACACGCGGTTGACGGCGCGGTAGAAGTCCTCGGGGCCGAGGCCGCGCGTCTGCGGAAACGCCTCGTGGTATCGCTGGGTCCAGCGCTTCCAGAAGCCGCGGCTGCGGCCGACGACGTTCTCCCACAGGCGCGACTGGGACTCGTGCATCGCCATCGTGGCGCCCGTGCCGAGCGGCGTGCCGTCGAGCTCAGGGGAGACGCCCTGCTCGTACAGGCCGTGGCCGGCCTCGTGCAGGCACGAGTACAGGCTCGAGAAAGGGAGCTCCTCGAAGTAGCGCGTGGTCAGGCGCACGTCGCCGCGGCCGAGGAAGCAGCAGAACGGGTGCGCGGCGGTGTCGAGGCGGCCGCGGGAGAGGTCGAAGCCCATCTCGCGCACGGCCAGCTCGCCGAGGCGCTT